>CAYZZJ010000067.1:0-10112 GCA_964482885.1 uncultured Ruminococcus sp. | reverse complement strand
GCATAGCATAGCTATGCAAGACACGAAGTGTCGTCTAGGCACACAAGGAGTATCTCCGTTTTCGCCCTCTCGACGTACTTTTGTACGCCTATCACCTCGAAGAACGAAGATTCTCATCCCAATCTGCCTAGACCTTATCGGTGCCTCTGTCCTTGCTTGGGTGCGTGGCTGGCTTTGTAGCGGAAAACACTCGGCTGTGCCGAGGACTTTTTTAGATTTAGAACTGTCGGTTCTATTAAAGAATTGGTAGTTCGTTCAAATTGCTACGCTGTCGCCTTATAATAGTAGTATCAAATTTGAACTGATAGCACGGGAGGCGATGGTTTGGATAAGCTTACGATGGGTGGAAGAATTAAAGAAACCCGAAAAATGCAGGGGCTGACGCAGGAGCAGCTGGCAGAGAAGGTTGACGTTACTCTTGAATATATCAGTCAGATCGAGCGTGGGCTTAAGATGCCGAGTATGCAGGTGTTTATAAGGCTTGTCGAGGTGTTGGACGTATCCGCAGATTACCTTCTTCGTGACTCCGTGTCTACGCGTAATTTATACGGTGACAAGCAGATAGGCTCAAGGCTTGAAAGGCTGACCCCGCGTCAGCGCGTGGCGCTCGAGGCATTGATAGACACGTATATTGAATATCTTGATTAAGGAGAGCCTGCAAGGGTTCTTCTTTTTTACTCCCATAATTCGCGTTGTTTCGACAATATATGTGTGATATAATGTACTTACAGTTCTAAAATAGAACTAAAAGCTTGTGGGAGTTGTGAAGATGGAAATTAAAATAATTCGTAAAATAGACAACCTCGGACGTATCGTTATTCCAAAGGATTTGAGAGCGATGCTGCGTATCGCACTCGGTGATGCCGTGGAAATAACGGTAAAGAAAAACGCCGTCGTTATAAAAAAAGTAAAGGGGGAGGCATAGTGTGCCTCACCCTGAAGGTTTTGTTATTTTGTATTGTCGAACTATTCAAAGCCGACACCAGTGTTAAAGTAAATGTACTGTATGCGGCAGAGCCAACTTTGTACACGCCGAAGGGGTGATGATATACAGTCTGCGGCTGATGATATGCAATCCGCGGTGCGGATTGGTGATATACAGCCCAAAGGGCTGATGATATACACGCCAAAGTCGTGATTAATTCGCGATCAGATCGCGAATTACCTCGCCCGCCATTATCAAGCCTGCGACGGAGGGAACGAAGGGAACGCTGCCGGGGGTGCGACCCGCTGAGGATTCGAGGGGTGGCTCGTCCGAGAATACCACCTTCAGGTGGTTTATTCCTCGCTTGCGAAGCTCGGTGCGTACCACCTTCGCAAGGGGGTCGGTGTGCGTTTTTGATATATCCGTCACCGAGAGCCTTGTCGGGTCAAGCTTGTTGCCCGTGCCCATAGAGGATATTACGGGCACGCCTGCTGCCACAGCGCTCTCGATGAGAAGCAGCTTTGAGCGCACGCTGTCAATGCAGTCAAGGACGTAGTCATAGTCTGAGAAAACAATATCGCTTGCCATTTCCTCGCCATAGAAAATTCTAAGTGGTTTTACTTCGATATCGGGGTTTATGCTAATAATTCTTTGCATAATTGCATCGGTTTTATACATTCCGACGGTTTCTTGCGTGGCAATAATTTGTCTGTTAAGGTTGGAGATTGATACCTTGTCCGAGTCTACGACGGTGATGTGTCCGACGCCTGCTCGTGCTAGCGCCTCGGTGGCAAAGCCGCCGACACCGCCGACACCGAATACGATAACTCTCGCCGCGCGCAGCCGCTTTATTGCCTCGGTGCCGAGTATTGCCTCGGTTCTTGTGTAGATGCTTTCTTCCTTCACAGCTTCGCCGAGCCTCCGTTAAAATTCGCCGCGCGCTATCGCGCGAATGAGATTAAAGCTGTCGTCGACTATGATGAAATCTGCATCGTAGCCAACCTCGATTCTGCCCTTGTTAAGACCCATAAGCCTTGCGGGGACCTCGCTCGCCATTTTGACAGCTGATTCCTCGGGAATACCGAAGGAGATAGCTACCTTAACGCAGTCGAAAAGGGTAGAGGTAGAGCCTGCGAGAGCGCCGTCCTCGGTCCTCGCGTAGCCGTCTTTAACCGACACGGGTAGGCCGCTAAGCTCGTATTCGCCGTCACCGAGACCCGTCGCGGACATGGAGTCGCTGATGAGGACCACGTGGTCCTCGCCGAATATCCTGATAAGCATCTTTACAGACGCCTCGTGTACGTGCTTCCCGTCGCAAATAAGCTCGGCAAAGACACCGCCGTGCGCACAGCCTGCGCCTATCGGGCCGGGATTTCTGTGGTGTATGCCGGGCATGCGGTTGTAGGTGTGGGTGAGGCAGGTTGCCCCCGCGTCAAACGCCGCCATGGCGGTATCGTAATCGGTGTCGGTGTGACCGAGCGAAACGACTATTCCGCACCCTTTGATGAAGTCTATCGCGCCCTCTGCCTCGGGGGCAAGGCTGATTTTCTTTACGTTCTTGCACTTTTTGAGAAGCTCAAGGCTCGGCGGGATTATAAATGCCTCGTTCTGCGCGCCCTTATACTTCGCGTTGATGAAGGGACCTTCAAGGTGGAAGCCCGGAATATTTGCGCCGCCCTCGATATTTATATCCGCCTCGGTTGCGGCAATAATATCCGCCTCCGACATGGTCGTTGTGGTGGGATACCAGGTGGTGACACCCTGCGACAGCTCCCAGCGAGCCATAGCCGCGACGTTGCCGCCCATCGTGTCCTCGCCGATACAGCCGTGGCTGTGCGTGTCGATAAGACCGGGGTAGATCTTAGCGCCGCCGAAGTCGACACCCGCGCCCTCAATATTGCCTATTTCTATAATTTTTCCGTCCTCAACGGCTATATCTACGGCTCTGCCGTACAGCCTGACGTTTTTTATCAGCTTCATTTTAATCTCCGTTCCGTCGTGGGCGGCATATAAAGGCTTGGCGTAAAGCTCGGCGCCCTGATACCGCTCCAAATGTTCTTTAATTATAACCCTTGGTCGCGCGCTTGTCAAGTTGACACTTGATTTATCGGCAGCGAGGGAGTATAATATAATCGAGGCGCGCGACGGCGCGCGGTGCGGCAGCAGCTCTGCCGACGTATAAGAAACGAGGTATTCCCGATGCTTTCTAAAATATATTCCTCGGGCGTAATAGGGATAGAGGGCTATGAGGTCACCGTCGAGTGCAGTGCGTGGGACAGGATTCCCGCCTTTGAGCTTGTCGGTCTGCCCGATGCCGCGGTCAAGGAGGCCAAAAACAGAGTGCGAGCCGCCTGTGAGAACAGCGGATACGTATTTCCCGCGCTCGATATGATGATAAATCTCGCTCCCGCCGACGTTAAGAAGGAGGGAACGGCGTTTGACCTTGCCATAATGTGCGCCATTCTTCAATGTGACGGTGTAATACCGAAGGAGATGGACTTCTCGGACAAGTGCCTTATCGGAGAGCTGTCGCTCTCGGGAGAGGTAAGGGCGGTCAGCGGAGTTCTGCCCATGGTTGTTTCCGCGCGAGATCTTGGAAGGCGCGAGGTCTACGTGCCGAAGGATAACGCGAAGGAGGCGGCAGTCGTTGCGGGAATTACGGTCTATCCCGTTGAAACCCTGCGCCAGCTCATAGAGCATCTTAAGGCAACCGCTCCAATCGAGCCTGCGCCCTCCGAGCTTGCAAATATCGACCTTTCAAATCACGCCGATGCACCCGATTTTGCCGAGGTGTGCGGTCAGCTTAAGGCAAAGCGCGCGCTCGAGATAGCCGCGGCGGGCGGTCATAACGTGCTTATGATAGGTCCGCCCGGTACGGGAAAATCCATGCTGGCAAAGAGGCTATCCTCGATACTGCCGGATATGGATTTCGAGGAGGCACTCGAAACCACGAAGATACATTCGGTCGGCGGAAATCTCCGCTCGGGGCTTGTAACCGACAGACCCTTCCGCTCGCCCCACCACACGGTTACGATGGTTGGACTTGTCGGCGGCGGTACGTACCCGCGCCCGGGCGAAATATCCCTCGCGCATAACGGCGTCTTGTTCCTTGACGAGCTGCCCGAGTTCCCGAAGAACGTCACCGAGGCTCTGCGACAGCCGCTTGAGGACGGTGTGGTGACGGTTATACGCGCCGCCGCGAAGGTGAAGTACCCTGCGTCCTTTATGCTCGTTTGCGCGATGAACCCCTGCAGGTGCGGATATTTCGGAGATGCCAACCGCAGATGCACCTGCACGCCGCAGGCGCGCACCAAATACTTAGAGAAAATTTCCGGGCCGCTGCTCGACAGAATTGATATAGAGATTGAGCTGCCTTCGGTTTCCTACGACGATATATCGAGAAAGACCATGACGGGTGAGCGCTCCGAGGTTATCAGGGCGCGCGTCAACGCCGCAAGGGCGTTTGCAAATGAAAGACTTATTGCCACGGGAGATGCTCCCGGACTTCTGAACGCGAATATGCCGCCTAAGATGATCGGCAGACATTGTAAGCTCGGCGAGGAGGCTTCGGCGCTCATGAAGAACGCCTTTGAGTCGCTGGGCTTCTCCGCCCGCGCCCACGACAGAGTGCTGAGGGTCGCGAGGACGATAGCCGATCTTGACGGGTCGGCGGAGATAACCGAGGACCACGTGGCAGAGGCGATAATGTACAGGACGCTGGAGCGAAAATATTGGAAGCACGGATAAGCGCGGAAGCGCTTATCCAACTATGATTGCCTATCGGCAAGTTATGATATGCTACGCGTAGTTATGATGCTCGCACAGCTCGCAGTGATAAGTGGCGTAGCCACGTTTAAGGTTAGAGAGGCAATCATATCATAACTTTTGCGTCGGCAAAATTATAACGCCGAGCGAAGCGAGGCTCATCACATTCGCGCTGCGAATTCATAACTTTTACCGTGCAAACCGGACCTGTTATAGTAATTTGCGAGTGCATACGTTTAACTTCATTGATACGTTCCACTTCTTTGAGACGAAGATTCTGATTTTCGTCTCTTTTTTCTTTATATAAATCGGAGATTTTTTTAGGCGTTTTGCATAAATATTTCAAAGTAGATTGAATTTAGTGCGCGCGAGTGCTATAATTGAGAAAAATAATTATATTATTAATTAAATTTTACCATATACCTCGTACGTAAGGAGAAAAACATGAAGAACGCTAAGAAAATAGGTATAGCACTTCTGATTATCGCTCTGATTTCGGTCGGTGTAGTCGTTGCCGTGCTGGCAAATCCCGTTTATACCGGTGATGTCGCTAAGCTCGGAGAGCTTGTGACCAAAGCGACCGAGGCAGATACCCTTGAGCTTAAGGAGGAGGCGCTGACGGAGGTTGAGACTTATCTCTCAAACTACCCCGTTGACCCCGAGAGCGAGGGATATGATGCCATTAGTGCCGCATATCAGACGGCTAAGGTTGACATCATTAACCTCTATCTTGCCGAGATAGCAAAGACGGGTACCACCCTTGATACTGCGGTCAAATATGCCGAGAAGTCTGACGGGTGGTATAACAGCGCGTTTAACAACGAGGCAGGGCAGCAGGACAGCCGTCTTGCGGCTACTCTTGCGGCTACCCACGCTTCAAACATGAAGCTTGCAAACAAGCTTTACGAGGCGGTCAGCCAAAAGGATATAAAGGGCAACGACCTCGCTGCCGCTAAGGCTGACGCTGCGTATAAGAAAGTACATAGCTTCTTCGCAAACAGAGTGTTCGACACCGATGCCACCGATTATGCGACTCTGAAGACGAACGTTGATGCTCTTACGACTCTTTATACCGAGTCGAAGAATGCGAGATATCAGGCTCTGCTTGCAGAGGCGAGAACGGTGGACTACACCGCTAAGGCTTCCATGAATAATAACTTTGAGGGTGCTGTTAACCTTCCCACCGTTTCCAACAACAAGGGATATAACAGCAACGGCACTGCTCTTAATAACCGATACGGTAAGGAGACCGAGACGCTCCCCGACGGTAGTGTGAATACCTATCTTGCCATGCATTACGACGGCGCGCTGTCAAGTGCAACGGGATCGTCTTATTCCGCCACATACTTCACTCTTACCTTCGAGGGTGCGGTTGACAGATTCGTTATGGAGTTTGACGTAACGAGCTTCAGCACTCTGCCGGCTACCGTCAACTTCCAGTCAAGACCATCGGATGGTACCAACCAATGGTTTGCTCTCAAGGGTAACGGTGATATCCAGGACGATGAGGGTACGGTAATCGCTCCCGGGGCTGTCGTTCCCGGTGAGTGGACGCACATCTCCCTTGTCTGTGAGGTAGCAAATATCAACCAGTCGAGGCTGTACGTGGACTACGCATTCGTCGGCTACGTCCGCGGTAACCATAAGGACTACGATTACATTCCCTACAACATGCGTGTAGGTAACGCGGCTAACTCCTCCGGCGAGGTCTGCTTCGATAACATATACATCGGCTTCCAGGGATCTATCTGTGATAAGACCTACAAGGAGAGAATGAGTATTGCGGAAAGATTCGTATACCTCTGCAACTATATGCAGCGCACAGGCAGTGACGAGGTGTTCATCAGGGTTCCCGACTGCGTTCTTGCGTATGATGAGGCAAGCGGACTTGCATCGCAGTTCGGTGTTCTTAAATCCGACGGAACGATAGAATACACCGCCGCGACCAACTCTATCGCCGATCCCGCTTTTAAGGAGAGCGTTATCAAGGCGGTAAACGATTATTACGCTTATGATCCGTTTGACATAATCCTTGAATACAAGATTTCCAACATTCTTGAATATAAAACGCTGCTTGAGGCGGTAGTTGGGAGCGCTCACGCCCCCACCTCTACCTCCATCAGCAACAGAACTACTCTTATAGGCAAGGTTGATACGTTCATCAATTCTAAAGGAGATTATTTGCTCAAGGCGGGCGACGATTTCCTTGATATTACCGAGGGTAACGGTCTTAAGGGAACTCCTTACGTGCTTACGCACGGAAACCACCCCCTCTCTTACACCGATCACTTCGGTAAGGATTGGGCATACTACAAGTACGTTGCTACCGAATACGGCATCTTCACCTTCTCCGCGCCCGGCGAAGGAGTTGCAGTTGCCATGGGTGCTTCTGCGGATGCCCTCACTCCGCTTGTCGAGCGCTCGGCAATTATGATCGTACATCCCGGTGACGAGGTATGGTTCGGCGTCAAGACCGAGGACGGCTCTGTTGCGTCCGAGGAAATACAGGTCAGCGCGACGCTTACCCGCGTTGTCGATGCTCCGGATAAGGTACAGTACGCGCTGGACGGCGACGGCAGCGAGGAGAGTCCTTATCTTATCTCTCACGTAACCAACACGCTTACTCACTCTGCAAGCTATGCGAAGAATACGGCTGCAGGAACCTACAAGTATTATCTCTACGAGGCGAAGACGGACGGCGTTATCGACGTATCGGTTATTGACACGAACTTTAAGATTGCTTACGGCGCATCCGTTGATGAGCTTTGTGATGGCGTTCAGAGCGCTACTATTGCGGTAGAGGCCGGAGATAAGATCATCTTCCGTGTAGGAAATCCCACCAAAATCGGATCCTCTGCCGTTACAATGAAGTTTACCGTCACCGCTACGAGAGGTCTCGGCACTGCCGAAGCCCCCTATATCGTTGACCGTACAAGCAACGCTCTTTCTTACGTGGGCGGATCCGAGTGGGCATACTACAAGTATACCGCGCCCAAGAGCGGAATTCTTAACGTGATCGCAGACGGTGCCGTTATCGGCAGAGGCTACAATGCCGACGGCGTCAGCACTGTTGGCTCGGGTGCTATCGAGATGATAGTTTCCGAGGGTGACCTGCTCTGGTTCGGTATAAGAACTGCGGACGAGAGCGCGGCTGACGTCAGCGTTTCCTTCAAGCTTTGCGACGTGCTTGACTACGAAAAGCTGCTTGCCGTTTATTCCTCCTCTCTTGAGAGAATAGAGCAGGATCAGGCTATACTCAGCTTTAATACCAATATGGATATTATCGAGAGAATGTCGAGCGCTACAATGCTTCAGTCCAAGTACGCTGCGGCAACCCAGCTTATTTCCGACGGTCTCAATTTTGATCTTCTTACCGAGCCGGGATACGCTCTGTTCAACAGGCATTACACGGTCACCTATGAGAACGCTCCCACCAAGATAAATAACGCTATCCTTAACGCTAACGCTAAGTCGCTTATTCTGACTATCAACTACATTACCGAGAAATATCCCGACGAGGCGGATTGGCATCTTACATTTATTGAGAACGCTACCACTCCCGAGGAGATAGCAAATAACGAGACCTACCTTTTCATAGAGAATTACGTAAACCTCATTCGTGCGAGAATTGACGGCGGAGCATACAATCCCTTTGGTTCTCTCGATGACGGCACTACCGTCGATATGGCGCTCGCTCGCTTCGAGCCTATGAACGAATACTATTACACCATTCTTCAGGGCAAGCATATAGAGGCTATATCGGCTCAGTTCGAGGAGTTTGCAAAGACCTCCTCCTTCATCGAGAAGAAGGGTATTATCTCCTACATTCAGCGTTATCTCAACAATGAGAACGTCGACTTCTACGTAGAGCTTACCTGTGAGAACGAGGCATGCACCGCATGCGCTGTTCCCTATTCGGGAAAGGTCGAGGATATAGCAAGACCCGCTTGTCCTATCTGCGGCATTGCGGCAGGGGAATACCGCGTCACCTCGGACAGACCCGAGCTTTACACTATACTTAAGAAGTACACCGCATACGAGGCAGAGCTTGAGCTACAGGCTGAAAACTACGAGGAGCTTCTTAACCAGAACACCATTTACTTTGTAAATGCGGTTAAGAGATTTGACACGGCTATCACCTACGTGGAGAAGCGCGCGCTTCTTAACGAGGCTATGCCTTACTACTACTCGATGAACATCAGCAGCGACGACGTAAAGGAGGCTATCGTAAGATACGATGCTCTCGAGGCAGAGCTTGATGCTATCGAGAATGCTTCGCTTGAGTTCGTAATCTGCGTTATGACCGAAATGCCCGCCGCAAGAGACGAGTACGGCGAGGACGGCTACTACGAGAAGCTCGTTCGTGCAACTCTCCTCTACGCAAGCGTTGACGCATCTGTTGAGGGCGTCGATCAGCTCGCCGAGGCGATAGCACAGTACCAGACCGAGCTTGAGGCGTACAAGACGGCTGTCGAGACCGCAAATTCCGAGATTGCACAGGCGACCTCGATGATTGGCTCTCTTGGCGCGAACTGCGGCTTCACTGCGATTGTATCGGTGGTATTGAAGGAGTTGCTCTCCTTTGTTCCCTAAGCGGGGATAAGGTCTGCCATATTGGGTGAGACCAAAAATGGAATAATTTTTGGGTGGGGTACATTGTACCTCACCCTTTTCCTTTGCGCCATGCAAGTATATTAAGGTTGGAAAACTACGTTTTCCTCCATCGATTAAAATTCCATTTTTTATCTCCGTTTTCGAGGTTCGACGTACTTTTGTACGCCTATCACCTCGAATAACGAAGATTCTCCCACCAATCTGCCTAGCCCTTATCAGGTGCCTCTTTCTTTGCTTGGGTGCTAGTCGAGCTTTTGATAATTATAGAAAAAAGAAAGGCGGGCGTGAGGGTTCCTACCGCAAAGCAGTTTTATAGCAATCAAAAAGGACGAGAATTTTCTCGTCCTTTTTTGCAAACCACCTTGCCTGCAAGGTATAGTGTGTTATACTGTTCGTAACATATCTTTTTTCGGGCGGTAAAAGAGTGAAGTTTTTGCTATCGCAAAAGTGAAGTTGCTTTGCAGTGAAGTTTGGAATTGTGTCCAAGTGAAGTTAAGTTTGCCCACTTTGCCGAAGGCAAAACTTCACTATCCGTAGGATAACTTCACTTACGCAGTAAACTTCACTTGCCCACAAGGGCAAACTTAGTTCGGCAACCTGCTTTATCGCAGGTCGCCGTGAGCCTGCTTTTTCATCTAAATATTGCACAGGTTGGCATGGCAACCAAGCAAGGACAGAGGCACCCAGCCCACGAGCGAGGGAGTTTGGTGTGGAAATTTTCGTTCTTCGTCCCGAAGCTGTACAAAGGTACAGCGAGAGGGCGAAAACGGAAATAGAAAATGGAAAATAAAAATGGAGGAAAGCGTAG
>CAYZZJ010000066.1:0-10227 GCA_964482885.1 uncultured Ruminococcus sp. | reverse complement strand
GCCATAAGCTGCCGGATGGCGTTATTGATGCCGCTGGGGGCACAGCCTTCTGCGATGTTGATTCCCGATATCGTCGTGTTCATATCCGGGTCGGTACTGTAATCCTTGATAGCCATAATCGGCCCTCCTTTTGCTTGCATTATCGCACGGTTACAGAGCGCGGCATACAAAAAAAGCCCCCGCACCACAAAGGTACGAGGGCTTGATTTCCATATTTTTTAACGATAGCGGTTTTTGGTGGGCCAGCTCCTGCAAAGGAGGTGAAGCTCATGGAGCAGTTCCTTTGGAACACCCTTGCCGGTGTTCTTGCCTCTGTTATCGGTGGCTGGATTCTTTCCAGGCTGATTAAATAACAGTGGCCCCTGGGGAGCTGTTACCTCTCTAGGGGCCGGAAACATGGAGCAGTTTCTCAAACTGTAAACCGTAGGAACTGGCCCTACGGGGCAGGGAGTGCGTCAACACCCTCTGCCCCTTCTTTATGCGCTAATTCCAGCGATTTCGTCAAGAAAAAAAGCCCCCGCCTCATACGAAGCAGGGGCCGCCGCTACCTAGCGGGGGATGTACTAGGCAGAGGCCTTGATGTCGGCGATCATGCCGCTGGATTTGGGCTGACGGGCTTCAAGGGTGCATTCCACGATGATGTCCTTCTTGATGCTGTCGCCGGTGCGGGCCAGTTCCTTGGTCTGGAAGCCGCGCAGATAAGCCACCTTCCAGTACTGGGGATCAAGGAAGAACAGGCAGTTCTGGGCGTAGGGCACGGCGGCCTGCACGCGGTTGGCTTCCAGCTTCAGAGTGCCAAAGTCGCTCACATACACGTCAACAGTGGCGTGCACCTTCTTGTCTTCCACGTTCTCCATGCGGGTAGCACCGCCGTTCAGCACTTCGCTGAGCACGCGACGCTGGGCAGGAGCGGCCATGATGCGGTCAGGGTTGCCGCCCGCAATGTAAATGGCCTGCATCATGTCCTTGACCATGTCTTCGGTCACGGCGCGGGAAGTACCGGCAACAGCGGCGGCAGAGGCGGTAGGAGCGGTGCCGGCCACATCATAGGTGCCCTCTTCGTAGAACCAGGCGGGCAGGCCGGTCATCAGGCGGCCGGTAGAGCCGGTTTCAGAAGCGGCCTTCTGGTTGGAAAGCAGAGCGTATTCAAGGTCCTTCTTGAGTTCCTTGGAGCGCATGGCCATCTGATAGGCCATCTGCTTGCTCACGCCGGCCTGCTTCACGGCTTCGGCAGTGCCGGAGACCTGACAGGCCACGGAAAGGATCTGAGTCTTGTTGCTCAGTTCGGTGGTGCTGGTAGCTACGAATTCGGTAGTATCAGCACCTTCAAGGCGGCTGTTAGCACCGGGGGCGCGCAGTTCGTCAGTCTGCCATTCGTGCAGGGTCTGCGAGGCGTCGGCCTTGCCGCACATGGTAAGGAAGGGAGTGTCGGTAGGAGAAATGCGGAAGATTTCGTCCATCAGATCGCGAGGCTTTCCGTTGATGCTCGCGTCTTTCAGCTGACCAGAAACAACAGCCATAATAGAACCTCCTCAGGTTACATGGCTTCGAACAGACCCGCGATTGCGTCGAGGTCGTTCGGGTTACGATCGAGGCGAGCACGAGCCTGTTTGAGCTTGTCGCCGCCATCCACAGGAGCCGCACCGCGCGGAACCTGCACAGCCGGTGCAGAGGCAACCTTGGCGGCGGCGGCCTCTCTTGCCGACTGAAATTTGTCATAAAGCATGGCCTTGGTGGCCAGTTCCAGCTCATAGCCCTTGCTCATGGCTCCAACAGCCGCCATGGGCACGCCGGATTTCTGCAAATACGCCACAAGCTCGTTGCGGAAGCTCTCGCCGGTGTAGTCCGCACCCACCAGAGCGCGTACACGCGGCAGAGTCGAAGCCAGTTCCGATTCTATCGCTTTCTGAGCTTCGGCGGCCTGCATCTGCGCGATCTGCGCGCTCTGTGCGGCCACGTTTTTCTGCATCTGCTGTATCGCGCTCATACGCTGCTGATACTGAGCCTGTAGGTCGACGTACAGGGCCGGGTCGCTCTTAGCGAGTTCCGCCCAGTTGATGCCAGCAAACTCGCCTTCCACCACGCGGCGCATGATGCCCAGCGAGGTCTGCATCTCGGCATTGGCCTTCATGACCTGTTCACGATGCTGAGCCGCGGCCTCCTGCATGGCCTTTTCCTTGGCAGACAGGGCCTCAGCGTGAGCCTTGACCATGCTGTCCACCTTGCCGCGCAGTTCCGGAGCCGCGCCATCCCACATAGCCTTTTCCCAGCCCTCAGGCATGGGATATTCCGGCACGTCGGGCACGCTTTCGGCAGGCTGTTCACCCTGTTCGGCAGAAGCCTCTTCTGCAGCAGGCTCCTCATTCATGGCGGCCTCTTCACCGGCCATGAAAACATCGGCAATGTCGCCCACGTCGTACAGTTCGCCGCTATCGCCGCTTTCTACGGTCTCTTTGATCTCTTCGCTCATGGTTTATCCCCCAGATTTGCGGTTGCGCCGCGTTTTCGCAGTCTTGAGCGCGGCGTTTATTGCTTCATCTTTACCACTTTCTGCAAACGCGGCGTCCTGCAACATGCTGAAAAACTTGTCTTTCACCTGTGCCAGCACTTTCACCACGGCATAGCATTCCTCACGCTGTTCCTGCGTCTTGCCAGCGCGCCACGCTTCCACGGCCTTGGCGTCAAGCTCATCCCACACGCGGTTAAAGACGTCGCTGTTGAGTATGCGGCCGGCTTCAAGCGCGGCCTGCCTGTCTTCGTGCGTCATACGCGCTCCCTGATGTTCGTCAGGCCGGGCGAGTTCTCACCCTGCTGAAGCTTCGTGCGGTCCAGCAGAAACTCCATAGCCTGCTCGTTCTTCTTCATGGCCATCTGCCCTTCCAGCTTCTGCCGCTCCAGCGCGATCTTGGCCTGCGTTTCAAAGGCCTTGCGTTCGGCTTCTGTCTGCACCTTCTGCTTGTCTATCTGCATCTTGGCCTGCGCCTTCTGCTGTTCAAGCTGTATCTTCTGCTGTTCGGGCGTGGGCTTGGGCGGCTGTTTGGCAAGAGCCTGCTCCGCCATCCTGGCCTGTTCTTCCGTGCCAAAGAAACGTTCCGGAGCTTCCAGACCGGCGGCCTCTGCAAGTTTATGGCAGGTGTAGACGATATTGCTCAGCTTGACGGGTGAGTTCTGCCCCAGCTGTACCATAAACTGCTGCTGAATCTGCAGAATCTGCGTATACGCGCCCACCAGACGGGAACGGTTGCCCGTGCCCAGCCCCACAGCAACGCTGATATCCATGTCCGGGTCCCACGTCTGCGGGTTGAACTCCATGAACCGGCCTTTCAGTCTCAGCTGTATGCTCTTATCCTGATAGCAGTGGATCAGGTGGAGCAGATAGCGGCCCAGAGGCTTGAAGAAGGTTTCAGCGTACACGCGGGCGATAAGCTCGAGCCGCTGATTGATGGCCTCTTCCATGATGCTTGCGCCAGTAGCCGTGTTCTGCAATGCATCGGCCTTGAGCGACTGCGTACGGCTCGAAATGCCAGTGCGCCGCTCGATGATATCCTTGCTCATTTCAAGGCCTTGCAGAGCTTCAGCAGAGCTTGTAGCCACCGGCAGCGGCGTGATCTGAGCGTCGCCCTTGATGCGATGCACGGCACCGGCACCACGGGCCAGCAGGCTGTCCAGCTCCACGTTGCCAGCGAAGGAGCCTTCGTTGACCACCAGCTCACCCTGATTGCTCAGCGCGAGGTTGTCCAGATACTGACGCGTGATTTCCGTTCTCAGCGTCTGCAGGTCTTTGACGAGGTCGGCAAGGCTCAGGCCCACCACCTGATGAGGCAGAGGCACAGAGCACGCCGCGAAAAGCGGAGCGCGGTACAGCGGCCATTCTTCGAAGTCCAGCACGACGCAACGCTCGTTCTCGCCGCACCACACAGCCTTGACCTTTTCAGCTATACCGTCGCCGTCCAGATCGTAGTCGAACCAGCCCTCAAAGACCTTGTACTCTCGAGCCGCGCCTGTGCGCGTCTGATCGCTGTCATCGCCGCTCTCGTTCACCGCACGGGCAACCACGGTTTCGGGCATATCACTGTCATCGTCCATCTGAGGCAGTTCGTCTATCACGTCCTGCGCATAGCCTTCCTCTCTCAGATCGCTGGCCGTCTTGACGCGCCAGTGAGCGATAAAGCGCGCGTTCTCCACGTCCTGCGCATCACTGGACACGATGACCTGCTCACTCGGCACAGGGTCAAGGCGCACTTCCTGCGTCTCCACAGTCTGCCGCACCGTCACGTCAAAAAGTACACCGCGCGGCGACTCCCTGCGTACCACTTCGGCCTCTGCGCCCTCCTGCTGTGCACCCATGACCATAGCCACGGCTTCCGGCTCGGAAAGCCCGGTGAGCTTGCGTACGCGCTTGCTTTGCTTGCGCGGAAAATGCGCAAGACACCAGCCCACGCGCTGATACAGGCCGTCTGTCAGCACGGAGTTGACCAGCTGAAACATCTCACGCCCCAGTACCACCTGATTGACGTACAGAGTAGCGTCATCCGCGGCCTGTTCCTGCTGCGGGGTCTTGGGATCGTAGCGTATGACTTCGTCCGCGCAGAAGACCTTGAGCAGGCCCGGCTTCGCCCATTCCACGGTTTCCATGACTGTCCGGTCGACATACGTCGAAAGACCGCGCGCTTCGCGGTCGTCGTCTATGCTGTAGCCGTAGCCCAGATACATCCGCTTGAGGTCCGCCCGCTCGCTGGAAAGCCGCGAGCCATCACGCCCCATACAGCTCTCCATCTCACGGCGTATCACTCCACGGAGCTTGTCTTTGATATCTTTCTTTCCCTTCTGCATCAGCACACCCGCAGGTTTTTAGGTCTTGGCATCGGTGCAAAACCTTGTGTCATTTCAGCACGATATCCAACCGCGGCATAGCGAAAGGCGTCTGCCCCGTGGCTTGTCCAGTCGTGAAGCGGCGACGTCTTGAAGCATGCCCGCGCATCGTCGTACTCTCGCTGATAGCCCCACAGGCAGGCCAGCCCATCGCCACACTTTTCCTTGTCGAACCACGCCGCCGCCAGCACCTGCCGCACGGCTTCTATGCCGTCCATGACCGGCAGTTGTTTTGCCACAGAAAAGTTCAGGCCCATGCCGCGCGCAGTCTCGATTCGGCTCTTGCCTGTGCCAAGCTCTCGCACCGCTATATCGTGGGGCCCTATATGCATGCCGTAGCGATAGCCCTTCTTCGCCAGCACTTCTGCGTAATGTGCCAGCCCTTCACCGCTGGCCTCGTAGTAGTCGACAAATCGCCATTCGCCGAAGCGGCCCACAGGCAGGTGCTGGAAGAACCAGATAGCCGTCGAGTCGCCCATACCCAGGTCCCACGCGGTATGCACAAGCAGGTTCGGCTCTACCGGCACGCGTCCTATGCGGCCTTCTTCGTCGGCCGTACGCAGAAGTCGCCCGTAGTACGAGCCTTCCGCCACAAGCTTGGGATTGCCTTCCCACACATGATCGTACTTCTCGGGATCAGTCGCCTTGCAGTGCTCCATCTCCCTGCGCAACTCATCCGGAAACCACGGATTATCGCGCCACCCCACCTTCTTCACGAGACTGTCAGGAGGCGGTTGCTTGACCACAAACCTCTGCCACACGGGGCTGTGTATGCGGTCAGGGTTGAACGAGAACCACAGCTCCGAACCGGGCGCACGCATAGTAGGCGTGAGCAGGTCAAGTGAGCGTTCGCTCACCGTCTCCGCTTCTTCTATCCAGCAATGCGTAAGAGCTTCAAAAGACTTGATTTTCTCAGGGCTGGAATGCAGGCCCGAAAAGATGAAGAGCGTGCCGTTCCTGCCCCTGATTTCCACGTCCGTCGACGTATAGAAGTCAGACAAGCCGAGCCGCTCCACCTCGTCATCCAGCAGTCGCTTCACCGAGTCGCGTATAGAGTTCTGGATTTCGCGCGCACACAGCACACGGCACGGCTTCTGCGTGCCGATGATGAGCAACGCGCGGGCAAAAGAACGACTTTTCGCGCCACCACGCCCGCCGTAGAACACTTTATAGCGGTGAGGCTCGAAAAGGCCCTTGAAAGCGGCAGGAAAAGGCGCATCAACCGTTTTCATGACCTGTCTCCACGAATCGCACGACAAGCTCAGACGATACCGGTCCACCACCGGGCCCGCTGACTTCCTGCTGTATGCGATCGGTAAACATGCCCAGGTGCTTGCCCTGAAGCTCCAAGCCCTTGAGAGCCGTTTTCAGGTCGCCTTCTTCGTGAGCCTGAGTTGTCACTGCGATAATGTCATTCAGCACGTCCTGCGCCGTCCTGGCCACCTTGTTTGCCCTCTCCTGCTTGAGCATGGCTATCCGTTCAGCGATGCAAGGTTTTAATAGGTTCTCATTACCAATAGCGTTGGCCGTTTTGGCAGAGTATCCTGCCCGAATCGCCGCCTGTGTCGCGTTGAGATCGACAAGATACTCCCTGCAAAACTGTTCCTGCTTTGCTGAGAGCTTCTGCATATATCCTCACTTTACGATGAGCCAGCGCAGTACTTCGATAGCCGCCGTGATAGAGGCCACTGCGCCAGCGATCCACGCTTTGATACGTACTTCCTTCTTTGCCTGCTCTTCGCGCCACGTTTCGAGAGATTCCAGTCTCTTTCCGTGCTCCGTGAGCAGTTCAAGCACCCTGTCCAATTTGCTCTCCATCCGCACCAGGCATGCGGAATGCTCCATCTGTAGCTTTGTGTAGTGGGGGTCGTTCAAAAAGCACCCCCAAGCATGAAGAGGAGGAGCTTGCACACCTCCTCGAGCATCGAAGGCGGGAGCGTGAGAGTCGGCCAGTATGTCACCAGGACAGGCCGAACCATCACTTCCCACACGAAGCATATCAGCAGAGCCCAGCCAAGGGCAGACCGCCAGAGCCGGAGCCGGGAAGTCGGTGCCCCCTTGAGCTCTTCGGCGTTCAACTCTGCCTGCTGCGCTCTTGCTTCGCTCTTGTCGGGCCAGATCTTGTCCACGCCTTTGCCGATGAGATCAATCAGCCAACTCATTTCTGACTCCAAGGCTTATGGGGTAAAGGATCGACATATAGTACACGCTACGCCTCCTGCCACGCGCCGGTTACCATCTGCGTAGCCAGCTCAGCAGAACGCCCCTTGACCTGCTCCGCCCAGCGACTATCGAGCATCTCATGAGCGGCCTTGTTCCAGTTGCCCACGTACATAGCGGCGATAGCCTTCTTGAAAGAGAGCAACTTCGGCACACCCAGATTGAAGGCCATGTTGAGCAGAACGGCCTGGCGTGGTTCGTTCATCTCACGCCACCACGGCAGAGCATCGTCCAGTTCGTCGACCACGCCAAAGACATCTTCCACAAGCAGCTCTTCGGCCTTTTCGCGGCTGATCACGTCGCCCACCTTGCGCACGTCATCCACCGGCCAGGCTTCGCAGTTGTGGCCGTAGCCTATTGTCAGCTTCCCAGCCGGGCACAGATACGCTTCAAGCCTCAGCCCTTCATGCCGCTTGAGCTGGGCAAAAAATTTCTCACTGGTCTCTGCCATCGTTACCCTCCTCATTTCCCATGCAGTATCGCATGGTTACAGAGCGCGGCATAACGCACACATCAGGCCCGCTGAAAACTTTTTTTGAAAAAATATAAAAAACGTATTGACATTTGTCATGACATTTGAGAAAGTGAACTCAACGAAAGGGAACAACTCAAAAACCCACAAGGAGAACTCTATGAATACTCTGTTTATCGAATACGGCTACGACACCGACGGCATCATCGAAATTATCCGCGAACACAATCAGAATCTTTTCGACGCCGACGATGAAATCAGCGAAGAAATCGAACGCGGCGACTTCACTTGCATCGAAGGCCCCAACGAAAACAGCCCTGCTGTAGTGTCCACCTTCTACGCAATAACGGCATATCTCCGCGAGCAGGCATAAAACGATGTCTAGAAAACCCAACCCCGCCACGTCCTATATACAGATCAGAGTCACCCCTGCCATGCTGGAAGCCGTCAAAGCCAGGGCAGAAGCCGATGGGTACACTATGAGCGAATGGATCAAACGGCTCATCGAAAAAGAACTGCATCGCGCATAGACATCAAGCCCCAGCCTCACGCGAGACCGGGGCTTTTTCTTTCACATCAGCCAGCCCTGCCGCATCTTCGCAGGCTGTGCCAGCTCCTTGTCCTGCAAAGTCCGGTATGCCCTCTGCACCTTGTCATAGCTGGTGTCTATGCGTACCGGCTCCGGATAGAGTCTGGCATTGGCGTACAGCTCTGCGGCTTCCCAGAAGTCCAGCGAGGCTATGAAATCCTCGTCAAAGGGGTCTGCCATGGGCCTCTGCTTCTCTCGCTCTCTCAGCTCTGCCGCTTCTGCCCGCTCATCCCTGCGCCTTTCGTTCTGCGCGGCGCGTCGGCATCTCGTGGAGCAGTATTTTTTACGCGAACCCTCCGGAATTTCGGCATAGCAGTATGGGCAGAAGGCCATGGTTTTTTCACTCAGCTGAGCATGTAGTTTGTGATGGTATCAATGGCCTGATCGGCCCCGTAACATGTTTCGACTCTGTAGCCCTGCGCTCTCAGATCATCATGGAAAGTCTTCTGCTCGTCCGTCAGTCTGCCTGTTTTGCGCTTCATTTCCACGAAGAGGCCAAAAAAGCCGCCACGCGCCACGCACAGCCCCAAATCTGGAAATCCTGCCCTGACCCCCGTCCTCTTCAATAATCGTCCACGAGCGACGCTCCCAGAGCCCTCATTTGCGATATGGTAGAGCAGATGGGACGAAACTTTCCATGCTTTGCACTTCAAATCCCACCACCGGATAACGGCGGTCTGCTCGTCTGCCTCGGTAGGATATGCCAGCTTCACCAGCGGCCTCCGTGATACAGCCACGCCCAGAGGTAGATGCCTATCCCGGCCAGAACGGTGATCGTTATTACTTCCTGCCAGTCTACCATATTACCCCCCCCACAGGGCGTTCTGCGTTACAGTTTTCGGGAGCTGTCCGGTCTGCCAGGGGTCATCCGGCAGTATCACTTCTATTGCGGGCTTTAGAGCGATCTTTGCCTGTGCTCTGGCAAGCTGTTTAGCCTGTGCCATCCGGAATCGCTTCATCCTTGCCCGGCACTCCCTGCATCGGACCAGCGGCTTATAGCTCCGCGTCAGGAAGGTCTTACTGCAGTCCGGGCATACGGCTTCGTGTCCGTTGGTCTCGTTCATCGCCAGTCCCCGGCCGCTATGCGCATGGCCACTGCGGCCACGTCGAGGGCTTCATCCATCGCTCTGGCATAGCCCTCAAACTTGATGGCGTGTTCCAGCTCGCCCATTTCCAGCTTGAGTACGGACAGGGCACAGTCTATGCCGCCCTGCCAGCCAGGATGCTTCTGCCGTGCTTCGGCCAGCCGTTCTTCCACTTTGGCTATCACGTCGCTGTTCATGCCTTTTTCTCCTCTGCTTCGATCAGCCAGCCCAGATACACCTGTGCCTTCTTCAGGCTCTCTACTCCGCCCTTGGCTTCGTATCGCCACAGGTACTTCATGCAGTTGCCCTTGCAGTACCCGGCAAAAGCCTCACGGCTCATACTTGCCCGGATAGCGTCGATGCACTCGATGCCGCCCGACGTGTAGTGCGCAGGATGATTCACCGGGTCTGCCACGTCCTGCGGCTCCTCAAAGTTGTTCCAGTCCTCAGCAGACATCTGGTCCCGCCAGTTGGTGTGGCGTGCTCTATCCGGCATTTCTCGTTCTCCTCTGTCTATACTTTCTCGCTTTCTCTTCGCATGCCGGGCAGCAGTAGCTGTCCGACCAGACCGGCGTACCGAACCAGCAGTTGCAGGTCTGGCACTTGCGTATGTACGCCTCGCCATCCTCACGCTTCACGCGCTTTTCAAACCTGTGAGCCATCTACGCCTCTGCATATCCGGGCTGTATGCGTTTGGCCGCCATCCGTGCCCTCAGCTCGATCATGGAACGGCCTACGTCCGTGGTACCCATAGGCTCCAGGCCGTGAGCCTTCTCAAAGGCCAGTCTACCGCCGGGGTAGCCGTGCGGCATCACAAGACGGCCGCGCCGCTGAAGGTCGTAGGGGTGGGGATACTTGCGGCCATCCTTGCGGGGCCTACACTTGGGGCACAGGGCAAAAAAGTGATGGGTTTTTCCTTCGCCCATGGGCTCCCACGCTTCCCAGCCGCCATCGCCACGGCACACCGGGCAGGTAGGGCCGTCGCCTTC
>CAYZZJ010000065.1:0-10381 GCA_964482885.1 uncultured Ruminococcus sp. | reverse complement strand
AGAGAGTGATAGGACGGATAAGACCAACCTTGATGCCCTCCGCTCTCGCCATAGCAACGGCGTTCTTGGCAACTCTCGAGGCAATACCGAAGGCAACGACGCAGATCTCCGCATCGTCCATCATGTATTCCTCCCACATAGCCTCGGTCTTCTCTATCTCGGCGTACTTCTCGTAGCGCTCGAAGTTCTTAGCCTCAAGCTCATCGGGCTTAAGGTAAAGCGAATTAACTACGTTATGCGGACGCTTGCACTCGGTACCCGTGAGCGCCCAGGGCTTCTCATAGGTGGTTATCTCAGCGTCCTCGAAGGTTATAGGCTCCATCATCTGACCGATGGTTCCGTCAGCGAGGATCATAGCCGTCATACGGTACTTATCGGCAAGGTCGAAGCCCTTAATGGTAAGGCTCGCCATCTCCTGAACCGATGCGGGTGCGAGAACTATCATGCGATAGTCACCGTGTCCGCCGCCCTTGGTAGCCTGGAAGTAATCCGACTGAGAGGGCTGAATACCGCCAAGACCGGGGCCGCCTCTCTGAACGTTTACGACAAGCGCGGGAACGTCCGAGCCTGCTATGTAGCTGAGTCCCTCAGCCTTAAGAGAAATTCCGGGGCTTGAGGACGAGGTCATAACGCGCATACCTGCGGCAGCCGCGCCGTAAACCATATTAATAGAGGCTATCTCGCTCTCAGCCTGAAGAAATACGCCGCCGATCTTGGGCATTTTCTTTGCCATATAAGCGGCAATCTCGGTCTGGGGAGTGATAGGATAACCAAAGTAGTGTCGGCAGCCGGCTCTGATCGCAGCCTCTGCGATAGCCTCGTTGCCCTTCATCAATATTCTTTCCGCCATAACAGCCTCCTTATTTCTCAACAGTAATTATGCAATCGGGACACATGGTTGCACAGAACGCACAGCCAATGCACTTTTCCTCGTCCTGCATATACGCGGGAGAGTAGCCCTTTTTATTGAGCTTATCGTCTGCGATTGCAAGGCACTTTTTCGGACAAGCGTCCACGCAAAGACCGCAGCCCTTACACATGTCAGTATTAAACGTTACCTTTGCCATTGTTCCTCCTTATTTAAGGCCTGCCGTGGCGCCTAGCCCGGTAAGTCGAAAAATTTCTTTTGCAGCCTCATCGGCAATACCCGAAGCTCGGGAAGCTCCCCTGCCAAGCTCTCCTCAACCGTGTGCAGCCATACGGGCAGCCCCACCGCCTCGCTAAGGCGGGATACGAAGTCGAGCGAAGCAAGAACGGTCTCTCTCGTCGTTTCGGGTCCAAGATTCGAGTTGTTGACGATGCAGGTAAACTTGATGCCTGCCGCCGCCTCGATCTCTCCCATTATCTCGACCGCATCATCTACGGTCGACGTAAGCGGTCTGTAGCAATTCACCACAAACGCCATACGGTAGTTGTTCTCCGCCTGTATCGCACCCGCATACCTGCCGAGTGCATAGGCGCCTCTGTCATCGCCGCCGATATCCATAATTCCCATAACCGATTTGTCCTGAACCAGGCTGTAGCTCTCGGCGGGGAGTGCCGGCAGATCTACGTTGCTGTTGGCGTATCTCGGAGATACAAGGCGGATACCCGCCTCGTTAAGCTCCTTCTCGCTATCCTTGGTTCTGAAGTACGGATTTACGATATCTAAGTCAGCAATGCAAACTTTATTTCCCATTTTCGCAAGATACATAGCGTAATTAACGGCTATATTCGTTTTTCCGCTGCCGTAATGTCCTGCAAAAAGGGTTAATCTTTTGTGATCCATGGTATTCTCTTTTATGTATTTGCTAAGCTTACCGACAAGCCTCACAGCTGCTTTCTGATAATCTTACCGCTCGTTGTCTTAGGCAAACTCTCGCGGAATTCTACGATTCTCGGATACTTGTAAGGCGCGGTCTTTGATTTAACGTAGTTCTGAATTTCGCGCTTCAGCTCGTCTGTGCCCTCGGTTCCGTTAACAAGCACTATGCTCGCCTTG
This sequence comes from uncultured Ruminococcus sp., assembly GCA_964482885.1. Lineage (GTDB taxonomy): Bacteria > Bacillota > Clostridia > Oscillospirales > CAG-272 > UBA1740. The sequence goes on along the minus strand of CAYZZJ010000065.1, from coordinate 8,400 downwards.
ACAACCTGACCTCTGATCTCGTCGGGTGCTGCGGAAACACCGCACTCGAGGACGTAGGGAAGCTCCATAATAACGTTTTCGATCTCGAACGGGCCGATTCTATAGCCCGAGGACTTGATAACGTCATCTGCGCGTCCGACGTACCAAAGGAAGCCGTCCTCGTCCATCCACGCAACGTCACCGGTATGGTAATATCCGTCGCGCCAGGTCTCGGCGGTAATCTCCTCGTTGGAGTCGTAAGCGTAAGCAAGACCGCAGGGCAGCCCCTTGGAGATATCTATGCATATCTCTCCGTTCTCGCCCCTCTTGACCTCCTCGCCGTCGGGGTTAAGCAGACGAACCTTGTATAGCGGCACAGGCTTACCCATAGAGCCGAGCTTGTGGCTGCCGCCCGCAAGGTTACCGATAATAAGCGTACTCTCGGACTGACCGAAGCCCTCCATAATCTTAAGGCCTGTGCGCTTCTCAAACTGGCGGAACACCTCGGGGTTGAGCGCCTCACCCGCGGTAGAAGCATGCTCGATAGACGAAAGATCAAATCTGCCGAGATCCTGCTTGATAAGCATTCTGTACATGGTAGGCGGTGCGCAGAAGGTGGTTATGCCGTATTTTGCAAACAAAGGTAGTATATTTTCGGGGTTAAACCTATCGAAATCGTATACGAAGTTAGCGGCCTCGCAGAGCCACTGACCGTAGAGCTTACCCCACATAGCCTTCGCCCAGCCCGTATCCGAGATAGTGAAATGAAGTCCCTCGGGGTTGACCTGATGCCAGTACTTGGCGGTTATGAAGTGACCGAGAGGATACTTGTAGTTGTGCGCCGCAATCTTCGGATAGCCCGAAGTACCCGAGGTGAAGAACATCAGCATCGGATCGCTTCCGCAGGGTGCGTCCTCGGCGCGTGCGAAGTGGCTGCTGTACATTCCGTACTCGCCGTCGAAGCTGTGCCAGCCCTCGCGCTCGCCTCCGACCAATATCTTGCACTCAAGACCGGGGCAGTCGCGCGCCGCACTCTCAACGGAAGATGCAACCTCTCCGTCCGCGGTACAAAGAATAGCCTTTATCCTACCCATCTCGAAGCGGTATCTGAAGTCCTTTTCAAGCAGCTGGTTGGGCGCAGGGATAGCAATTGCGCCGAGCTTATGAAGTCCGAGAATAGCGAACCAGAACTGGTAGTGTCTTTTAAGCACGAGCATAACTCTGTCACCGCGCTTGATGCCGAGCGACTTGAAGTAGTTTGCGGCTCTTGCAGATTCCTTCTTCATATCGCGGAAGGTAAATCTGCGCTCGATGCCGTCCTCGCTCACGTGGAGCATTGCAAGCTTATCGGGCTTGCGCCTGCCGAGCGCGTCAACGACGTCAAAGGCGAAGTTGAACTTCTCCTCGTTCTTGAATTCTATACCCGTGAGAACACCGTTCTCAACCGTGGGAATAATGAAGTCCTGATAAATACGGCGTGCGGTATCCTCGTTTCTGCTCTTGGTAGCAACCGAAAGCTCTGCCGCAGCCTCTCCCTCTCTCGCCGCCTGATTGCGAAGCACGATGGCGTAGAAGGCACAGTCCGCTCCGTTGACGGCTATCATACCGTGAGGCATACCCGAATCGTAGTAGATGCAGTCGCCGGGATTAAGTATCTCGGTATGCTCGCCGATGCGGATCTTCATCTGACCGCGAATGACGATATCGCACTCCTGACCCTCGTGGGTTACAAGCTCGATATCCTCCTCGTTGCCGTTGTAATTAAGCTCCATATATAGCGGCAGCGCGATACGGTTACGGAAGCCCGAGGCGAGGTTGAAGCCTATCATATTATGAGCTTCCTCAATCCTCTGCCCGTCGCCCTTACGCGTCAGAGCGTAGGAGCGGAGCTTGGGACTCTTACCCTCAAGCAGATCACCCATATCAACGCCGAAGCTGAGCGTGCAATGGTAGAGGAAGGCAACGCTCAGGTTGCGATTGCCCGCCTCGCATTGCTCATACTCGTGTACTGAGGTACCGGTACGCGCGGCCATCTCCTCGACCGAAAGCCCCGTGACAAGACGAAGCTCCTTGATACGAGCCGCTATCTGTTTAATTTTCGTTTCCATTCCATTTAAGACCGGTTCCACAGTATACACCTTTGCTTTCCTAGAGTAAACTCAATAATATAAAATATATTATATATAATTTCACTCGGGTTTGTCAATATTTTACGACTATTTTCGAGCCGTTTTCAAATTAATTAATATTTCAGAGCTTATTTCTCATTATCTTTCCGCTGATAGTCTTGGGAAGCTCGGTGCGGAATTCGACGATTCTCGGATACTTGTAGGGTGCTGTATGCTCCTTAACGTAGTTCTGAATCTCCTTTTTCAGCTCCTCGGTGCCCTCTGTGCCCTTGACGAGAACGATGCACGCCTTGACGACCTGACCCCTTACCTCGTCGGGTGCCGCGCAAACGCCGCACTCAAGAACGTAAGGAAGCTCCATAATGGTAGACTCTATTTCGAACGGGCCGATGCGGTAGCCCGAGGACTTGATGACGTCGTCAGCACGACCGACGTACCAGTAGTAGCCGTCCTCATCGCGCCATGCAAGGTCACCCGTGTGATAAAGACCGTCGTGCCATGCGTTCCTCGTAGCCTCCTCGTTGAGGTAGTAGCCGAGGAATACGCCGGGGTGCTTCTTCGGCTCGGTGTGTATAACGATCTCGCCGTTGACTCCGTCCGCAACAGGGTTTCCGTCTGTGTCTACGAGGTCTATACCGTATCCGGGCACAGGCTTACCCATAGCGCCGGGCTTAAGCTGAGTGCCGGCAAGATTTGCAATACCGAGGGTCATCTCGGTCTGACCGAAGCCCTCCGCAATTCTGAGGCCGGTAGCCTTCTCGAACTGATAGAATACCTCGGGGTTGAGAGCCTCGCCCGCGGTAGTGGCGTGACGGATAGAGGAAAGGTCGTACTGGCTGAGATCCTGCTTGATAAGCATTCTGTACATAGTAGGAGGCGCGCAGAAGGTGGTTATGCCGTACTTCGCGAACATGGGAAGTATCTTAGCAGAGTCAAATCTGTCAAAGTCATAGGTAAATACCGCGCCCTCGCAGAGCCACTGACCGTAGAGCTTACCCCACAGCGCCTTACCCCAGCCGGTCTCGGAAATCGTGAAGTGAAGTCCGTCCTGCTGGCAAAGATGCCAGTATTTTGCGGTGACAAAGTGACCGAGAGCATACTTGTAGGAATGCATAGCCATCTTCGGGTATCCCGTAGTTCCCGAGGTAAAGAGCATGAGCATCGGGTCGTTGCCGCATGGCGCATCAGGCTCGCGCACGTATCTGCGGCTGAAAAGGCCGTACTCATTGTCGTAATTATGCCAGCCCTCGCGCTCGCCGCCGACAATGATTTTCTTAAGCGAAAGACCGCCGGCAGCCTCTGCAAGCTCGACCTGGTGCGCGGTATCTCCGTCAGCGGTACAAAGGATAGCGCTGACACCCGCGGCCTCGAAGCGGTAGGTAAAGTCATGCTCAAGGAGCTGATTGGTCGCAGGAATAGCAATTGCGCCCAGCTTATGTAAACCAAGGATAGCAAACCAGAACTGATGGTGACGCTTAAGAACCACCATTACTCTGTCGCCGCGCTTGATGCCGAGCGACTTGAAGTAGTTTGCACTCTGTGAAGAAGCGTCCTTCATATCCTTGAAGGTAAATCTGCGTTCGGTCATATCGTTGGCAACGTGAACCATAGCCAGCTTCTCGGGTGTCTTGCGAGCTATCGCATCAACCGTATCAAAGGCGAAGTTGTACTCGTCATCGTTACTGAATTCAACGTCGAGAAGCGCACCGTTCTCGTCCTCGACAGCCTTGACGAACTTCTCGCAAAGCAGAGGAGCCTTTGCCGCCGCACGCTCGCCTGTGCCGATATACATGGGCTGGTCAGTGCTGTCGCTCGCCATGATCATAGCGAGGAATACGCAGTCCTTGCCGTCCACGGCAATCATACCGTGGGGGACCGAAGACTTGAAGAAGACGCTGTCACCCTCGTGAAGCACCTCCTCGCGGTCACCTATACGGATACGCATCGAGCCCTTAACGACAAGGTCGAACTCCTGACCCGCGTGCGTAACGGTGCTGATAGGAAGCTTCTGCAGCTCCTCGGAATATTCGTAAGTAACCCAATAGGGTGTTGCGAGCTTCTGGCGGAACAGAGGCGCCATATCCTGAATGGTGATGCCGTCCTCGCTTGCGGTGGTAAGACCCTCTCCGCGACGTGTGACGGTATACCCGCTCAGCTTCGCGCTGTGACCCTCGAGAATGTCGGTAAGCTCTATGTTACACGCCTTAGAAAACTTATGCATAAAGGTGAAGGGGAGGTCAACCTTTCCCGACTCGTAGGATATGTAAATCTCCTCAGTAATATCGGTCAGAGCAGCCATCTCGGCAGTAGTATAGCCGAGTATCTGGCGCATCTCGCGAATTCGCAGCGCTATCCGTTCGAGTTGATTGTTTTCGGTTTGGTTTGTCATTTTCTTTTCCTCCTTATTAGGTAGTAAATATAAAACTCGGGGTGACCCGTATAAAAAACAAAAAGCGCCTCAAGAAAACTACTTCTTGAGACGAGCAAATATACCCGCGGTACCACTCAATTTGCGATAAAATCGCCACTTTAGGCTCTATCAAGCCCTTACCCTTAACGCGGGAAACGTAAAACCCTAACTAAAGGCTCGGGTTTTCGGCTCGGAAGTGATGGGTAACTCGGTAATAAAGCTATCGGCTCGCACCATATGCCGACTCTCTGCAAAACTGTCTCACCTTACCGTCTTCGTCACAGCTTTTATGAACCTATTGTACCACAACGCTTTTCAAATGTCAAACACTTTTTCGACGTTAATTTGTCCAAAGATACAGTGAAATATAAATACTTTCTTTTGCACACTGCACAAATATAGACGTTTTTTTGCAATTTATCTTGACAAAAGCGGTGTTTGGTGCTTTAATATACTCATTAAAAAACCATTTACACAAAGACAATGACGGAAACTACGCCCTTTTCGGAGGCTGCAGAGAGTCGGCGGTTGGTGCGAGCCGATGCGGACGGTTGGGTGTTCTTCTTCCCGAGTCGGTCTTGTCAAAGCGAAAGCGAGTAATGAGACACGGATTGCCACCGTTATAGGGCGCGGCCTTGCTTGAGGCTTGAGTGATTTCCTTTTTTGGGGATAATCAGGGTGGTACCGCGAATTGTAATTTCGTCCCTGAGCTGCTTTGGCAGCCCGAGGGATTTTTTATTAGTTTTATATGAAAGGAAGAAAGAAATGAAGCAAATCAGAATCAGCGATGCAACGATGAAGCAGACCTCGGAGGACTTCAGCCTATCTTTTAAGGAGAAAATAGAGTTTTCAAAGCTGCTAGACAAGCTCGGAGTTGACGTTATTGAGCTGGAGGGTATAAGCAACGCTCGTATTGATTCGCTGCGTATCAAATCTATCGCCGCGGCGGTTATCGACAGCGCTATTGCCGTACCCGTCGAGATGAATGACGAGAGCATAGAAATGACCTGGTGTGCGCTTAAGCAGGCGAAGCGCCCGATACTCCAGGTGTACGCTCCCACAAGCTCGGTGCAGATAGAATACCTTTTCCACAAAAAGCCGGATGCACTCATCGAGGCAATAAAGAAGACCGTGGCAGGCTGTGCCGCCCTCTGTCCCGAGGTTGAGTTTATCGCGGGCGACGCTACGCGCAGCGATGCAGACTTCCTCACCCTCGCTCTTAAGAGCGCTATTGAGGCGGGCGCAACCACCGTTACCCTCTCGGACACTGCGGGAACGATGTTCCCCGGCGAGCTGTCGGCGTTTATTAAGGCACAGTACGAGGCGCTCCCAGAGCTTAAGAGCGTAGCTCTCGGTATATGCACCTCAAACGCAATTTCCATGGCTGACGCCTGCGCCGTTGCGGCAGTCACGGCGGGTGCTTCGCAGATTTGTGCGGCGGCTTATCCTATCGGCTGCGCTTCGGTTGCCAATCTTGCCCGCATCTTTGCGGCAAAGTCTGATGCACTCTCGGCAACCACGGGTATCAGAACGGCACAGCTCGGCAGAATAATCGCGCAGGCAGAGCGCATCTGCAATCCCGCCAAGGGCAGAGCCTCCGCCATTGGTACGGCAGAAAGCGACAGCGACGTTTATCTGACCGCGCACGACGACCTCGAGGCTGTTATCCTTGCGGTGAGCAAGCTCGGCTACGACCTCTCCGAGGAGGACGGCGTTAAGGTATATACCGCATTCGCCGAGATAGCGCAGAAGAAGGAGCACGTAGGACTCAAGGAGCTTGATGCGATAGTCGCGTCCTCTGCTATGCAGGTTCCCTCTACCTACAAGCTCGACACCTACGTTATCACCTCGGGCAACACCATCTCCGCTACCGCACATATAAAGCTGACGAAGAACGGCTCGCCTGTTGAGGGCGTTTACATCGGAGACGGCTCTATCGACGCCGCCTTCCAGGCTATAGAAAAGATAACCGGCTGCCACTACGAGCTTGACGATTTCCAGCTCCAGGCAGTTACCGAGGGGCGCGAGGCTATGGGTCAGACCGTAGTCAAGCTCCGCTCGGGCGCAAGAGTGTACTCGGGCAGAGGTATTTCCACCGATATTGTCGGTGCGGGAATACAGGCATACCTCAGCGCACTCAATAAAATAATCTATGAGGAGGAAGTAGAATGAAGCTTTCCTTTTCCACACGCGGCTGGCCGGGGCTTTCCTTTGAGGAAATGCTCGATACGGCTATCGAAATGGGCTTCTCGGGCGTAGAGGTCTATAACCTGCAGAGCTTTAACGCTCTTACCGGCAGAGGCGGTCCCTTCCACAAATATAATACCGCCGCGACCGTGCGCGCGCTTCGCGATAAGGGGCTGACTATTCCCTGCTTTGACACTTCCTGCGATATCTCCGCGGGCGCTGATACTATAGACACGGTTGCTTCGCTTATCGAGGTCGCACGTAACGCACGCGTTCCCTACGTTGTGGTCTGCGCGCTCACCGATAACGAGGACGCAGTCTATTCCGCACTCGCCTCACTCTTACCGACGGCGGAGAGCCTCGACGTTACGGTGCTTGTAAAGACCAGCGGAATTTACTCGGATACAGCAAGGCTTCGCAATATGCTCGACCGCTTTGCGAGCGATAACCTTGCGGTGCTTTGGGACGTTCACCACCCCTACAGAGATAACGGCGAGTCGGGCGATGATACCATAAAAAACCTCGGCGCTTACGTCAAGCACGTCCATATGCGCGACTCCGACGACAAGGGGGCATACCAGCTTATCGGCGAGGGTACCATGCCTATCGAGGACGTTATGCGTGCGCTCTCCTCGGTCAACTACGACAACTTTATCTCGCTCGAGTGGAAGCCCGAGTGGCTCGAGGATCTTAAGGATCCCGAGGTTATTTTCCCCTATTTTGTAAACTACATGTCACGTTTTGCGTCGACAAGGGATATGAAAAAGAAGCTTTACTTCAACCATGACGGTACGGGACAGTACGTATGGAAGAAGGATGAGCTGATCGATTTAACCTTCTCTGAGGTGCTTGACCGCGTTGCCGACGAGTTCCCAGACCAGTACTGCTTCAAGTACACCACCCTCGATTACACACGCACCTACGCGCAGTTCCGCGAGGACGTTGACCGCTTTGCAAGGGCGCTCGTATCTCTCGGTGTAAAGGCGGGCTCGAAGGTTGCTATATGGGCTACCAACCTCCCTGCGTGGTACATCACCTTCTGGGCTACCACCAAGCTCGGCGCGGTTCTCGTTACCGTTAATACCGCCTATAAAATTCACGAGGCAGAGTATCTCTTACGTCAGTCTGACACCCACACGCTCGTCATGATTGACAGCTGTCTTGACTCGAATTATCAGGAGATCATAAACACCCTCTGCCCCGAAATCAAGGACACGAAGCCTGGCGAGCCGCTTCACTCAAAGAAGCTCCCCTTCCTTCGCAACGTAATCACCGTCGGCTTCAAGCAGCCGGGCTGTCTGACCTTTGACGAGGCTATGTCGAGATACAAGCTCGTAAGCTCTGAGCAGGTTGCGAGAATGGCGGCGGCGGTTCGTCCGAGCGACGTATGCAATATGCAGTACACCTCAGGCACAACGGGCTTCCCGAAGGGAGTTATGCTCACGCACTACAACGTAATCAACAACGGTAAGTGTATCGGCGACCGTATGGGTCTTTCCACCGCCGACCGCATGATGATACACGTTCCTATGTTCCACTGCTTCGGCATGACGCTCTCGATGACCTCGTCGATGACGCACGGCACGACCATGTGTCCTATGCCCTACTTCTCTGCAAAGTCATCTCTCGCCTGCATAAATCAGGAGAAGATAACCTGCTTCAACGGCGTTCCGACGATGTTTATAGCGATGTTTA
>CAYZZJ010000064.1:10192-10522 GCA_964482885.1 uncultured Ruminococcus sp. | reverse complement strand
CGCTGGCGCGTTCGATATATTGCTGATGGCAACTATGTGCCATCAGCAGCTCGATATGCTCGCTGCGTGAACGCGGATTTATATCATATCGAGTTTGAGCGTAGCGAAAACATATCGAATTTGCCAAAGGCAAATATATCGAGCCGAGCTGCGCGAGGCATATCGACAATGGAATAATCGCATTTGCAAAGAAAAGAGGACGAGGAGTTTTGACAACTCTTCGTCCTTTTCCTGTTGGTAGGTGGCATATTTATTTAACTTAAAACTGTCCTTAAGAGTACAGCCCGTCGCGGTGTGCCTTGTTGCTTGGATTTTATTCTACCGATATAG
>CAYZZJ010000064.1:0-10182 GCA_964482885.1 uncultured Ruminococcus sp. | reverse complement strand
CCGACAGGAAGGAGGAAATCTATAAGATAGCATACAGAGCCGTTGCTGAGAAGCTCTTTGTCTACTGTTGGCTTAGCAATATCAGCATCAAACGTCAGCCTTGCATCTCCTATGGAGATGACACCCTCGCCGACCTCGGGCTTTGTGAGAGTTACGAAGCGCTCGGTTATGCAGTTCTCGCCGACGTAATCATAGGTATCGCTCAAGGTTATTCCGTCCTCGGTAAAGCTGAAGCTGCGGACAAGAGAGCGGATATCCTCGGTTTTATACGCCTCGGCAATATCCATAGAGAAAACGCCGTTCTCAAATTTGGTGTTCTTCGCTTTGTAGCTTATACCGGGGTTCTGGTATATGTCACCGATGATAGGCACGCTGTGGCTTCTTGAATGAGCTTGGAAGGTGTTGTATCTCTCGCCCGAGAAATACTGCTTTGTATAAGCACCGGGACCAAGATCCACAAGCACCTGCTCACCGCCCTTAGCAAAGATGAAGCTACCAACGTCAAGGTGATTGTGCGGCTCTTTATTATGCCCGCCCTTTGCCGCAAATCCATATCTCGGCGTTCGCTTCATGAACCATTCGGCACCCTCTGCGAAGAAGTCGAAGCTCGCTGTGCCATCCTCGGGATTGTTGTACATATTCTCATCAAACCACACGAACTCGCGCAGCGCAGGGGAAAATCTCGCGCAGCCGTCGCGCCCGGTCCCAAATTCGCTTTTCAGGAGAACGACGTCCTCGGGGAACACCGTCTTCAGATAGTGAAGCAGCCCTACGTTGAAGGACGCAGTTCTTCCGCCGTCCGAGAAGCTTACACAGGTATTACCTGTGAGGAAGGTCTTTTGCATGAAGGTTGCGATATTTTTGACCTTGGGAATGGCGAAAAGATCCTCTTTTCCGTCCGTGAAATCCCTCAGCATATCGGCGTAATAGGTGTAGAAGCCAAAGCCGTAGCCCCAATATGAAGCACCCTCAAGGCAAACGCCGTCATCGTGATAGCCCGTGAGATAGAGAGCCATTGCCGCATCTATTCTCGGCTTGATCTCGGAGAATTTCTCGGGGAAGAGAAGCATCGTTGCACCGCTCACCGAGCAGGCGCATACCGCCGACCAGTTGTTGTTCATTTTCTCAAAGCCGAACTCGGGCGTGGTGATCATCGAGTTAACTATCCTCGACCATACCTCATCCTTGACGCGCGACTTGATGAACTCGTCAAGCTTATTCTCTAATATGGTATATACCTCCGCGAGCGCGAATCCTGTCTCGGAGGCGAAAAGATCTATATTGTACCTGTTACCCTCCATTGGCTTTCCGTAATGGGCGGGAATACACCAGCTGTACTCGTTGCAGATCGCATAAAGCTGATCTTCAACGCGGCTTAAGTATTTTTCCTCCTCAGGATATATGAGCGCGAGGAAGGTAGCCGCCATAAGCTGCTGGCGAGCCATAAAGTAATTTCTCTCAATACGCTTGCCCGATGCCCAGAATTCCTTCCAGTCGCTGTATCTGAGATTTACGGGAGGCATATTTTCGCACTCCTCCTCCCAACGCGTGAGGTATTTTTCCCGCAGGGGACGGTATACCTCCTTCTCTCTGACCTCTCGCCAGAACTCGGGATTTTTTGCTTTATCTAAGTATTTCATAGCGTTCTCCTTGGTACGCTTACCGAAAAAGGGATGCCACGGCATCCCTTTTTACTTTGGTGGGTTATTCCGCGAGCTTATATTCGCAGGTAAATGCCTCCTCGGAGGCGGGCTGAACTCTAAGAAGAGCAGCATCGCCGGGAGCGAGTTTAACCCTGAGGCTGTCGGTTGCATCGTCTACAACAGACTGAGCGCCGTCAGTCTTGCTGACCTCGTAAACTCTGTACTTACCGTTCATAGCGATCTCGGTATCAAGAGCCTTTTCGTAGTCACGGTTGAGAACCATTATGTACTTGTTGCCGTAAGCATCTGCGAACTCACCGACCGAAACTCTCCGAGGAAGCTCGGTGAAGAGGGTAGAGTCCTCTATGCTGTCGCACCACTCTGCCATAAACTTGTCATCGGGGAGAAGATCCGCAGAGTGATACACAAGCTTGGAATCAAGCGCCATAAGGGTGTTACCGAGTGCATGGAACTCTGCGTGAATAGCCTTCTGATCCTCGAAGAAGCGCCCCTTCTCGCCCGCAGGGTTGCATACCGAGAGATCGTCTCTGTAGCAAGCCTCGTAGTGCTGAAGTCCCTTAGCACCGTGCAGCGCGCCCGCATACATACAAACTCTTACCATCGGGAATACGAACTTATCGGGATCCTCGCTCTTGTAGAGCTGACAGCCCTGGTAGTAGAACCAGAGAGGAAGATTGTTCTCGATACCCTTTCTGCGGTAGAGCGCAAGGTCGAGCCACATATAAGTGTCGTCCATCTGGTTGTCGTAGCTATATCTGTGACCGGGCCATACGTTGAAATAGTTTCCTACGGGGTAGTAGTCGAATGAAAGCACGGGGGGATCCATCTTTTTGATAAATCTGTCAACGTAAGGAGCGAATTCGCCGTTCTCCCAGGTATAGCCCTTCTTCTCGGGACCTGCGTTGTTATAGTTGGGAAGACCGACGGTGAAGAGAAGTGCCTCGGGATCAAGCTCCTCGAGCATATCCATCTGACGTCTTGCCTCGGTGAGCTGCTCCTCGGAGTGCGGCTCGTCCCATACGTAGTAGCCTACGGTATGCTTATAGGGCTTAAGTCTCTCAACAAGCTGCTTAGGCACGTCGAAGGAAACCTTATTTTCAATGTGGTGATTTTGCATGCCTCCCATGATGGTCATGTCCTGGAAGATAAGGTCAAGACCGTACTTCTCGCAGGCCTCAACAGCCGCCCACGCGCCCTCGTGGCAAGCCCAGCCAAGCTCGGTCATATTGAATCCCGTTTCCTTGAGGTAACGGATATTGTTGTCTAGAACCTCCTTGGGATCACCGTCAACCGTGCGGCCGATAGCCGCAAAGTTAGAGAGTACGTAATCCTTCTGGCGCCACTTGAACCTCTTGTTACCCAAAGGATAACGGTTGTAAACTACGTGCTTCATTTGCCGCTCCTTTCTTTTACAAAGAAAAATTATTTGTCGAAGTCATTGTACCATACACGCCACGCTTTGTCAACCGATTTTTCGAAAATCAAAGATAAGAAAAACGCAAGTAAAAAATAAGTCTGAGAATAGGAAAAAAGGGGCTTGATTTTCTCCTCGATATGTGTTAGAATAATAAACACGCCGGTATGGTGGAATTGGCAGACGCGTCGGACTCAAAATCCGAAGGTAGCAATACCGTGTCGGTTCGACCCCGACTACCGGCACCAAAAGATCCGGGTCTTCGTACCCGGATCTTTTTATCGATTGCGCGGCAATCGTATATCATCCGCTTGAAAAGCGGCATATCATCAAAGCGGGACGCTTTGTATTTATTGCCGCAGGCTCAATTACATACACGGCAGAGCCGCGAGGACATACCGCCTATGGCGTATTACATACAATCTGCGATGCAGATTGATTGCATACGCTTGCTCTGCAAGCAATAACGTACCGCAAGAGATTGCGGATTTTTTCTTTTTATAGCAAAAATCCCTTGTATTTTGCGCGAGTATAATATATAATTATTATGTGTAAGTGTGTACGAATGTGAGGGGAGGTGTGCTGATGCAGGACGAATACGGCTTTTTGCCGCCCTCGGTTACGCTCGGAAATCTTGACGAGCTGTCGCGCGAGGTCAGTCTTATAGATGAGGCAAGACTGTACGAAATAAGGGATATTGCCGCATCGGCTGCCGAGTTTTCCGTGACGATGCTCGATACCGAGCTGGGCATCTACGAGGTCCTCTCCATGCTTTCCGAGACGCTCACCTTTGGTGAGTATCCCATAGACGGTGGCACTCCCGACGAGCTTAAAGCCTTGGTCGGTCGGTCGCTCTCGCGGCTATCCGCGCTTGACCGTGCCGCATTCTCGGATGCTTACGTATCCGAGCTGCGCAGTCGCTCGCACCGCCTCGCCGAGGGGGACTTTCTCGCGCCGCATACGGGCGGAGAGCTTGTCGGCTACGTCAGAAACGCGCTTTCCGACGAGGCGTACGACGTATTCTCAGAGGAGCTGCGTGATCCGCGTGTGAGGTACTATTCCACGCTCAGGGAGTCTGCGGCGGCGCTCGCGGGCGGTGAGGTCGACTATTTGCTTCTTCCCATTGAGGAGCGCGGCGGAGTGCGACTCCCTACCGTTGCTGAGCTTATATACCGCTATGACTTCAAGATAAACTCTGTCACTCCGGTTTTCGGCTTTGATGCGGGGGCGGATATGAAATACGCTCTTGTCTCGCGCTATTTCAAGCTACCCCAGCACCGCCACGGTGACGACAGGTACGTTGAGCTGCGTATTCCCTCGGGTGACGGCTCCGCTCTTGCCGAGCTGTTGTCGGTGGCATCATACTACGGCATGAGCGCGTACCGTGTTAACACTCTTACCTTCGATACGGAGGGGGAGAGCGTTACTCACTTTTCTTTGGTGCTTCGTGACGGCGGCGCATCTCTCACACCGCTTCTTACCTACCTTGCCGTATTTTCTCCGGACTTTGTTCCGGTCGGCGTATATAAAAACCTAGAATAAGAAAGGAATTACAGTTATGACTAAGCATATTGAATACAAAACTCAGGGCACCTGCTCCCGCGCAATCGTGATAGACGTTGAGGACGGCGTTATCGTCGGCTGTAAGTTTGTCGGCGGCTGTGCAGGTAATACTCAGGGGGTAGCAGCCCTTGTTACGGGTATGAAGGTGGAGGAGGCTATCGAGCGCCTCGGCGGCATTAAGTGCGGCTTTAAGTCCACCTCATGCCCCGATCAGCTTGCCCGTGCGCTGGCGTCTGCAAAGGAATAATATACATGCTGAATACCGCCTATGGCGGTAACACAATACAAAACAAAGGAGATTCCCTTATGACAAGCTACAACAGCGAATATCAGAGATGGCTATCCTCAAATGTACTTACAGATAACGAGCGCTCCGAGCTTTTGACTATTTCGGCAGATGAAGAGACGAAGGAGCTGCGCTTCGGTGCGCCGATGTCCTTCGGCACCGCAGGTCTGCGTTCTACCATGTATATGGGTGTCGGCTGCATGAACCGCTTTACCGTCGCCGCTGCAACGCGCGGAATAGCTGCGCTTGTTAAGGCTGAGGGCGGCAGTGAGCGAGGAGTCGCAATAGCTTACGATTCGCGTAACAATTCCCGTGAGTTTGCCACCGTCAGTGCCTGCGTTCTCGCAGGTGCAGGCATCAAGGTGTATATCTTCGACGATATCCGCCCCACCCCTGAGCTTTCGTTTGCCGTCAGAGAGTGCGGAGCGCTTGCAGGTATAAACATCACCGCATCGCACAATCCCAAGGAGTATAACGGATATAAGGCGTATTGGGAGGACGGCGCACAGCTCGCACCCGAGCAGGCAGACGTTGTAGCTCGCGCTATGGCACAGTTTGACCCCCTCGACGTATCGGGTCTTGCAGATTTCGATGCGGCGGTTAAGGAGGGTGTTATAACCGTTCTCGGTGCTGATTTTGACGAGAAGTATCTTGCGGCAGTTCTCGCCACTGCTATTAACCCTTCTCTTGTAGAGGAGGTAGCAGATGAGCTTAAGGTGGTGTACACCCCTCTTCATGGCGCGGGCAGAGTTCTCGTTCCCGAGGTATTCAGAAGAGTAGGACTTAAGCACCTTTACACGGTTGACTCGCAGATGATTGCCGACGGCAATTTCCCGACCGTTAAAAAGCCCAACCCCGAGTACCCAGACGTATTCGCCGAGGGTATAGAGATCGCCAACAGGGTTGGCTCCGACCTCGTTATAGCCACCGACCCCGACTCTGACAGAGTGGGCGTTATGACCAGAACCCCCGATGGCAGCTTCGTCACCATAACCGGTAACCAGATGGGCGCGCTTCTTCTTGATTACGCGATATGCGAGCGCCGTAAGCTCGGTAAGCTCGAGGGCGCATTCTGTGTAAAGAGCATAGTTTCCACCGATATGGCATATAAGATTGCCGAGGATAACGGTGTCAAGCTTCACGACGTTCTCACAGGCTTCAAGTTTATCGGTGAGGTTATCAAGAATTATGAGCGTGAGGGTCGCGAGGGCGGCTTTATCCTCGGCTTTGAGGAGAGCTACGGCTATCTGCTCGGCTCTTACGCAAGAGATAAGGATGCTGTAGAGGCATCCATGATGATACTTGAGATGACCGCCTTCTATAAGAAGCAGGGAATGACGCTCTCCGATGCTCTTGAGGCGCTCTACGCAAAATACGGCTATTACAAGGAAGGCGTTATAGACATATACATGGAGGGACTTGACGGTATTGAAAGACGCCGCAGAATTATGCAGTCGCTCCGTGACAGCGCGCCCTCGGCTATCGCAGGATACAGCGTAGTTAAAATAGGTGATTACAAGACAGGTACGGTTACCGATACGGTAAGCGGCGCTGCCGAGCCTACGGGTCAGCCCTCGTCCGACGTTCTTTACTACACCCTTGAGAGCGGCGATAAGGTTATCGTGCGCCCTTCGGGCACCGAGCCTAAGATTAAGATATATATACTTGCTCACGATGCGTCGAGGGCTGCCCTTGATGAGAAGATAGCAAAATATTCGATAGATGCAAAAAGGATGACAGAGGTATAATCCTCGGTAAACGAAAGTGACAGAAAAGCAGAAGCATATAAGAAATTTCTCTATAATAGCGCATATCGACCACGGTAAGTCTACGCTCGCCGACCGCCTGCTTGAGGCTACCAGCACGGTTGCCTCGCGCGATATGGAAGCTCAGATACTTGATAATATGGATCTCGAGCGCGAGCGCGGAATTACGATCAAGGCGAGAGCCGTAAAGCTTAATTATACCGCAAAGAACGGTGAGAGCTATGAGTTTAACCTCATAGATACCCCCGGTCACGTTGACTTCGGGTACGAGGTATCCCGTTCCCTGCAGGCGTGCGAGGGCGCACTTTTGGTTGTTGATGCAACGCAGGGTGTTGAGGCTCAGACTCTGGCAAACGCGTATCTCGCAATAGATAATGACCTCGAGATACTTCCCGTCATAAATAAGATAGACCTTGCCTCGGCAAACGTAGAGGGCACAAGAGCGGAGATAGAGGATATTATCGGTATACCTGCCGAGGATTGCCCCGCGGTATCCGCTAAGGTCGGATTGAATATCACCGACGTTTTAGAGAAGGTCGTTACCGATATTCCCGCACCAAAGGGTGACCCTGATGCCCCCCTCAAGGCTCTTATCTTCGATTCGCATTACGATTCTTACCTCGGAGTTGTGGTTTACGTGCGCGTATTCGACGGAACGCTCCGCGCAGGCGATAAAATAAGACTTATGGCAAGGGGAACCGACTTCGACGTTGTCGAGGTTGGAACTATGGAGCCGTTCGGACTCTCTAAGGCGCAGTCGCTTTCTGCGGGAGAGGTTGGTTATATTACCGCCTCTATCAAGACGGTTGGTGACACCAGAGTAGGTGATACCGTAACGTCCGCCGAAGGCGGTGCTGATGAGCCTCTGCCCGGCTTCCGTGACGTACATCCGATGGTTTATTCGGGCATATATCCTGCCGACGGTGCGAGATACGGGGATTTGCGCGAGGCGCTTGAAAAGCTGCAGCTCAACGATGCTTCTCTTGTATTTGAGCCGGAGACCTCGATTGCCCTCGGCTTTGGCTTCCGTTGCGGCTTCCTTGGTCTTTTGCACATGGAGATAATTGAGGAAAGGCTTGAGAGGGAGTTCAATCTCGACCTCATAACCACAGCCCCCTCGGTTATATACAAGGTTAAGCTGCGCGGCGGCGAGGAGGTTCTTATCGACAACCCCTCTAAATTCCCCTCACCCGACGAGATAGATACGGCTTACGAGCCGATAATGAAGGCTACGGTTATAACTCCCACCGACTATGTCGGCGGAATTATGGACCTCTGCCAGGAAAGGCGCGGAAACTTCATTGATATGAAGTACCTAGACACCGAGCGCGTGGAGCTTCATTACGACCTGCCTCTTAACGAGATTATATACGATTTCTTCGATGCTCTTAAGAGCCGCTCCAAGGGATATGCCTCTCTTGACTATGAATTGAAGGATTATCAGCCCTCAAAGCTCGTTAAGCTCGACTTTATGCTTAACGGTGAGCAGGTTGACGCGCTTTCCTTTATAGTCTTTGAGGACAGAGCCTACGGCAGAGCGCGTAAGATAGCAGAGAAGCTTAAGGAGAATATTCCGCGCCAGCTCTTTGAGATTCCCATTCAGGCGGCAATAGGCTCTAAGATTATCGCAAGAGAGACGGTTAAGGCGGTTCGTAAGGACGTCCTTGCCAAGTGCTACGGCGGTGATATTACGAGAAAGAAGAAGCTGCTTGAAAAGCAGAAAGAGGGCAAAAAGAAGATGCGTAAGCTCGGCAGCGTAGAGGTTACGCCCGAGGCGTTTATGGCAGTTTTGAGGCTCGACGATGGCAACTGACAGCCTTGGGCTTTACGTCCATATTCCATACTGCGTCAGAAAGTGCAGCTACTGCGATTTCTGCTCGTTCCCCGTGGGCTGCTCGGGCGTTCCCGACGAATACGTCAGTCGGTTGTGCGATGAGATCGCCTCATACTCCGATAGGGTATCAAGACCTCTTGACACGGTATATTTCGGAGGCGGAACCCCGTCGCTCCTGACCCCCTCTCAGATGGCGAGGATCGTAAACGCTATTAAAAACAGCCTCGCCGTATCTCCGTCGGCTGAGATCACCCTTGAAGCAAATCCGGGAACTCTCACAAGTGAAAAGGTAATCGCCTTTCGTGATCTCGGATTCAACCGTGCGAGCGTTGGATTGCAGTCAATTCACGAAAATGAAATGAAAAAGCTCGGCAGAATACATGGTTATGATGAGTTCCTATCGTCGTACAAAATGCTGAGAGATGCGGGATTTGATAATATCAGCGTCGATCTTATGTACGGTATTCCTTATCAGACCAAGGATAGCTTTGCCGAAACGCTAAGCTCGGTCATAAAGCTTTCGCCGGAGCATATATCGGTCTACGGGCTTATGGTCGAGGAGGGGACTCCGTTCTTCAGTGAGCGCGACTCGCTCCCTTTACCCACGACCGACGAAGAGTGTGATATGTACTATATGGCGGCTGACATGCTTGCCGATGCGGGCTATACTCACTACGAGATATCCAACTACGCAAGACGGGGATATGAGTCCCGTCATAATACGCTGTATTGGAGGCTGGGCGAGTATATAGGCGTTGGCGCGGCTGCTCATTCCTTCTTTGATGGCGCGAGGTTTTTCAACACCTCGGACGTCGGTGAGTATATCTCGGGCTCGGATACCGAGAAAAATGCTTGCCCGGAGGCGCTTTCCGATCTGGCATACGAATACGCAATGCTCAGACTCAGGTTGAAGGAGGGATTTCTCCTCTCGGATTACGAGGATCGCTTCGGCGTGTCATTCACCAGCGGAAAGGATGATATTCTCGCCCGTCTTGAAAGAGAAGGGCTCGTGAGCCTTGTTGACGGAAAAATTGCGCTTACCGAGCGAGGATTTTACCTCAGTAACTCTATACTTATTGAAATTCTTTAAAAGCACTTGACAACCTATCATAACGTAGTATAAAATAGAAACAGAAAAATAAAATATATTATAGGAGACTAAAATGACAGATTTTGAAAAGAATCCCGAGCTCGAGGAAGAGCTCGACAACATCATTACTCTTACCGATGATGATACCGGAGAGGAACAGGATTTCGAGATTTACGCTCAGGCTACCATCGACGACAAGCTTTATTTCGCTCTCGTTCCGGTAGACGATGACGGTGATGAGTACGTTATTCTCAGAGCTAGCGTTGACGGTGATGATCTCATCTTCGAGACTATCGACGACGATGACGAATTCGAGAAGGCAGAGGATTACTTCAACGACCTTCTCTTCAGCGAAGTAGATTACGACGAGAATTAATTGATTTTTCTCCTG
This sequence comes from uncultured Ruminococcus sp., assembly GCA_964482885.1. GTDB lineage: Bacteria > Bacillota > Clostridia > Oscillospirales > CAG-272 > UBA1740. The sequence continues at coordinate 174 of CAYZZJ010000064.1, read as the reverse complement.
CGGAGTGCGTGATATTGTGATATTTGGACCGACACACTTACAAGGGGAGTCCGGACTTCTTTTATCGGGATGCAGGCCTCCTGCGCGGGACTGTTCGTAAGAACCTCCCTAACGCAGACGTTGGAAGCGCAATGAAAAAGAGAGGACACCCACCTGGTCATACCGGGTTAAAAA
>CAYZZJ010000063.1:0-10612 GCA_964482885.1 uncultured Ruminococcus sp. | reverse complement strand
CCGCCCTCCTGAGCGAGCTCGGAAACGTAGTTGTACGCCTCCTCAAACTTCTTAACGGTCTTCTGAAGGTCAACGATGTGAATACCGTTTCTCTGAGTAAAGATGTACTCAGCCATCTTGGGATTCCACTTCTTAGTCGGGTGACCGAAGTGAACGCCTGCTTCAAGCAGCTGCTTGATTGTGATTTCGAACATTTTATGTTCCTCCTTGGTTTTTTCCACCACAGCGGCACTGCGCCACGACTCATTCGAGCACCGGTGGCACACACACCCGCTGTGTGTGTATTTTAGTCGCGTGGTAACGCGCGATAAAGATAATAACATATTTGTGTCTGCGTGTCAATAGCGAAGCCTCATCGGCTTTGCAATGTTTACGCTTTGTTAACATTTGCCCCCCTTTTCTTTAAGCCAAAGCAAATAAGTTTTCGCTGCGGTACTTGATTCGTGCCGGAGTTTATGCTAGAATATGAATGTTAAACGTACGCGAGGTTGATTATGAATGATAAAAAAGTCAAGCTGAGCCGATGCGCGCTTTTGATTATCGCACTTTCCGTCGGAGAGTACGCGATCGAGCATCTGCTCTACCTCTTTGTCGATGGAGCCGTTTCCGGCAGCATCGGCATTACCGCAGACGCACTGTCCGGCATCGGTCTGATATTCGGCTATATCTCACAGCTTACCGAGGTATTTACCCTCTCGCTGGCGAGTACGCTCGCTCTTTTGTCATACGCGACGTCGGGACCGGGTCGCACAGCGGCTTGTGCCGGTGTTGCGGTCGCAGCCAGACTGGCATATCTCGTACCGCACTATTATATGACCTTCATGTCCTACGGCTACGATTCCTTCGAGGCGCTGCTGGCGCTCCTTCCCATGTGCCTCTTTATATTGGCACTTTATTACGTTGGAATCTCACTTGGAGTAATACTCGGTGCTTTACCCGCAAGACTGCGCGCCAAGAGAAATGGCGGAAATTCAAAGGAGATGATTATATCGGATACATATGAGCGTGCCACCCTCGACCTTGGCAACTCGTCTACTGCGGCGATAGCAATCATCTCATTGCTTGCAACCTTTATTCCCTTATGCGCGGTCATAACCGACACCGTTACGCTTCTCGTTAACCGCGGCGGATCCGTCACGCCGCTGATGTTGCTTGAAATCTTATTTGATTTCCTGTTCATTCTCGTTACCTTCACGGTAACTCATGCGATAATCTCGTCCATCAAAAGCAAGCTGCTCTCGGCCAACCCCGAGCAGACAAATAACAATACAAAATCGGCTGATGCCGATACGGAGGAAACAGTATGAAGGATATAACCCTTTGGGAAGAGGCACCCCTGCTCATCGAAGGTGAGCATGTTCCCTATATGACCTACTACCCGTCCGAGACGGAGTCTGAGGCGGCGATAGTTATATACGCCGGCGGCGGATATTCACACAGAGCGAAGCACGAGGGTGAGGGCTACGCAAAATATTTCTCGAAGGCAGGCTTCCACTGCTTCGTCACTCATTACCGCACCAGTCCTTACGTATTCCCGGTTGAGCTGCTCGATGCAAGGCGTGCCGTGAGATACGTTCGTGCGAACGCCGAGACGTACGGAATCAACCCCGAAAAAATCGCAGTTATGGGCTCGAGCGCAGGCGGTCATCTCGCGGCGCTGGTATCTACCTACAGAGCGGAGATTGACGGCGAGGGCACCGATGCCATAGATGCCGTTGATCCTACCCCCAATGCACAGGTTTTGTGCTACCCCGTGTTAGATCCGATGGGTAATCTCGGCTCGTATACAAGACTGCTGGGTGCTGATAAATTCGCGGCTAATTGGCGCTCGGTCACTCCCCTTTTGATAGCAGACGAGAAGACGCCCATGTGCTTCATGTGGCACTGCGAGGGAGATAGGGTCGTTGACGCAGCAAACACACTCAGGTACAGCACGAGGCTGCTCGAGCTTGGAGTATCTCAGGAGACCCACATATATCCGCGCGGTAGGCACGGCATCGGTCTTGTCAACGAGGATAGATTTATCGGAGAGGAATATATGCAGTCCTGGGCACCCATGGCGGTTAAATGGTTCAAGCTGCATAATTGGATAGGCTGAAAAGAGAAAAAAAGGAGCGAGGACAAGCTATTCCTCACTCTTTTTATTTTATGAAAGCAGGGCAACGACTCAGTCGCTACCCTGCTTGGTTCTTATTACGTCATTTATCCGAATCAGCCGAAAAGACCTCCGAAAAGACCTGAGCCTTTTTTATCAGCCTCTTCCTTTGCCTTATCCGCCGCTATCCTGTCTGCAAGCCTTGCCTTGGCAAGCTCGGCTACCTTGGGAATAGTAGCCTCGGTTGCAACGCTCTTGTAGATAGAGTAAAGCGCGTCTGCGACGTTCTTCTTGAATTCGGCGTCGCTGCCCGCATCAAGTAAGGGAGCAAGCACGGTCGCGATATCAATCTTAGCGGATACACTGAACTCAGATGCATTACCCAAGTTGTTTGCAACGTCAACCGATACGTTAACTACGTCGGTAATTCTATCGTACGCTACGGGAGCCACAACCTTGTAGTACTGTCCGTCACCGATGGTGACAAGCTCGAAGTTCTCAAGGATTTCAGCCACCTTGTAGACATTACCTGCAATGCTGATCTTATTGACGAGATACCTAAGCTCCATGCCTTCAATGGCAGGAATGTAAACATTAACGTACATTTTATCCGCAAATCGGAGATTGAACTTAAAGTCAGCCTCAAGGTGAGGATTGATGGTGTAGTAGTACATTCCGTCCTGGCTGTACATCAGCTCTGCCACATATTTAGCATGCTCCGTGTCATTCGGAACCTTTATCTCCATGCCGTTTGCGGTCTTGATTTTGTAGGCGATGGGCTGAGATTCCTCGACCTCGCTCTTAAGCCAGAGGTAGGGAGCAGAGGTCTGACCCTTATAATTCCAGATGACCTCGACAACGTCCTCCTTATAGCCTTTGTAAGGAAGCATATACATGCCTGCAATATATCTGCCGACAGCTTCTTCGGCTGCCGTTACGTCAAGCAGGGTAAAGTCGGGAATGTTTCCGCTCTCATTAAGCTCTGTCATAACGGAATTGTCGGGCATAGAGAAGGAATAAACGTTATTAATGACACCGTCGGTATAGATATACTCCGCCACACCGCTATCCTTCTCACCGTAGCCCTCTTCAAGCTCCGGGAAATGGAACATAGCGTAGACGGATGAGCTATTGGCCTTATTCAGCATGTTTTTTACATCGGGGAGCGTGCTATAGGAGCAGTACTTATCGAAGGTTATCGAAGCGGTAACGTTGGGGAGGGCTGGCACCTCGTTTCCATACTCATCATAGGTGACCGCATCCTCGTGCTCATAGTACCTATCGCAAGTGAAGGTTACCTTATCGAGAACCGTATTCTCGAAATGAATCTCGTTGTCGTCCGCCATATAACGGAAGAAGGAGCCGCTGACAACGCTCTCGGAGCCTACGTTGGATATGTAGCTGTTCTTAAAGGTTATGCTATTTCCGTAAACTCCGTTATCGTTATTGTCCTCTCGGGTTGCAATCTGAATATGTCTTCCTATTCCGAAGAATCTTACTCCGTCATAAACGGCGGTAGAATATTTACCGGATATATTCAGGAAGGCAACGTGGTCGGTAGCTACACGGTAGATATTAAGACCTGTTACGTTGAGTATGCAGGAGGATGCCATGGTGATACCGCCGGCGGTATAGGTAGATATATTACTACCGGGATAATCGCCGTAGTTGCCTATATTCGCAACCGCTCCTCCGTAAACGCCGAGAATGCTGCCACCCTTGTTAGTGCCCTCGTCAAGCACCATAAGCTTTGCGCCGGGAAGCGAGGAATATACGTTAAGCTCGGCACGGGCACCGGTTACGTTGAAGAAATTAATCTTGTACTCAGAGAATACGGTGTGTCCTGCAAAATCAAAGTTAATCTGCTTACCGGCAGCCTCATAGCTTACACCTACGAAATCGTTTTTGCGGTCGATGTAGGACTCCGAGGAAACGTTCTCTCCCTCGCGAGGCTGCCACAAAACATCCTCCAGGTAGCTGGTGGACTGGTAAATATCCGAGAGAAGAACGATCGTGGTTCCACTGGGGGCAGCCTTAACGTCGTCCGCCATGTCGGTGGCTATCGTTCTGACAACCTCGGTAACCTCACCGGTTTCCTCATCGGCCGGGTAGATAAGCTTATACTTCGGGATAATATCGTCATCCTCCTCCGGGAAGCTGTATCCCATCTTGTTGATTCGTGCAGCGCGCGAAAGCTCGGCGTCGGGATTTTCCTCGACAATGCCGTTACCGTCCATAGGGTCGGCGGCAAATACCGCGACGGGAAGCGCCGCAAGCAGCAAGGAAAGCAGAAGCAAGAGCGATACCGCCCTGGTAAATCTCTTCATATCTTTTCTCCGTTTCATACGTAAATTATTTGACAAGATATTTTACCATTAATAAAATCTAAAGTCAACCAATTTTACGACTCGGCAAGCCGCTTTGGTTAAATTTACAATTAATTAAAGGCAAAAACAACAATTAACCGTAGCGGCTGTTGTGCGTTTTCAACAACACTAAATTTCTCCCCACCTCGCCTTAGGGCTTTTCTCAAGCAAATAGAAGTACGGCGAGGTCGGTGAGTTCAGGATATGGAATTCGGATGCGCAAATGCGGAAGCGCGACAAGGTAGAGAAATATTCCCCCAGCATCTCGCCCTCGAGCGCGCCCTCCTCATGACCCGGGTATATAGCAACGATAAGCACTCCGTCGGGAGCGAGCAGCTCGAGCGCCGCCTTAACAGCCGGGAAGGTTGTCTCGCGCATTGTTGTGACCGCCTTCTTACCGCTGCGAGGAAGATATCCGAGGTTGAATATGCCCGCCTTGATGGGAGCATCGACGAATTCCTTCACGCGGTGATGCGATGCACATATCAAGCTATAGTTCTCAGGGGCGCCGTTTTCCTTCAGGTGCTTAAGAGTAGATGCAAGAGCCTCCTCTTGAATATCGAAGGCGTACACCCTGCCACTCTCGCCAACGGTGCGCGAGAGGAAAAGCGTATCGTTTCCGTTTCCCATCGTGAAATCGACGACGATATCTCCCTCTCCTATATGCTCGAGGAGAAAATGCTTATGAAGCCCTGTTAAATCAACCATTTTCGGAAAGCTCCTCTCCCGACACAGGCTTGACGTATGCCGTGTAATTGGTTTTGTAGGTGACGAAGCCGGGCTTTGAGCCCTGTGGCTTCTTTATGTTTTTGACGGCGGTATAATCAACGGCGACAAGATCAGCGGTAGCCTTCGAGTAATACGCCGCTATTGCAGCAGCCTCGGTATAATCCTCGGCGCTCGGCTCCTCACCGCCCGTCTGCATTATCACGTGAGAGCCGGGAATATCCTTGGTGTGGAACCAGATATCGCTCTTCTCTGCCATCTTGAAGGTAATACGGTCGTTCTGGATATTATTTCTGCCGACGAGCAGCGTATATCCGCCCGAGGTAACAAAGCGCAGGGGGCGCGACTTGATGCTCTTCTGCGGTCGGTAGTTTTTCATGCGCGAAGCATAGCCGGAGCTGTACAGCTCTTCCCTTATCTCTACGAGATCCTCCTCGCACTCGGCGCGAGAGATAAAGCCCTCGACACCGTCAAGATATCTAAGCTCCTCCTCCCAGAGCGCGATCTGCTCGGTCAGGACCTCGCGTGCCTTTTTCGCCTTGTTATAGAGCTTGTACATTCTCTGCGCGTTTGCGCTCGGCGAGAGCCTGCCGTCAAGAGGTATTTCCACTGTTGGGCAATCCTCGCTGTAATAATCCTGCGTTTCAAAGGAGGTCATTCCGCGCTCAAGACGGTACAGGTTGGCGGTAATAAGATCTCCGTAGCGCTTATATTCCTCGCCCCTGGCACTTTCAAGGAGTGCCTCGCGCTGTATCGCGAGCTTACGCTCGGTGCGCGCCTTGGCGTTTGAAACAAGTGTGACTATATCGTGCGCTCTCTGGTGTATGCGCTCGAGGCGGTCGCGCTCGGCAAAGTAGATATCAAACAGCTCGCGAAGGGTATCGTAACGGCGCGTTGTAACGCTATCACCGAGGTAGGTGATATCCATATAGCAATAATCCACGGGCTTGCCGCTCTTATCAATTGCTATCGTGGGTGTGTAGTCCTCTTCTGTGAGTATGCGTTGCCATTCGGTAAATACCGAGGCAAATGCATCGGCGTCAATCTCCGAGACGGGGGTATCTATTCTACCCGATGCACGATGCACAAGCTCGTGCGCAACCTGCGTTGACACGCCCGAGAAGGTAGAGGTGATGAATTTCTCGCCCGTACGCTCGGGGGAAAACGCTGAAAGCGCCGCCTTGAACTCGGCTACGCTTGCCGTCGTCGGTAAAAGGCGCTCGGGGTATGCGGGGATCTGATAGCGAAGTCCGGGCAGCACTTGGCGTATAGTGCTGGCGGCAAAATCTATGATTTTGAGTGCGGTAAGCACCTTATCCTCACTGTCGGTGACGATGAGGTTGGCGTACTTGCCCATAATCTCGCATATTATCTTCTTCGTCGTGGGAAATCCCATTTCGTCGTGGGTGGCAACCGTAAATACCGCTATTCTGTCAAAGCCGAGCTGCTCCACCGACACTATTCGCGAGCCGACGAAATACTTACGCAGGAGCATACAGAACATCGGAGCCTTAAGGGGATTTTCCTTCTGCACGTCGGAGAGCTGAAGGCGCGGTGCATTCGGACCGACGTTGAATACAAGCCTGCGCTGATGCTTTCCCGAGCGGAGAACCAGATCAATTTCCGCGGACTGCGGCTGAAGAACCTTATCAATTTTAGCCTCGGGGAACTCGCCTCTGAATTCACTCAAGACCGCACGCATCATACACGCGTCAAACGCCATACTACACCTCCGCCAAAAATAAAAGCGCGCACAGCATCGGCAGGCGCGCGTTTGCTTTTATGTTATTTTACCACACGGAAGTGCGCTAGTCAAGTAAGACGGGAGAAAAAGCTGCTGTAGGAAAGGTATGCCTCGCCGCACCATGGCCGCGGAATCTCAAATTCAAAGCTTATACCGCGGCATATAACCGTTATTTTGCCGCTTTTACCGCAGCGGTGTGCAAGGCTGACCATTGCTTTAACCGAGTCCAAGGTAAGCTGCGAGTCGCTTGTTGCGATTCTGTAGCAGCCGTCAATTTCCCGATAAGCGATAGAGCGCGCAGCATCGGGAAGCCCCTCAGCAATCCTTATACGTCTGAGTATCTCCTGGGAAAAGTCAACCTCGCTCGGCGCCTCGATGATTCTGGTCTTGATTTCACCGCCTTCGGTATACACGGTATACGGCATTCCACCGGATAACTCCGTGGTGTTTGTATATATTTGTTTACATTTAACAACAAACACACCCTTTTCAGCATGGTTGAAGGCGAGCGTCGGGATATCGAACCTTTCATCGCATACGGTAAGCGAAAGCACATTCGTCGGTATTCCGCGACTTAAGAAAAACGCCGAGGACAGCATTGCAGACTCGAGTGGTGCGACAAGCACCGCTCCGCGCGAAGACAGCAGCACAGCCCCGAAATCACTGTCGCACTCGGGGTATATGACGAGCGTTTTTGCGCCGTCATTTGCGTATGGTAAAAAAGAAGAGGGGCGCTCCCTTTGCGTATCCACAACCAGAGCGCCCGTAAGAGTATTAAATTCAGCTTTCATAGACAGAACTCCAACGTGGCTCTGTCAGCATTTTATGCGCGTCGGTCACACCTTGCCACAAGGCGCGCACGCTCTAAAAGAGCATCGCGCGTGTTTTCGCATTCTCCCTTCATGCATAAATCGAGAAGCTCGGATAAGGTGTCACCTATTCCCTTCCCGGTTATGCCGAGTTCTTTAAGCTCGTTTCCGCCGATGGCGAGCATTGATAGCGAGTACGGTCTTTCAGACGAGATAGCCGATTCGAGGGTCTTCGGTTCGGCTGACGAGTAAATTCCCAAGAGCTGTCCAAGCTCGAGTGCCATACGTACTGCATCGACGCCGTATTCCGAAAGCGCAAGCAACGCATCGCACTCGGCATTTAAGGAGTGGCGTATTACCGTATCTATGGCGCGCTCACCCATGATGCGTGTTGAGTTATCGGTTTTAAGGCGCAGCATTGCCGTGGTGAATGCCTTGCGCGGAAAATCGGAGTTAAGCATGAACAAGGAGAGCAGTCGCACCGACGAAGCCGCTAAGCCAAAGCCTGCCGCATCGGGTAGCTTGAGCGCAGATAGCTCGGGAATGACGGCTTTGATTATTTCGCCATAGTCGCGGAGCGCAGAGTAAGCGTTTTCACCCGACATGAGCTTTTTAAGCTCGACGTATATGCGCTCCTCGCTCACCAGGGAGAGCGTATCCTTCAGCGCTATAGCCGCCTCTTTGGTTTTTTCATCAAGAGAAAAGCCCAAGGCTGCAGCAAAGCGCACAGCTCTCATAATGCGAAGCGCGTCCTCGGTAAATCTGCGGTAAGGCTCTCCGACGGCGCTGATCACCCCGGCTTTAAGATCCTCGATGCCTCCGTAAAGGTCGGTGTATCCGTCGACGGGATTATAGCAGATAGCGTTAACCGTGAAGTCGCGTCGGGCGAGATCCTCCTCTAAGCTCTTGGTAAAGGTTATACTCTCGGGGTGCCTGCTGTCGAGGTACTCGCCGTCAAGTCGCCAGGTCGTTATCTCGTACCCGACACCGCCTATGACAAGCGTAACCGTTCCGTGCTTTATTCCCGTATCAACCGTTTTATGCGTCGCAAAGACCGCCTTTACCTCATCGGGGCTTGCCGAGGTAGTTATATCATAGTCAAAGGACGGACGCCCTAAGAGCCAATCGCGCACAGCACCGCCAACCACGTCGGCACGGTAGCCGCAAGTGCGGAGCGTATCAAGAATATACAGAACGTCGTCGGTAAGTAGCATAGGCTCTGATATCATAGCGTTCATCCTTTCTTATAGTAAGTTACAATCGAGAGTAAGAAAAATGTAGAAAAATAGCGGAAAATGAAAATTATTATTGACAAAATCAGAGCTTAAAGCGCCTTGAATATCCACACCTGCGGCACAGCTCTTCCGTAGCGCGTTTGCGCTTGAAGCCTTCTATCATAGCTACCGCGCGCTCGCCGTTCAGTATATCGTGGATATCCTGCTCGAATATATTGCCGAGCGCGACTGCGCCCTCTCTGTCGAGGCAGCAGGGTACAACCGTACCGTCCGAGAGTATTCCGAAATGGTCGCCAAGGCCGTGACAAAATACGCGATCACCAAGATCCTCTGCAGTCATATCCGGCCAATCAAAGCGCTCGCCCTCCTCGAGATGAAGTCTGTGGCGAATGCGCGCTCCGCGCTCACCGTAGGTCCAATCTCCGGGGAACTTTTCCTTCATTATATTTATTGTATCGATATTCCTGCCGGCATCATAACCTCTGTTCCAAAGCCGTACCGTAACCAGTATTCCCTCGAGCGAGGCGCGGTCGGCAAAGTCAAGACAGCCGGATATATATTTAAGATGCTCCTCGGTTGTTCCCTCCTCGAAGCTGTGCAGCGAAATGTTGACCTTATAAGGCTGCGCACAGATAAGTGCGTCGCCGAGGCGCGGAAGAAGCGTTCCGTTGGTGGTTATTGCAATCTTAAAGCCCTTGGTCTTGCCGACGGCTATAAGCTCGGTAAGCTGTGGGTGTGTGAGAGGTTCTCCCATTACGTGCAGATATAAATAATCGGTAACACCCGTAAGTGCATCGCAAACAGAGGAAAACTCCTCGATGCTCATACGCTTTTTCTCGCGAACAGTCCCGGGGCAAAAGGAGCAAGAGCGGTTGCATATATTGGTTATCTCTACGTATACGCGTGAATACTTTTTCATTTTGCTCCTTTCTGAGTGCCGAGAGGCTCGGGGCTGCAATCGCACGTGCGATTGGATCATGGGGATTTGTTCTTTGCGTTTTGCTCTTTAAGCGTTCTACAGCTTGAATTAACATTCGTCTGATGCGGCCGCAAGATTTCTATAGCTTTTATACACTCCCTCGTCTACACCGTTTGTATTAAACAGCAACCTCAGCCAACCTTCGGTCTCACTTCATTCTTTAAGGGCAATTTCAAATTTTGAAAGCATATCCGCCTTGCTTTGACCGTAATTAGCTTCTCGTATATTCGCATAAACACTACTTGAGCTTTTACGTAGCTGGAACAACGTATTTGAAGATGCTTTAATATTTTGACATAGCAATTCTATATCAATAGCAAGACGTTCTGAATATATAAGCAAGTAATTTTTGGGCATATCATCACCCCTTTTGGCGTATTATATCACATTCCGGTCTCAAAATCAAGGCATAGCCCTTATATCATCGATTCCGCAAAATACATATTCACACTTTTCACATTCAAGCAACAAAAAAGCTCGCAAGAACGAAAAACGTAACGGCAAGCCTCTTTTTGCTATAAAACCTATGAGAAGTAAAAAAATCAAGGCAAAGCCTTGCATATCATCCGCAACTTGTTGCGGTATATCATCAACACAAAGTGTTGCATCTCATCAAGTCGCAAGTATAATGCACGCTAAAGCGTGATGATATACAGCC
>CAYZZJ010000062.1:0-10704 GCA_964482885.1 uncultured Ruminococcus sp. | reverse complement strand
CGGTTCTGTTCTCATTAAGAATTCGCCTAATTTATATTTCTCACTGAATTTTCCAAGATTTTGCCTTGTTTTTATTGAATTCTTAATGAGACAGCCCCTTTCTATGCCGTTACCTTACCTATCTCGGTAACAAGAACCGAGAGGTCGTCGTTATCTGCACCGTTTTTCTTCGCTGCCGAGAGGATAGCCTCCGCCAGCGCCTCGGGCGCTTTGACGGACGGACGGGAGATTGCATCTATGAGCCAGGGTGCTTCGCCGTCTGCGCTTATTCCGTCGGAGAACATTATTACGAGGTCACCCGGCAGAAGCTCGGCGCGTATTCTCTCGGCATCAAGCTCGCATGCAAGGCCTATCGGGCAGGTGCGTGAGCGTATGCGGAATAAAGATGAGCCGCGTCGGATATACGAGGGTGCGGCACCGCACTTATGGAAGGTTGCCTCGCCTGTGATAAGGTCGTATGAAAATAGGTCTACCGTGGCTGAGCATTCGCGCCTCGAGCGCTTTACCGTGTTGTTGAGAAGCCTCAGCGCTACCTCCGTGCCCTTGCCGAACTCGAGGGTGCGCGAGAGAAATTCGGTTACGAAGCCCGAGGTGCTTCCCGCATCTCTGCCGCTGCCCATTCCGTCTGAAATTATAGCGTAGTATTTATGCTCGTCGCTCTTGAAGGATAGCGAGGTGTCGCCCGAGCCTTCGCTCGACATTGCCGCACCGACGCTTGCCGTACGGGCGGTGTAGCTGACGTCCGTGCCGCACTCCATAAGGGCGATTTTACCCTTGCGGTAGTACTCGGACTGCGAGAGCCTCAGCCCAGCGGCGTCCTCTATCGCGCGGCGCAGCGCAGGGGAGCTTATCGTGCTGCCGTCGGTGTCCTCTATGGCTATTATAAAGTGGGGTCTTCGCTCGCCGTATACCTGCACCGCCGATGCTGATATTCCAAGCTCGTACAGCACTCCCTTGACCTTACCCGTCAGCTCCTCGTTGAGAGTTTTCTCTGCGTAATCCTGGAGCCTCGCCTCGTTTATCAGCCGCGAGAGGTAGTCGAAGTCCTCTGCCGAGGTGTCCTTTGACGAGTCGCGGAATTTCTCCTCGCTCACTATTCCAACCGCGCGGTTGATAGCCTCGGTTATACCCGCTGATATAAGCGAGAGATGTACCGGCATATCGAGGTCCTCGCGTGAGATACGCCCGCCGCGTGCAAGAATGGGAACAATGGCGTCTATCTTCGATATGAAAGCCTCCTTCGCCTCCTCTGAGCCGGGCAGGTGCGCGCCCTCGGTGTCAAAATATCTGCCGATGCACTCGGTGACAAGGCGGCGAAGCTCCTCGCGGCTTATCTCACGCTCGCGGCTGCGTGAGTCCTCGGACAGCCCTGAGAGTGCTGCAAAAGCCCCCTCTATCGTATCGAGCGCGCCCGAGTATTTGCTTTTGTATGAAAGTGCCATAGTGCCTACCATATCCTCGGCAATGCTCTCGGCACTCTCGATTTCCTCGGGTGTGCGCTCGAGCTTGGTGCGCTTAAAAAGGGGTATGGAGATTGCCGCAGCTATGGCGTATTCGGGAAAAAGGGATAGAAACCCTGCGATACCGCCGACGTAAGCACCCCACACCGATGCCGCAACGCCACCGATAAGGACGGCGGGAATTATAGGCAGAGTTGCAAGCGCGCCGACAGCAAGCCCTGCGAGGGTGAATGCAACCGAATAGGAAGCCGACAGCCCGACCGAGGAAACGAAGCCGACCGCCGCCCCCGAGAGAGCGCCGAAGCGCCGCGCCGAGAAGAGTGCGGCTATGCCCGAGAAGACAAGCCCCGCCGAGATGCCGAGCAGCTCGTACGCGCCAAGAGATATAGATATAAGGAAGATGCCGAACAGCGAGGAGCATTTGAAAAGCAGCGCCGTATGGTGCCCGCCATCCCCTAGTGCCGAGGCTCTGAATACGTCGCACTCACCGAGAAATATCGCACCGGGTGTTATCCCTGCGCCGAAGATTCCCGAGAGGGCGAGCGCGATAACCGGTGGCAGAATTACCATAGCCGCGCCGAACAGCACCGACTCGGTGGTGAAGGAGTTGAGCAGCACCTCGTACACTGCGGCAATAAAGCCGCCGATAAGCGCCACCGACATTCGCAGTATCAGACCCTCGCGGAATATAGTGGACTCTTGCGACTCCGTCTTTTTCTTATCGGTTGCCGAGATTATCACACGAAGGAACGCGACGATAACCGAAATAATGGCGTATATAACGCCGGGCGCACCGAGAGTCAGCGCACCCGTGACGGCGCCCAGCACCGCCGACCATACTCGCGTCGGCAGAATGGCTATCACGCCTATCGCTATCGGGTACGCACCGAACACGAGATGACATCTCGCAAATAAGAAGCAGAGCGCGAACACCGCCGCATCGTATATCGGTGAGTCGACCCCCTCTCTGCCCCTGAGGGATTTCTTTATTGCCTCGCCTACCCCGGCGAAAAAGCCGCCCTTCGCCTCTCGACCTACCTCGACCTCGGCTACGGGTTCCTCGTTTATCCTTTCCATAGGGATACCTCTTTTCGTTTTTTGCTTTTATTTTAATACGCGGGGCGGCGCGAGAGTTGTCGGGGCGTGCTGTCGAGAGCTTAGTATGCGTGTCGAGGATTTTGCTATTTGGGTGGGGAATATCCTTCGCACACCAAGGGTGTCGTAGAGTGCGAAAGGTTATTGTAATAAGTTGAATTCGGAATTCAGAATTAAGAATTCAGAATTAGCGGGAGAGAGGATGAAGGTGCGGCGCTATCCAAGCCTTCCCTTGCCAGGGAAGGTTAAAAGGACTTTGTTCTCTATCATAACTTCCCTCTTAACCGCTACCTGTAATTCTGAATTCTGAATTCTTAACTCTGAATTTGCGGCTTTGCCGCACTGTTTTGCCGCATTTTGCCAACTTAACTTAGCAAAACAACGCAAAAAGCGCGCCGATGGCGCGCTTTGCTTTATAATTGTATCAGTTCTTAAGCGAATGAATAGGTGCAGGTATACGTCCACCGCGATTAATAAACGCCTCGCAGGAGTCGCCCTTGAGGGGGATGATGGGGGCGTAGCCGAGCAGGCCGCCGAACTCTGCGACCTCGCCGACACCCTTACCGTACACTGGGATAACTCTGACGGCGGTGGTCTTGGTGTTGACAACGCCGATGGAAATCTCGTCGGCTATGATGCCGGAGATGGTAGCTGCCGTGGTTTCGCCGGGGATTGCTATCATATCGAGGCCGACCGAGCATACCGCCGTCATAGCCTCGAGCTTCTCGAGGGTGAGCGTGCCGCACTTGACGGCGTCTATCATGCCTCTGTCCTCGGATACGGGAATGAACGCTCCCGACAGACCGCCGACGTGGCTCGATGCCATAACGCCGCCCTTCTTCACTGCATCGTTAAGCAGAGCAAGCGCCGCTGTCGTGCCGTGGGTGCCGCATCTTTCAAGTCCCATGTTTTCAAGTATCTCGGCAACCGAGTCGCCTGCTGCGGGGGTGGGTGCAAGCGAGAGGTCGACTATGCCGTAGGGTGCGCCAAGCCTTGCCGCCGCCTCTGCCGCGATAAGCTGACCTACCCTCGTAATCTTGAAGGCTATCTTCTTGACCGTATCTGCAAGGGTGGAGAAGTCGCAGTTGCCTGCTTCCTTTATAGCCGCCGCAACAACACCCGGGCCGCTGACACCGACGTTGATAACGGTATCAGGCTCGCCTATGCCGTGGAGCGCGCCTGCCATGAAGGGGTTATCCTCGGGGATATTTGCGAACACGACGAGCTTCGCACAGCCGATAGAGTCGGCATCGCGCGTCAGATACGCCGTTTCCTTTATAATCTCTCCCATACGGCGAACGGCGTCCATATTTATACCCGCCTTGGTGCTTGCGACGTTGACCGACGAGCAGATGCGCGTGGTTTCTGCGAGCGCCTGCGGTATGGATTCGATGAGTGCCGCCGCACCCCTTGTCGCACCCTTCTGAACGAGGGCGGAGTAGCCGCCGATGAAGTTAACGCCAAGCTCCTTTGCGGCGCGCTCAAGCGTGTGAGCCAGGCGGACGAACCCGTCGGGGCTAAGCCCTGCACCGACGTAGGAAATGGGGGTAACCGAGATGCGCTTGTTTACTATCGGAATACCGTAGGTGCGCTCAAGCTCCTCGGCAACCTCGACCAGCCTTTTTGCAGAGGTGGTTATTTTATCGTATATCTTCTCCTCGAGGCGGGCGGGATCGTCCGAGATACAGTCAAAAAGAGAGATACCCAGGGTAACCGTACGGATATCAAGGTTCTCCTCGCGTATCATTCTTATGGTTTCGAGAATGTCCTTGGTGTTAAGCATCAGATCTTGTGCATGCTGTTGAAGATGTCCTCGTGCATAACACGGACGTCAACGCCGCTCTCCTTTCCCATAGCCTCCATATTCTCTGCGAAGGTCTTGAAGTCCGTCGTAAGGCCATCAAGCTCAACGAGCATAATCATCGCAAAATACTCTCTGAGAACCGACTGGCTGATGTCGATAATGTTCGCGCCGTGCTTCGCGCACTCCGCGCTCGAGGACGCGATGATACCAACCTTGTCCTTACCCGTGACGGTTACTACTGCTTTCATTAATTACTACCTCTTTGCTGTATTTTCCATAGCGCGCATTCGCGCTTCACAGATATGAATACTCTACTATATATTTTGGCGTTTGTCAATAGTTTGCCTTGAAATCGGGCGCACAGTATGTTAAAATTAAAATGATAAATAATTTGGCAGGTAGAATGAAAATGGCCGACAAAGCACTATCGGGTATAGTTGTACTTCATAAGGAGGAAGGAGTGTCCTCTCAGACGGCGGTGAACCGTGTGAAGAGGCTTTTCGGCGTGGACAAAGCGGGGCATACGGGAACTCTCGACCCCCTTGCCACGGGTGTTTTGCCCGTGCTTGTCGGCAGGGCTGTCAAGGCGAGCGAGTTTATGCTCACCTCGGATAAGCATTATTCCGCGACGCTTCTGCTCGGCATAACCACCGATACCGAGGATATTACGGGTAGCGTGCTTACGCGCTCGGATAGGCTTCCAACCGAGGCGGAGGTGTGTGCCGCCGCCCTTTCCTTCGTAGGAAAGAGCATGCAGACGCCGCCTATGTATTCGGCTATAAAGATAGGCGGAGAGAAGCTCTATGAGCTTGCGCGCAGAGGCGAGATTGTTGCGCGCGAGGCAAGGGAGATAACCGTACATTCGCTCGGGTGTGAGAGGCTCTCGGACGCCGAATATAAAATTGACGTTCATTGCTCGAAGGGTACTTATATAAGAACGCTTCTTTCGGATATAGGGGCTAAGCTCGGCTGCGGCGGCACGATGAAGACGCTCGCGCGCACCGAAGCGTCGGGCTTCACGCTCGATATGGCGCATACGCTTGGCGAAATAGAGGCTATGAGCGAGGCAGAGCGCGCGGCGCTCGTCATTCCCGTGGAGCGCGTGTTCGGGAAGCACCCCGAGATAAGGCTCTCGCCCTTCTTCTCGCGTCTTGCTCACGCAGGGCAGGAGATATACCTAAAGAAAATAGGCGCGGAGCTTGATATAGGTGCGCTCGTCAGGCTCTCGGACGACTGCGGCTTCTTCGCGCTTGGCGAGGTAAGAGAGTTTGAGAGCGGTAAAGCAATCAAGCCTATAAGGCAATTTGGTAAACTATAATTAGCAAATAATGGAGAAAACAGCTCGGAAAGGGGGTAAAGGCATGGCACGCAATTGGACCGAGCAGCAACAAAAGGCGATAAATACGAGGGATAAAACTCTCCTTACCTCAGCGGCGGCAGGCTCGGGAAAGACAG
Source organism: uncultured Ruminococcus sp. (assembly GCA_964482885.1). Taxonomy (GTDB): domain Bacteria; phylum Bacillota; class Clostridia; order Oscillospirales; family CAG-272; genus UBA1740. Next base: position 4,890 of record CAYZZJ010000062.1, on the reverse strand, counting down.
CTACCCTGACCGAGAGGATAATCCGCTCGATACTCGACGAGGATAATCCGATAAACATAAACGAGATGCTTATCGTCACCTTTACGAAGGCGGCGACGGGTGAACTCAAGGAGAGGATCGGCAGAGCTATAAAGGACGCTATCCTTACCTCGTCCGACCCCGAGAGGCTAGAGGTACAGCTGCATATGCTGCCATCGGCAAGCATATCGACGATAGACTCCTTCTGCTCGTCTATCCTGCGCGGCAACTGCGAGAGGGTGGGCGTTGACCCCGGGTACAGAATAATAGACCCCGCCGAGGCGGAGCTTCTTACAGAGGGGCTTCTCGACGCTATGTTCTCGGAGATATACGACGGAAATCTACCCGAGGTTGCAACCCCCGAGGAGCTTGAGCGCCTCTCAGACTCGCTCACCGATACACGCTCGCAGGGTGACCTCTCTGCCACAATAAGAATGTTTTACGGCTCGACTAAGGACTTAGAGGAGGGTGTCGGTACTATCCGTGCGCTCGTCGAGGAGTATAACCCCGAGCGCTTCACCTCGGTTGAAAAGACACGTCTTGGCGGCTACGCCTTCGGCGCGGTCAGGGATTTTGCCGAGCATTACAGAAAAATCATAGCCGAGTGCCTTGCCGATCACGTGGCATACAACGGCGGCTCGCTCACCAAGAGAATAGACGTCCTCACGGGCGACCTCGCATTCCTCGACGCCATTCTTGCGGCTAAGTCCTATACCGCGGTGCGGGAGATATTCCTCGCGAGAAATCACCCCGCGACCCCGAACGCCACGGGCGCTCCGCATCTTTCCTATACCACCGAGGTGCGCCGCAGGCTGAAGGAGGACACGCAGAAGAAAACATACAAGACCTTCCTCGAATACAGCGAGGCGGAGTGGCGAGAGTCGTATTCGAGGCTCTATTCGCTCCTTTCGGTGCTTGTCAGAATTGTCGAGCATTTCGATAAGATATACACCAAGGAAAAGCTCAGGATAGGCGCGCTCGAATACTCCGACGTAACGAGGTATACCTATGAGTGCCTTTGGCAGGACGGCAAGAGGACCGACGTTGCCGAGGCTGAGGCGGCGCGCTTCAGAGCTGTATACGTCGACGAGTACCAGGACGTAAACGCCCTACAGCACAAGATATTCGAGGCTGTCGGCGGCGATAGAAATCGCTTTATGGTTGGAGATATCAAGCAGAGCATATACGGCTTCCGCGGTGCTGACCCGAGCATTTTTGCCAAGATGAAGACCGAGCTTCCCATACTCGGCACGGAGGGTGACGGACCTGCCGCGGCAATCTTTATGTCCGAGAACTTCAGATGCGATAAGGGTATTATCGACTACGTGAACGAGATATTCGACAACCTCTTTTACGTTCTGCGCGACAGCATAGGCTTTGTCATTGAGGACAGGCTTATATCGAGAAAAATACACCCCTCGGGCGAGCCTGAATACAGAAAGCCCGAGCTTTGTCTGCTTCCTTACAGGATAAACAAGTTGGGCATCGAGGAGGACGATAACGATAACACCGAGGCTATGCTCGTAGCGGAGAAGATACGTGAGCTTCTTGCCACAGGCACGCTCGACGACGGCTCGCCGATAAGACCCGGTGATATAGCCATAATCATGCGTAACGCGCACGGCAAGGACAGCGAGTATGCGGCGGCGCTAAGCTCCCTTGGCATACCCTCTGCGCTCAGTGAGAGCGAGGACTTCTTCCTTAACGCCGACGTTCTGCTGCTGACGAGTATTCTGCGTTCGATAGACAACCCGAGGCGAGATATATACCTCGCCGCTATGATCTGCTCGCCGATATTTGGCTTCTCTGCGGGCGAGCTTGTGAAAATCACGGCGCTCGGCGAGCCTACGCTCTACGACGGGCTTGTGCGCTACGTTCGCGAGAATCCCGATTACGAGCGCGGTGCGAGACTCATTCTGTGGCTGAAAAAGTACCGCGCCATGGCTGAGGGCTGTGCCGTGGATATGCTGATAAACCGCATTTTCCATGACACGGGTCTGCTTGCTCTTGCTTCGGGCAGGGGTGGGCGCGACGAGCTGCTTCGCTTCTACGAGCATGCGCGGCACTTTGAGTCCTCGTCCTTCCGCGGACTTTATAACTTCTTAAATTACATTAACGGCATCGTCGGCAGGCAAAATCCCTTCGACAAGCGAGAGGCCTCGCTTGCAACCGACGAGGTCAAGATAATAACGGCTCATTCCTCTAAGGGGCTTGAGTTCCCCGTCGTGTTCTTCGTTGGCACCGAGCAGGCGATGAAGCGCAGCCGCGACGAAAAGGAGAGGCTTGTATACGAGAGCCGCTTCGGCATCTCGCTTTATCTTCGCACGCCCTCGGGTCTGTCGCTCGTTTCAAACCCCACTAAGAGCATACTTCTAGACTACCGTCTGCGCCGCAGAATAGAGGAGGAGGCGAGGGTGCTTTACGTCATACTGACGAGGGCTAGAGAAAGACTGTATATCGTCGGTAAGGCAAGGCGCGGATATGACAAGTATCTCGCCGATATAGCCGACACTCACGAGCATCTTACGCCCTATGCCGTGTACGGAATGACGAGCTACACCGATATGATAACCTACTCGTCGGGGCTTGGCTTCGTGATACCCGAGGAGTTTTTACCCAATATGTCGGAAAGACTGCGCGAGAGGCTGTATCCCGCGCCCGAGGCGGAGGGGGTCGAGGACTTCCTTATGCCCGAGTGTCCGCCCGAGGAGCTTATGATACCGGATACCCCCGATTTTGACACGGGGTATGCCGATTTCGAGCCTGAGATAGCGAAAAACAATGAGAGCGTCACGGATATTCTCCTCTCGCGCTTCAGGTATGAGTACCCTTACGAGCATCTGACGCGCCTGCCTAAAAAGCTCTCGGTATCCCGTCTTTATCCCGAAATTCTCGACCCGTCGGACAATGATGCGGCACTTATAGAGGAAGGCGAGGAGGAGAGAATAACCAAAATGGGCAGACTGCCCTCTTTCGCCACGGGCAGTGATGAGTCCGAGAGCGCAAGGCGCGGTATCGCAACTCACCTCTTGTTCCAGTTCTGCGATTTAGAGGGGCTACACAAGCAGGGTGTTGCTGCCGAGCTTGAGCGCTTAAGACGCGAGAAGTATATATCCGATATTGATGCGGGAAGGGTACGCCTAGCCGAGGTTGAGGCGTTCGTGCGCTCACCCTTGTTCGCGGATATGCTCGCGGCTAAGAATATATGGCGCGAGCTGAGGTTCAATACAAGGCTGCCCGCCGATATGCTCACCACCGATGAGGAAACGAGAGAGAAGCTTCGCGGCTCCGAAATTCTCGTTCAGGGCGTTATCGACTGCCTTTACGAGGACGAGGACGGAAATCTCCACCTCGTGGACTATAAGACCGACCGCCTGACCTGGGAGGAGAGAAAAAATCCCGCGCTCGCCGAGGCGAGGCTCTATAAGTCGCACTCTCTGCAGCTGTCCTACTACGCCGAGGCTGTTGAGAGAATGATGGGCAAAAGACCTGTGACCGTGGAGGTGTATTCGCTGCATCTTGGAAGATGTGTGAGCGTTGCGCGAGAGCGCGACGGCGCTAACTCGCAACTATGATCGCCTTCGGCGAGTTATGATGCTCGCAAAGCTCGCAGTTATGATTGGCTACGCCAAGTTGTGAGCGACTGCGTCGCGTTGTAAGTAGCGATCATATCATAACTTTTGCGACAGCAAAATCATCACGTCGAGCGTAGCGAGGCTCATAACGTTCGCGCAGCGAATTCATAACTCTAAACTAAATTTGCTGTATTCTGCCAACTTAACTTAACAAAACAACACAAAAGCGCGCCATTTGGCGCGCTTTTTGCATCTGTATGTGTTGAGTTTTACGTTTTTTGTTTTTTTGGATTTGGGGCTGTCGGAGCGTTTTCACCTTTTCCTCACACTCACGTCACCCGTCGAGAGATACTCGGTGCTGCCGTCCTCTAGCCCAAGGATAAGCTCGCAGGATTCTGAGATATCTATGACCTTTGCGCGGTATTCTCGCTCGGGCTTTATCACTCTGACCTCGCAGCCGATGAGGAAGGAGCGGCTTTTGTACTCTGTGGCTATTTCCTTACTGCCCGCTGTGGGGAGTAGGGCAAGATACTCGTTGGCTATTGCCGCGGCAAGCGTCGCTCTATCGGTACGTGCGCCCTCGCGCTCGATGCTTGTGGCTATCTCTCTTATCTCGGGCGGAAAATCCTTGCCGTGTATATTTATGCCGATGCCCATGGCAACGTGCGTGATTTTGCCTGTGTCGGGGTTGACCGCGCCCTGCGCGAGTATACCTGCGAGCTTGCGGCTGCCGACGTATACGTCGTTCACCCATTTTACGGCTGTATCAAGACCCGTTGTCTTTTCCACAGCGCGTGCTACCGCCACTGCCGCAAGCACCGTCAGGGCGGTGAGGTCGCATTCGGTGGGGGCGGGGGTCAGCAAGGTCATATACAAGCCGCCAAGCGGCGAGATAAAGCTTCTGCCAAGCCTGCCGCGCCCTGCGCTCTGGCTCTCGGCTACGAGCAGCATCGGCTTGTCGGGTGCAGCTTCGCGTGCGAGCGTAAGTGCCTCTGCGTTGGTAGAGCCGATCTCGCGGTAGAGCGTAATTCGTACGTCTTTTGCAAGAAGCTTCGATGATATGGATACGTCGGTAAGGCGCTCTTCCATGGCGCACCCCCTTTTTTTCGCGATTTCTTTTACAAAATTGTATCACCTTTAGGTGCGCTTGTCAAGGTGTGGCGCGAGCGCTTCGCGCAACTAAATCCGCCGTTGGCGGGAGAAATCTCGCCCTGCGAGAAGAAGTCCGAGTACACTCGGATGAAGTCCTCGTCTGTGACGAGGGTGCCGGTGGCGATGTCGCCTTCGATTACGGCGG
>CAYZZJ010000061.1:0-10755 GCA_964482885.1 uncultured Ruminococcus sp. | reverse complement strand
GAAGCAGGCGAGGCTTACCGAGGCTCTCGGCGGCGTAGTAGAGGATTGTGTTAACGGTGTCGGCGTTGACCTCAATACCGCATCCTATTCTCTCCTTTCCTACGTTTCGGGAATTAATGCTACCGCCGCTAAGAATATAGTTAAGTACAGAGAGGAGCATGGCGAGTTCAAGACCCGCCGTCAGATTCTCAACGTACCCAAGATAGGCGAAAAGGCGTTCACTCAGTGTGCCGGCTTCCTTCGTATCCCCGGCGGCTCCGAGGTCTTCGACAACACCGGAGTACACCCCGAGTCCTATAACGTAGCCTTCGACCTTCTTAAGAGATTTGATTTCACCACCGAGGACGTTACCTCCGGCAACCTTGCGCTCCTTCGCTTCAAGGCGGAGAAGTACGGTATTGCTAAGCTTGCCCGCGAGCTTGGCTGCGGTGAGCCTACCCTTAACGATATTATCTCCGAGCTTGAGAAGCCCGGCCGTGATATCCGTGACGATGCTCCCGCTCCCGTTCTTTCGACCGACGTTCTTGATATAACCGACCTTAAGCCCGGCATGCAGCTTCGCGGCACCGTCCGTAACGTTATCGACTTCGGCTGCTTCGTTGATATCGGCGTGCATCACGACGGTCTGCTTCACATCTCCGAGATGTCCGATCGCTTCATCAAGCACCCCTCCGAGCTGTTCAAGACCGGCGACGTCATAGAGGTTCTCATAAAGGACGTCAACGTCGAAAAGCACAGGATATCCCTCACCCGCAAGGGCATGGGCAAGTAATTTTGGTAAAAATCGTCCGAGACTGCGTTGTCGGCTGACTCACTCGGCTCGGAGTAGGTAACTACACCTTCGCCTCGTTCGCAGCCTTACGCCTTGTCTCGGGCGATTTTTCCTCAAAATTCGTCCGACACTGCGTTAAAGCATCGTCTCATAACGCTTGATTATGTAAATATAAATTGACAAAAACAGCGCATTTCGCGCTTAAAGGTACGCGCCAAGCGCCAAGCGGCGGTAGAGAAATTGACCATCTCTACCGCCGCTTTTATCATAGATATAAAAATAAAATATGAAAAATGTTAAAAAACTATTGACAAATTGCGGGGGGGGTATAATTGTCTACATGAATATGCATACGTGCGCATGGGGCGCTCGCTTGCATACGCATAGGACAATATAAGGAGAAATTCAAAAATGAAAAAAGTGTATTCAACCAAAAATGCGTTGATATCCAGCGTGGTTCTTCTCGCGCTTTGCTTCTCAATGCTTGTTGGAACGACGTTCGCTTGGTTCACCGATTCTGCAGCCTCCACGGGCAACATCATCGAGACCGGTAATCTCAACGTCGAGATGTACTGGGCTGACGGAACCAAGGCGGTTCCCGCAGATAAGAGCGCGGACTGGCAAAATGCATCTGCGGGTGCTATCTTCAGTCACACCCTTTGGGAGCCGGGCTATGCGGAGGTTCGCCACATTAAGATTGCGAACGAGGGCAGCCTTGCGCTTAAGTATAAGGTTAACATCATCGCTAACGGCGAGGTCTCCGAGCTTTCCGACGTTATTGACGTTTATTACGTTGATCCCGCAGTTCAGGTTCCCGGCGCTGATGCTCTTGTTGATGACTATTACATAGGTACTCTTACCGAGGTTCTTGCTAAGCTTGGCGAGACCGGAAGCGGAGAGCTTGAGGCGGGCAAGGCTGATACTATTACCATCGCACTCAGAATGAATAAGGATGCAGGCAACAAGTATCAGGGAATGTCCATCGGCACCGACTTCTCCATTCAGCTTCTGGCAACCCAGCTTGCAAGCGAGAAGGATTCCTTCGGTGATCAGTACGATGCGGATGCAGACTATGCGGCAATTGTTAACAATGCCTCCGAGCTTGCTACTGCTATAAAGGCCGGCGGCAACGTTATTCTCAATTCGGATATCGCGCTTGCCGAGGGCGAGAAGATTGTGGTTGCCGAGGGTACTGTGGCTGCTATAGATCTTAACGGCAAGACTATTACCGGCGGCTTCCAACAGGGTAGCACCGCAAAGCACGTTTATGCCATCGAGAACAGAGGTCAGCTGACTCTTGACGGGGACGGCGTCGTTTCGGGACGCGGCGTTGCTAACTACGGAAACCTTACCATCGACGGCGGTACTTATAATGCGATCGATACCAACGGCGGCGGATGCGTATGGAACTATGCGGGAACCGTTACCGTTAACGAGGGTGCATTTATCACATGGGATGCCGCTGTAGCTCCTGCCGCTACCTGTCTTAACGTCGCTGCCGGCTCTGAGGCTATTATCAACGGCGGAACCTTCACCAGCAATGCAAATCAGACTGCAGCTATTATAAACAACGGTACTCTTACCATTAACAATATTGATCTTACTTCCGATCATAACGTTATCGGAAACGTAGGAACGGTTACTATAAACGGCGGTAGCTTTGAGCTTGTCGGCGTTGAGGGACAGACCAGCAATATGATTTATACCTCGAGCGGACTTGTAACCATTAACGGCGGTAGCTTCATCTACGATAAGAACAACGTGCTTGACAGCGGTCACCTTCTTACCTTCGCAGGCGGAGAGATAGTTGTTAACGGCGGTAACTTTGAGGGCTACGTTACAACTCAGCTCGACAATTACGGATATTCCTCGGGTAAGGCGACCGTTTACGGCGGTACCTTCGATCAGGATCCCTCAAGCTATGTTGCGTCGGGCTACAGCGTTTCCGAGACCTCGGGCAAATTCGTTGTTACCAAGAATGCAAACGTAGGTCCTACCGTTAACGTAGTAGTAAATACTGCAGCCGAGCTTCAGGCGGCTCTCACCCCCTCGGTATCCGACGGTAAGGCTGTCATCGAGATCGGCTCGGACATCGAGCTTGCAGCGGGTGAGACCTGGTCTCCTCTCAATATGGATCCCTACGCGGGTGGTGCCGTTAATCAGGTAATCATCAACGGAAACGGACACACCATAAAGGGCTTGAACGCGCCCCTTATCGGTGACGTGCATTTCGGCAGCACTCAGGTTATGATCTCCGATCTTACTCTCACCGATTGTCAGATACTCGATCAGTGCTATAATTCGGGTCTCGGCGCCTTCGTTTCCTATGCCGACAGGAGCGATCTTATAACACTTGATAATTGCCATCTTAAGGATTCTACCGTTCGCGCTTCCGCCGGAACCGGCGTAGGCGGACTTATCGGTTATTCCTCGTCTACTCTCGTTATCGACGGATGCTCCGTTACCAACTGCACGATCAGCGGCGCGACCCAGTCCGCCGGTGCTATCGCAGGACACGTTTCCGCTGACGGCAGCAATACCACCACTATGACAAGCGTTAAGGTTGTTGAGTGCGTGGTAACGGGTGAGCGTGCCGATAAGACCGGCTACGTGCTAGGCACTGCAAACGTGGGTGTAACAACTATCACCACCGTTGATTGCTCGTCAAATACCGTTTTCGGTGTTGCTGACAGCACTAAGATATACGGTAGATACAAGGGCTCGGACACCAGCTCTCTTGTCGTAAACGGCGAGAGCATGCCTCAGGATTAATTCCCTTTCTTCAGCCCAATGGCTGAGCTGTAAAGACAAGGCAGATATGCCACCGTGCGGTGCATATCTGCCTTTTGTATGCTCGTTAAATATATGTGTTAAACAAAATATTTATAAAAGTTTTCGAGAATTTAACAAAAACCGCGGCAAATATGCTATACTAGATACAATGGGTGTAGTGTGCGCTTGTGTTTTTGTGAGAGGAGGCGCGATATGTTCGGATACGTGAAGCCCGTTATCTCGGAGCTTCTTGTTAAGGAGCACGAGTTCTATAAGGCTACCTATTGCGGCATTTGCCGTTCAATGAAAAAGCATATCGGTGCGCTCTCTACGGCAACCATCACCTATGACAGCGTATTTCTTGCCCTCGTCCGTATGGCGTATATACCCGACGGCGAGCTTGATAGCAAGATGGGGCTCTGCATCGCTCACCCTCTTAAGAAAAGACCGATGCTCGTGGATAATTCCGCGATAGAGTACACCGCGAGGGCATTTGCCGTTCTGACCTACTACAAGCTTATGGACGATCTTTCGGACGAGAAGCTATCGAAGCGTATTGCGGTGGGTATGGCTAAGCCTGTTATCAGCGGGGCGAAGCGCCGCGCCGATGAGCCGGAGCTCGAAGAGATCACAAGAGAGAAGCTTGCGGCAATATCTGAGCTTGAGAGGGAAGGGTGTCCCTCTGTTGACGCACCTGCGGAGCTGTTCGGTGAGCTGCTCGGCGAGATATTCTCGAACGGTCTTGACGGGTCCGATAAGCTCGTTACAAGAGAGGTCGGCTACCATCTCGGCAAATTCATCTATGCTGCCGATGCAGCGGAGGATTACGAGGAGGACAGACGCCTCGGCAGGTATAACCCTTACGTGATATCCTACGGAGGGGCAGAGCTTAGCGATGATAACCGCGCGACGATAAAGTGCGCGCTGCTTCTCGAGTGCCGCAGAATCGAGGCGGCGATAAACCTTGTGCCTTTTGAAAACAAGGTGACGGTAGAGAATATCGTAAGGAACATAATATACGAGGGACTGCCACGGCGCATAGAGTTCCTCGACAGTAAAAATACAACAACCAACGAAGGAGTAGAGAACAGTGAAGGATCCGTATGAGGTACTCGGCGTAGGCCGTAATGCGAGCGACGATGAGATCAAGGCTGCTTACCGCAAGCTGGCGAGAAAGTACCACCCCGACAACTACACCGACGATAACCCCCTGAAGAGCCTCGCGGAGGAAAAGATGCAGGATATCAACGCTGCATATGATGCTATCCAGAATGAGCGCGCAGGCAAATCGAGCGGTAATTACGGCAATAGTGCCAACAATAATTCGCAAAATGGCGGAAATAACCTCTATTTTGAGGTGAGGCGTCTTATTCAGGGCAATAGGATTGTAGATGCCGAGAAGATGCTTATGACCGTCGGCGAATATGACCGCGTGGCAGAATGGCACTACCTTATGTCTATCTGCCTTATGCAGCGCGGCAGAGCTAACGACGCTATGCGCGAGCTTGAGCTTGCCTGCACTATGGACCCCTCGAACGGCGAGTATCAGCAGGCAAAGCAGATGCTCAACAACCGTGCGGGCGGATACGGCAGCACCTATTATAACGACGGCGGGAATTATCGCCGCTCCGAGACCGACCGTGCGTGCGACTGCTGCACGAACCTTATCTGTCTTGACTGCCTTTGCGAGTGCATGGGCGGTGACCTGATCCGCTGTATCTGACATGAAACAGACGAAGAAGCTGACCGTGAGCGCTATGACGGTTGCGCTGGGTGTCCTGTTTATGACGCTCGGTGCCGTGCTGTCGGTGCTTGATCTATCCTGTGCGGTTCTGGCATCTCTGCTCGTGTCCTTCATATATATCGAGATCGGCTCACCGTATACCTGGCTTGTCTGGCTGGCAACCTCGCTTATATCATTTTTGCTCTTCCCGGGCAGCTTTATGTGGCTGGTATACCTGAGCGTGTTCGGTATATACCCGATACTGAAGGGCTATATCGAGCGCCTACCGCGCACCCTGTGGCTTGTTTTGAAGCTTGTATTCCTGAACGCGATGATGGCTCTGCTCGTTCTCTTCTCCGAGGTGCTTGTGGGGCAGTCCTTCTTCGGTGACGTGTCGGATATTCCGTTCGACCCGATGATAGTTTACGCCATTCTGTGGGTGCTGCTCAACGTTGCCTTTATCCTCTACGACAGGCTGATTGTGGTGCTTGTCGTGTTCTATGAGAGGAAGATACGTCCAAGGCTCTCGGGCTTACTTAAATAACGACTAAGGTGTTCTTATGACTAAAGTATCATTTATATCTCTCGGCTGCTCGAAGAACCTTTGCGATACCGAGGTGATGCTGTACAATCTGCATCGCGCGGGCTTTGAGGTCGTGTTCGATGCCGAGGAGGCTGAAATCGTAATAATAAATACCTGCGGCTTTATCGAGTCGGCGAAGCAGGAGTCGATAGAGAATATCCTCGACGCCGTGTCGCTGAAGGAGTGGGGAAAATGCAAGCATATTATCGCCACCGGCTGTCTTGTCGAGAGATACCGCGAGGAGGTAATGCGCGAGCTGCCCGAGGTTGAGGCTATCGTCGGCGTAGGCTCACTCTCCGATATTGCCGAGGCGTGCCGGGCGGTTATGCGCGGCGAGAAGTACAGCTCCTTCCGCGACAAGGAAACCGCGCCTCTCGGCGGCGGCAGAATACTTACTACCGCACCTCATACCGCTTACTTAAAGATTGCAGAGGGCTGCGACAACAGATGCACCTACTGCGCCATACCGCTTATCCGCGGCGGCCTGCGCTCCCGCACCGTCGAGGATATAGTAAACGAGGCGAAGCAGCTCGAGGCGTCGGGCGTTGTAGAGCTTAATCTGATAGCTCAGGACACCTCGCGCTACGGGCTTGATATCTACGGCGAATACAGCCTCGCCCGCCTTGTGCGCGAGTTATGCGCGGCTACCGACATTCCCTGGATACGCCTGCTCTACTGCTACCCCGACAAGATAACCGACGAGCTTATCGACGAGATGCGCGATAACCCGAGGCTCGTTAAATATATGGATATTCCCATTCAGCACATATCCGACAGCGTTCTTACGCGTATGAACCGTCACGGCGGCAAGGCACTCATTAAGCAAACCGTGGCTAAGCTCAGGGAAAGGGTGCCGGGCGTGACGCTACGCACTACGGCAATGGTTGGCTTCCCCGGTGAGAGCGAGGATGACTTTGCCGAGCTTTGCGAGTTTATCAAGGAGGCGCGCTTCGAGCGTTTCGGTGCGTTCACCTATTCTGCAGAGGAGGATACTCCTGCGGCAGAGTATGACGGGCAGATAGACGAGCAGACCAAGCAGGATAGATACGATATCCTGATGCAGACGCAGCTCACCGTGGTTGAGGAAAAGACCGCGGCTCTCGTCGGCAGCGAGCTTACCGTGCTTTGCGACGGCTGGGATGCCGTAGCCGAGATATATTACGGCCGTTCGGAGGCTGATGCCCCCGACGTTGACGGAAAGGTGTACTTCTCAGCCGAGCGCGGCAGCGTTCTGCCCGGTGACTTCGTCAAGGTGCGTATAGACGAGGCGATAGACTACGATCTTATTGGCTCGATAGTTAAATAAATGACCCCGTGTTAAATCTTTTTGCTTTAATGCAAGGAAGGATATAAGAATGAACAGTGAAAACAGCTCTAAGGGCAACGCGGTGCTTAACGTACCGAATATACTCTCATTTGTAAGAGTTTTGCTCGTGCCAGCATTCGTCGCGACTCTCCTATTTATGAGAAATATCGAGGTCTGGGGCATAATTGTGCCTACTATACTTTACATTTTAACCGCTCTTACCGATATGCTCGACGGTCAGATCGCGCGCAGATGCAATCTTGTTACGCAGTTTGGTAAGTTTATCGACCCCCTCGCGGATAAGTTTATGGTTATCTCCTCGCAGATAGCTATCCTTGTATGGATGATCCTGCGCGGTGAGGAGTCTCTCGCTCTTATCTTCGTATGGGTGGTTCTCGTTATTCTTCTTCGCGAGCTTGCGGTTACGGGTCTCAGACTCGCCGTTAGCGGCAAGGTTGACGTCGCGGCAAGTATCTTCGGCAAGCTCAAGACCGTATCCCAGATGGTCGGTACGGTGGTTATGCTCGTTGAGCCGATGATACCCTTCTTCTCGGAGAATCATATCCTCTCCTACGTGTTCATGGGTCTTATGACCGTCACCACCATATACTCTGCGGCTGAGTACGTGAAGGCATATCTGCCGCATATTGATTTCAGTAAGTAAAGGAGCGCCATATGGAAGATATGGAGCGCTACGGCGACTATAACGAGGTTGATGACGAGCCTGCCGAAGGCAAGTCGCGGGTCATCGGCATCGTTATCAAGGTGCTTATCGGTCTTGTCTGCGTGGCGGTTATCGGAATCGTCGCATTCAGAATAACGCTGTTCAACACCTATCCCGACGAGGTCTCGCGCCTCATATTCAGCGACTCGCTTACCGAGTATTATAACGAAAACGGTGGCGAGATCTCGGCATATACACAGGATCCCGGCAACCTTCGCTACGATGACCCCGAAGAGGGCAACTTCTTCTTTGATAAGCTCGTTCTCGTCCCGGGTGCTGATCACCTGCAGGTTACCGTCAGATATAACACCTCTCTCATGGAGTCCATAAAGGCTAAATACGGTGTCGAGCTTGATCCTGATGCCGATCCTGCTGAAATCTTCGAGTTTAAGCTCGTTAAGACGGAAACGGGATATACGACCCCCGAGGGCGGCGGGGGCGCTGCCGTTCCCGTTGAGGCGGTCGGTGAGCAGAGCGTTTATCACTCATCGTCAAGTCTTATGTATAGATATGCGCGCGTCGGCTTTGACGGCGTTGACCTCGGTCTTGACGAGGGCGAGGAGCCTGTCGGCTGGCTCAGGCTTGATATATATATCAAGGGTGTAGATATGACAGCGCCCTACAGCCTGCCGGTATACCAAAGCTCCCTCGAGCTGATACAGTATAATCTCTCCGCGAAGGAGGCACCTCAAAAATGACCGATCTCACCTATAAGCCCACACCGCAGAACAAGCGTTCGATATATCTCTTTATCGCCTTTGCGATAGGTGCGGTTGCTTTCACTATTCTTTATCTCACGATAGGGCAGTACAGAGGGCTTGTCGGCCTCGTTGCAATGATGTTCGTGGTTGCGGCTGTCTTTATGTACACGAGGTACATGGCTGCGGAGTACTATTATGACGTCATCGTCAGCGAGGATACGCCTATCTTCGTCGTAAGGCACAAGCTCGGCAGGCGTGAGACGACCATGTGCCGCATTGAGCTTCGCAACGTAACGTCGATCGAGAGACAGACCAAGGAGGATCGCAAGGCGCACCTCAGCCCGAAGGAATATGCGAGGTACACCTATTCTCCCACCGTCGACCCCGAGATCACCTATCTTATCATCACCTCCTCGCGCACCGAGAAGGCAGAGATCACGATTGAAGCCGACGAAGGCTTCGCCTCCACTCTCTCGGCATACGTCGCCGAAATTCGCGCGACCTACCCACCCGACGAGGAGTATGAATAAAACAAAAAATCACACGCCCGAGCGTGTGATTTTTTCTTTCATGAGATAGATTGAATCATTTTAATGCAGTCGGTGCATACACCTATATCTTGCACACCGTTCGTTTTTCCGCATATTTTACAAGCGTTATTGCCGCACTTAATAAATATTGTATCTCCATTTATGCTCATAATGATTATAAAGTGTCGAAAAGGCAACTTGCCTTTTCGTGGCTGATAGATCAGCCGAGCAAAAAGCACGCAGTTGCTTTTTGCAACTTTATATCATTTTAACAGAAATCGACAAATTTCTTAGGAAATTTGCTTGCAAATCCTTGATTTGCAGTCGAAATTCAAAAATTTCGACTTTCGATTGTCGTTATAATTACCTCGGAATTGGCATTCAGAGCCAGTGCCTTTCGGTAATCTATCGGAAGAACAACTCTACCGAGTTTGTCAATTTTTCTAGTTACAGCTTTCATTTTATAGCCCTTTCTTTGTAACAATGTTTTTGCAAAAGTAATCGTGTTGCTGTTATTATAACATACTTTTATGTCGAATTATGTTGAAATATGCAAAAAAGAAAAATCTGTGCTTTTGGCACAGATTTGTGTATTTGAAGAAATCATTTTTCAGCGTTGGCTATCATAGTGTCTACGACGGCAAGTATTTTGTTTTGCTCAGCAACGTCTAGGTGAGCAAGCTTGTCGGAAAGTCGGCTGGAGGTAATAAGAGTGGATTTAGCTACTACGCCGCAGAACACCTCATCGGCTGAGCAATCCAGATGATTGAGTATTTTAACGAGAGTTTCGAGCTTAATGTTATAAACTCCACGCTCCAGCGCGGATAGGTAATGAGGACTTATATCAATAAGCTCGGAAAGCTGCTCCTGCGTAAGCCCTTTTCTCTTGCGTATCTGCTGAATTCGTTTTCCTATTATCTTCTCCATAATATCACCTGCTTTGTAATCGTGATATTAATATTATAATTGTATAACGATTACACATGAAGGACGCGTTGCAGTTATATATAATCGTAATACGATTACAAAATGGCGAAATTACCGAAATTTTCCATAATAAAAACCACCCCTACGGAATTTCCCGCAAGGGTGGTTCTATTTAGCTAATGTGATAATTCACACCGTGTAATACGTTTAGCTTACTCGGAGAGTGCTGCTTGAGCTGCAGCGAGTCTTGCGATCGGAACTCTGAAGGGAGAGCAGGATACGTAAGACAGGCCGATCTTGTGGCAGAACTCAACGGATGTGGGATCACCGCCATGCTCGCCGCAGATGCCGAGGTGCATGTCGGGGCGAACCTTCTTACCGAGGGTAACAGCCATCTCCATAAGTCTGCCAACACCGGTCTGGTCGAGCTTAGCGAAGGGATCGTTCTCGAAGATCTTTCTGTCATAGTAAGCATCGAGGAACTTGCCTGCGTCATCTCTCGAGAAGCCGTAGGTCATCTGAGTAAGGTCGTTAGTACCGAAGCAGAAGAACTCAGCCTCGCCTGCGATATCGTCAGCGGTAAGGCAAGCTCTGGGGATCTCGATCATAGTACCAACCTCGTACTTAAGGTCAGCGCCAGCTGCTGCGATTTCAGCATCAGCGGTCTTAACTACGATGTCCTTAACATATTTAAGTTCAGCAACATCGCCAACTAAC
>CAYZZJ010000060.1:0-10868 GCA_964482885.1 uncultured Ruminococcus sp. | reverse complement strand
TGATGATATGCCAAGTCTGCGACTTGGATAAAAAATAACTGTAATTTTGTATCAAAATTACAGTTATTTTTGGTCGGAGTGACAGGACTTGAACCTGCGGCATCGTGCTCCCAAAGCACGCGCGCTACCAACTGCGCCACACCCCGAGATTTATACAGCCTTTCGGCTGATGATATACTGACCTGCGGTCAGATGATATACCGACCAATGGTCGGATGATATACACGGCACAGCCGTGATGAAAGAAAGGGGGACTGATTTCTCAGTCCCCTTGGTGCTCCTGCGGGAACTCGAATCCCGGACACCCTGATTAAAAGTCAGGTGCTCTACCGACTGAGCTACAGGGGCATATAAATTATAGCCATAATATATTACCATATCACAGCATATTTGTCAAGTGATTTTCGGAAAAAGTACCGCAAAAAAGTACCTCAAGCGCACTGCAGAGAGCAAGCCTCCTTAAGGCAGGGTGCTTGCTACGTATTATTTTATACCATTCTCCGAAAATTACAGCATATCCTCATCGTAAACGGCTCTTGAGCCGCCGATGAACTTCGGTCTTGTGCGCGCGGCAACAACCATAGCCTCGCCTACCTTGCGGTTTTCAAGCCTTACAGGCACCGCAACTCGCTTAAGATGCATGCCTATGAGCGTGAAGCCTATGTCAATACCCGCATCGGCACGTATTTCCTCAAGCGCTATAGGATCCTCGAAGCGTGCATACGCCGCGGTAGCGAGAGAGCCACCTGCCTTAGGCTGCGGAACTACGTTTACAGCCTCCGCACAGGGCGCGGCAGCGCGCTCGGTTATTATAGCACGGTTGAGATGCTCACAGCACTGAACGGCGAGGTAAATACCGCGCTCGCGCGTAGCGTCATATAAGCCCGCAAAGACCTCTTTTGCCGCCTCGGGACTTGAGTTAGTGCCTATCTTAGAGCCGAGAACCTCGCTTGTCGAGCAGCCGACAACCATTATGCAACCGCTTTTCAGTCCCGCCTTGGCTATCAGCTCCTCTGCGACCGCCTTCGCCTCTTTATAAAGCTTGCTTTCCATCAGCATATCCTCACTTTTTCTCGGTTTTCTTCTCGCCGCCCTTGTAGAAGAGGAAGGCAAGAGCGCCGAACACCAGCGCTGTGATAAAGAGCGCGATGCACATCACCCACTCTAAGAAAAGATCGGTAAGCAGCGAGCTTGATATCATCCATACACCGACCGAAATCATAACGATAGAGATGGCAAGCGCCGTGAGATTGCGTCTCGGTTTCTTTATATAAAGCGCAGAAATGTAAAGAGTTATCGTCATTATTGCGCCTCTTAGCCACAAAACCACGCCGACAACCTGGCATACCGAGATGAAGTGCGCGGGGCTGAATTGCTGTATTACGAGCGCCAACGCTAAGAGAAGAAGCAGTCCGAACTCCAATACCGTAAGCGCAAACACGATACCCCTTGTGTGCCTGAGCTTGTCCAAGAGAAACAGCACGAGATATGCCGCGAGCGCTATAGCCAGCAGTATATCTATACAAAATGCGGATATGCCGAATACGGGCAGCATAACCACGCCCAGCGCAAGCGCGATGAGCGCAACTGTGATATCAAAAACAAAATTCTTATATAAGCCTCTCATATCGGCACCTCCTCTGTCTTTGTATTTAATTCTAGCACCGAACGATAGGAAAATCAAGGTCAAATAATAAAATTATTCGTTATTTTAATCTCTTTTTTCACAGCGTTCACAAATACGCCTCGCCGGCGAAAGTAACAGCCCCGACCGTCGCGCGGTCGGGGCTGCACAAAAGAATTGTGAAATTAAGCCGTGATGAACTTAATGAAGCTCTTCTTACCTCTCTTAACAAGCACGCCGGCTTTAAGCGCGTCCTCGCTTACGGTTGCCTTAACGTCGGTTACCTTCTCGCCGTCTACGGAAACGCCGCCCTGCTCGATAGCACGTCTGCCCTCGGAGCGCGAGGGAACCATCTTTCCAAGCACAAGCAGGCTGTTAACGTCAATCTTGCCGTCAACAAGGCTTGCGGGATCTACGGTTACAGAGGGAGTGAGTGCGGAGTCACCGCCAACGAAGAGAGCCTTTGAGGCTGCTCTTGCGCGCTCTGCCTCCTCCTCGCCGTGAACAAGCTTGGTAAGCTCGTATGCGAGAATATCCTTAGCCTCGTTAAGCTGTGCGCCCTCCCAGCTGTCCATCTTGTCAATTTCCTCAAGAGGAAGGAAGGTAAGCATTCTGATACACTTGAGAACATCCTTGTCGCCGACGTTTCTCCAGTACTGGTAGAAGTCATAGGGCGAGGTCTTGTTGGGATCGAGCCAAACAGCGCCGCTCGCAGTCTTACCCATCTTCTTGCCCTCGGAGTTGAGAAGGAGAGTGATGGTCATGGCGTAAGCGTCCTTGCCGAGCTTTCTTCTGATAAGCTCGGTGCCGCCGAGCATGTTGCTCCACTGATCATCGCCGCCGAACTGCATATTACAGCCGTAGTTTTGGAAGAGGTGGTAGAAGTCGTAGGACTGCATGATCATGTAGTTGAACTCGAGGAAGGAAAGGCCCTTTTCCATTCTCTGCTTGTAGCACTCTGCCGCGAGCATGCGGTTAACCGAGAAGTGCGCGCCAACCTCACGAAGCAGCTCAACGTAGTTGAGACCGAGGAGCCAGTCCTCGTTGTTAACCATAATGGCCTTGTCCTCGCCGAACTCGATAAAGCGCTCCATCTGTCGCTTGAAGCACTCGCAGTTGTGTCTGATAGTCTCGGTGGTCATCATAGAACGCATGTCCGTTCTACCCGAGGGGTCACCGATGTGTCCCGTACCGCCGCCTATAAGCACGATAGGCTTGTTGCCCGCCATCTGAAGTCTCTTCATAAGGCAAAGCGCCATAAAGTGACCTACGTGAAGGCTGTCTGCCGTGGGGTCGAAGCCGATGTAGAACACCGCCTTACCCGCGTTAACAAGCTCCTTGATCTCAGCCTCGTCGGTAACCTGTGCGATAAGACCGCGCGCGACCAGCTCGTCGTAAATTTTCATTTCAAAGTCCTCCGTATATACGATAATTTAATAACAAAAATAAAAGCCCTCGGGACAAAACCCAAGGACGAAAAAATTCCGTGGTACCACCTTGCTTCACGCACCTGCGATGCGCCTCTGCCGCTGTAACGGGCTCACCCGTCGTAGCCTACACACCCCGCGGGCTTCGGTACGCGCTCAGGGAGGTATTCACGGTGTAGCCTCACGCGCCTCTCATCAACCGGCAGCTTTCTGTCTTTGGCATAAAACCGCTACTTTTTCCCCTCGTAGCTTTAAGAACAGGTATATTTTATCACAGCGGCTTCCGAATGTCAAGAGCGGCGCTTAAAATCTTTGTATTTCCTTGACTTTCCTTGACTTTCAGGCAGTTATGGTGTATAATCTAAAAAAACGAAAAGAGGGCATGAGCAATGAGAAGGAGAATTATCGTAGGTGCTGATTTTGTTCCGAGCGAATTTAACACACAGGAATTCATTAATTCCGACGTTGATGCGCTTGTAGGAAGTGAGCTTAAGGAAATTCTTGCTGCGGCGGATTACCGCATTTTCAATCTTGAAATCGCCCTCACAGACACCGATACTCCCATGAAGAAGTGCGGTGTGAATTTACGTGCGCCGACAGCTTGTATAAATGCATACAAGGCTCTTAACGTTGACCTTCTCGGTATGTCTAATAACCACGTGCTTGACCACGGATACGAGGGCTTCGCTTCTACGGTTGCTACCGTGGACGCAGCGGGAATTACACGTGTTGGCGGCGGATTTTCTCAGGAAGAGGCGTGCAAGCCCGTATTCGTCAATATCGGTGATAAGAGGGTGGGTGTATATGCCTGCTGCGAGCATGAGTTCTCCTGGGCGCGCGATTACGGCTACGGAGCAAACGGCTTCGACGCGCTTGACACCCCCGATGAGATTGCCGCTGCCAAGGCAGAGTGCGACTACCTGATAGTCCTTTATCACGGCGGTAAGGAGCATTATCGCTACCCCTCGCCCCGCCTTCGCAGGGTTTGTCGCAAGATAGTCGAGAAGGGCGCGGATCTGGTTCTTTGCCAGCACACTCACTGCATCGGCACAGCCGAGGATTACAAGGGCGGCAGAATAGTGTACGGTCAGGGCAACTTCGTATTCGTGAAGGATAAGAATGAGTACCCCTTCGAGGGGTGGTTCAGCGGTATGCTCGTTGCAATAGATTTCACCGATGACGGCGTCAGCTATGAGTACATACCTTACGAAATGACAGAAAAGGGTGTTGTTCTCTCGCACGACCCCTCGCTTCTTGAGGGGCTTTACAAGCGCTCCGAGGAGGCGCGCGACGAGCTGGCTATGGCGAAGAATTACGCTGAGTATGCGTCCGGTATGATGAAGGGCAGATATATAAAGCGCATGGCGGGAGTGCCGGTTGATGATGAGTTTGTTCGCCGGCGCGGCGCTGCTATATTCCATTATATGGAGTGCGAGGCACATTATGAGGCGCTTCATATGGGGCTTAAATACGCTCTCGGTTACCCGATATTCGAGGATAAGATCAGAAAAGAATAATGCGATTCCCGTTACACGGGTGCCTGCTTAGAATAAAAAGCTGCGGAGGTGTCAGCCGACACCTCCGCAGTTTTTTATTGTCTTTTTAGCTTGCCTATATTCTTTCCGCCGCGTATACCGTGGTGGAAACGTACTCCTCGCCCGCATCGACAAATCCGATGCCGCGCCTCACGCAATCAGGCTCTATCTGCATCTCAAGGCAGAACGCGCCGTACGCTACCTGGCGGCTGCCGTCCTTGAGCGGTGCGGATAGCTCGCGCATCGGCACGTAGAGCTGCATGCCCGGCTGATCGGTGTACGCCGAGAGCTTTATATTCTCACCCCAAGCCTCCGCCGCAAGACCGAGATACCTGCCCCCGTGTGAAATAAACTCGCTCGGAGAGAGAATGAAATTGTGATCGTAGCCTACGGGGCTTTCTCCGATTCGCTCGCCGATTTTCCTTGGATTGGTGAAGTCGAGCAGCGTGCCCGCGACGGGGATACGGCGCCCGGTAGGGAAGCGCTGATCGTCTACCTCGGTGTACTCGGTGGCGTAGATCTTAAGCGTATGATCAAGTACGTCGTTCCCGAATCCCGCAAGGTTGAAGAAGCCGTGGCTCGTTATCATTATCGGTGTCTTTTTCGTCGGTGCGGCGCGGTAGGTAACCGAAAGAGCAGAGCCTGAAAGCTCGAAGGTTGCGCGTATATTAACCTCGCCGGGGAAGCCCGACTGACCGTCGGGAGAAAGGTATCCGAGCGTTACCGAATGATCGTCATACGAAATTGGCTGCCAGGGCTTGTTGTGATATGCGTCCGAGCCGCCGTGCAGACAATGCTCGCCGTTGTTCCTTGAAAGCTCGTAGCGCACACCGTCCATCTCGAATGCACCGCCAACAATACGGTTACAAACTCTGCCCACCGAAGCGCCGTAATACTTTCCGCGCGATACGTATTCGTCAAGCGTAGCAAACCCTCCCGCTATCTCCTGCCCGAGGGGGCAAAAGGAGCGCAGAGTAGCACCGTAGCTGATAATCTCAGCCTCGGCGGTCTCGCTCTTAAGCTTAAAGCTGTATATTTCTCCTCCCGTAGGGAGAATGCCAAATACGTTCATAGCGCACCTCGCAAAAGAATTCTCTACGTGTATTTTACCATACGGCACACCCAAAGTAAAGCGGCAGGGAATATTTTTTCTATTTTCTTGACAATGCTCCTCGCGTGTGTTATATTATGGGTAGTAATTTTAAGGGGGACGTTATGGCAAAAATAGCACTCGTGATCAACGGTAGGGGCGGAGTAGGAAAGGATACGCTCTGCGACCTTGCGGCAAAGCATTACAGAGTATATAATATCTCAAGCGTTGACCCCATAAAGGATATAGCGCGCACCTGTGGCTGGGACGGCAGCAAGGACGATAAGTCGCGCCGCTTCCTCTCCGACCTTAAGGCGCTTACCGTAGAGTATAACGATTTTCCCACCGTCTGGGCGAAGGAGCGTTATCTTGGCTTCCTTGAGTCGGATAACGATATAATGTTCTTACATATCCGCGAGCCTTGGGAAATAGAGAAGTTTGTCAGATCCACCGGCGGTGCCGCCAAAACTCTGCTTATCCGCGGCGGTGACCGCATGACGAAGTCGAGCTACGGCAACGTGTCGGACGACAGCGTTGAGGACTACACCTACGATTATTATTTTACAAACGATAAGAGCCTCGAGGAGGCTGAGCGCGATTTCTGCGCACTTCTTGCATCTATGATGTGATTTGTTTTTTGATACTAAAACGGATAGAAAAATGCCGTTTAGTAAATAAATGTTTACTTAGAGCATAGCAAAATGGCTCGGAAAGGAACAAAAAATGGAAAAGAGAAATGTTTTTCGCGAGAACAATGAGGAAAAATGGGAGCAGGTCAGAACGCATCCCTACTTTGAAAAGGTGCGTACCGAGGCACTCGAGATGGCAGATAAGCTGCTTGAGTCAGAGCCCCTCCCCCTTAGATTCTCCGATTATCACAAGTTTGTGACCGAGGGCTCGCGCAAGCCGCATGCTAACCGTACTCAGCAGTATATCAAGCGTATGAATTGCTACTTCTTCTGCTATATGCTGACGAAGGACGAAAAGTATATAGAGCCCCTCGTTGACGTTATGTGGCAGATATGTGATATGGAGACCTGGGCATCGAACGCACACGTTAAGGAGGAGGCATCGACCCTTGAGCGCCGCCGCTTCCTTGAGCTTGTATCCTGCGGCATTGGCTACAGGCTTGCGGAAATACTTTATAACGTAGGTGATAAATTCCCCGAGCTTGCTTATCGTCGCATAAAGGACGAGATAAGATTCAGAATTATAGATTGCTACCGTGAGAAGCGCGGAGAGAATGATTATTGGTGGTACACCGCCTCCAACAACTGGTCTGCCGTATGTATCTCCATGGTTGCCGCAACCTTCTTCTACCTTGCTACCGATGAGGAAATAGAGGAGGAGATGCCGAGATTCCTCGCCACCGCGCAGTGCTTCATCGACGGTATGCCCGGTGACGGCTGCTGCCTCGAGGGTAAGTCATATTGGGATTACGGCTTCTCTCACTATTGTGTATTCGCATCTATGGTAAGAGAGTACACCGGCGGAAGGATAGATCTCTTCAAGAATGATAAGGTCCACAGAATAGCACACTTCCAGTCCTACGTTGCTATAAATGAAACACAGTGCCTCAGCTTCTCCGACGCCGGCTCTACCTATGCGCCCTCCGCTTGGCTCACGCATTTCCTGCGTAGCGTCTACCCGGATATGCCCGTTCCGCCTATTCCCCCTTCGGGATATAATCCCGGCTGGCTTCAGTATGTTCTGTGGAGAAATCCCGACCTCGCAGGCACGAAGCACGAGCCGGAGAGTCATATATTCCGCGATGCACAGTGGTTCTTGCACGTAGGCGAGAAGTACGCAGTTGGCGCAAAGGCGGGCAAAAATCACGAGCCGCATAACCATAATGATATAGGCTCGTTTATCGTATCCAAAAACGGTCGCGTGACCTTTACCGACCCCGGCGGAGGAGAGTACGTCAAGACATACTTCGGCGCAGGCAGATATACTCACCTTGTTACCTCGGCGCGCGGACATTCGGTCCCGATCATCAATGGAGAGATTCAGTGTACGGGCGAGGATCGCGCTACCGTGATTACAGCTGAAGAAAACCGCTTTACCTTTACCGCGGACGTCGGTTATCCCGCGACTGTCCGTGAGAAACTTATCTCGTATGTAAGGGACTTCGATTGCACCCCGGATGCACTCGTCCTGACCGACAGCTTTGAGTTCTCCGAGCAGCCGACCTCCCTTGTCGAGCAGTTCGTTTCACTCACTCCTATAGAAGACGAGCACGGTGCGCTCGTCTGCGGTGATTCGGTGCTCAGATACGACCCCGATATCTACAATATCGAGCTCGACAGCGAGGATTTTCGCCGTAACAACGGCACTGTCGAAACCCTATACCGCGCTCGCCTCTCGGTTAAGGCGCTTAGTAAGAGCATGAAGCTTGTCTTCACATTTGAATAAGAGCCGTACATAAATAATCGGTACGGCACGCACCTTTACAAAAATCGGCAACGGAATTTCCGTTGCCGATTTTAACGTTTTTATTACAGCAGTATGCAGATGAGACCGCTTGCTCCCTCGTTGATAATCTTCTCGATAGTCTCTCCGAGCTTCACTCTCGACTCGTCGGGCATATGCGAGAGCTTAGCATACATTCCCTCCTTGACAAGGTCGTAGAGCGACTTGCCGAACATATTGCAGTCCCATATCTTCTCGGGATCTGCCTCGAACTCGCGCACAAGGTATTTCACGACCTCCTCGCTCTGCTCCTCGGTTCCCACCATAGGGCACAGGTCGGCGCTGATGCCGGTTCTTATCATGTGTATCGACTCGGCGTGCGCTGCAATTCTTACACCGCAGCCTCCCGCAGTCTTCACAACCCTCGGCTCCTCGAGCGTCATCTCGGCGGGCGAGGGCATTACGATTCCGTACCCTTTTTCCTCCGCATCATCGAGCGCAATCTTTATTTTATCATATTTTCTCTTAATTTCCGACAGCTCGATAAGCAGCGAGAGCAGCTTCTTTTTATCCGAAACGTCGAAGCCCGTAAGCTCACCTAGCGTCTTGTAGTAATCCTCGTCGGTCAAGGGGAGGTCAAGCTCGCCCGTGCCCTCGCCCGCGTCGAGCCTTGTAAGCTCGACCGACCCCGATGCCGCCACAGCGCGCGATACGTCACCTAGCCTAGAGGAGCATTCCGCGACCTCGCGTATCTTGCTTATCATATCGTCATAGAGCGGGTGGCCCTCAGGGAGCGCCTCGGTCCATTCGGGCAGGTGGAAGTCCAGCCTTTTAAGCGGAAATTCTCCAAGCACAAGCTCGAGTATTCCCGAGATATCCTCGCCCGAGAGCATAGGACAGCTAACCAGAGCCACGGGAGCATCGTACTTCGCCTCAAGCTCTGCCGCAAGCTCGCGCGCCTCGCTGCTGTCGGGTCTTGCTGAGTTCAGAATTATCGCAAAGGGCTTGCCGAGCGCCTTAAGCTCCCGCGCCACGCGCTCCTCCGCGGCAACGTATCGCTCTCTTTCAATTTCACCGAAGCTGCCGTCGGTCGTAACGAGCATACCGATTGTTGAATGCTCACCGATAACCTTCGCCGTACCAAGCTCGGCAGCCTCGGGGAAGGGTACAGGCTCGTCGCGCCATGGCGTCATAACCATTCTCGGCACACCCTCCTCGACCGCCCCGAGCGCACCGTCAACCATATATCCTACGCAGTCTATCAGCTTTACGTTAAGCTCGGTTCCGTCACCTACCGAAATCTTCACCGATTCGTCGGGCACGAACTTCGGCTCGGTCGTCATAACCGTCCGTCCGCTCGCAGATTGCGGCGACTCGTCCTGCGTGCGCTCCTTGTCATATTCGTTTTCAATGTTTGGCAGCACCACGCAATCGAGAAACCTTTGTATAAAGGTGGATTTACCCGTTCTGACAGGGCCGACAACGCCAATATAAATGTCGCCCCCCGTCCTCTTTGCAATATCGCTGTAAATGGAGTTGTCAGTCATAGCCTTCCTTTCTCTCCCACGGAGAATGCGTATTTGTTCTATAAAAGACTATGCCGATGGCTCAGTGATTATTACAATGACCTTTTCCGAGGGAGCTTGTGAAATGAACAGCTGCGGCATTGTCACGTGCGCGGAAAAAATAAATTGCGAAAGCTCTTGAAATTTTCAGAATGTTGTAGTATACTATACTTGCGTTGAAGAAAGAAAATGCTTATTTTGTCAGCACAGAGAGCCTGCGGTGGGTGCGAGCGGGCGTGGCAGGATTTGCTTTCCGCTTTCCGAGCATTCGGCGATGAGCCGAGGGGCAGCCCCTTACAGCGAAGAGAGCAGAGGCTTTGCCTCTGAATTTGGGTGGTACCGCGGAGCTTTTCGTCCCATACGGACGGAGGCTTTTTTATTTTTTGATTAACAAAATTAAGGAGATATATTATGATCGACATTAAGTTCTTACGTGAAAATCCCGAGGTTGTCAAGGAGAATATCAGAAAGAAGTTCCAGGAGTCGAAGCTTCCTCTCGTTGATGAGGTTATCGCTCTTGACGAGGAGCTTCGCGCAAATAAGCGCCGTGCAGACGACCTTCGCGCAAATAGAAATAAGGTTTCCAAGTCCATAGGTGCGCTTATGGGTCAGAAGCGCTTCGAGGAGGCTGAGGAGGCTAAGAAGCTCGTTGCCGCACAGGCAGCAGAGCTTGCGGAGTGCGAGGCTAAGGAGGCTGAGCTTGAGGAAAAGGTCAAGAATATAATGATGATCATTCCTAATATTATCGACCCCACCGTTCCCGTGGGTAAGGACGATAGCGAGAACGTAGAGGTTGAGCGCTACGGCGAGCCTCTTGTTCCCGAATTTGAGATTCCTTATCACACAGAGATTATGGAGAGCTTTGCGGGTATCGACCTCGACAGCGCGAGAAAGGTTGCGGGCAACGGCTTCTACTACCTCATGGGCGATATTGCAAGGCTTCACTCCGCGGTTATCTCCTATGCCAGAGACTTCATGATCGACCGCGGCTTCACCTACTGTATTCCCCCTTATATGATCCGCTCCGGCGTTGTTACCGGCGTTATGTCCTTTGCCGAGATGGACGCTATGATGTATAAGATTGAGGGCGAGGATCTCTTCCTTATCGGAACCTCCGAGCATTCTATGATAGGTAAGTTCATCGATACCATCAACCCCGAGGCAGCTCTGCCTTACACCCTTACCTCCTACTCCCCCTGCTTCCGTAAGGAGAAG
>CAYZZJ010000059.1:0-11169 GCA_964482885.1 uncultured Ruminococcus sp. | reverse complement strand
TAATATCTCCGTTTTGCTAATAATAATTTACAAATTTCAGATTACAAGCACTTGGAAACGAATATTTCTATTGCCGTATATCCCATAACTCCGCCGTATTTCATGCCTACGTCGACGCGTGAAAGCTCGGCTAAAATCGCCGCGGGAGCGCCAGCCTTGAAGAGCTTAGCCGCCTTCATATAGCTCTTTAGCTTGTATGGGTGGATACCGAGCGTCGTGCCTATCTTATCAACGTCGGTGCCGTCCTCCTTCATGAGCGTTACCGAGAGCAGCTCGGAGTAGGTCTTAGCCATCATGCCGATAGCAACGGTGGGGTCGAGCTTCTGTCTTTTCATCTCAGATAGGGCGGTGAACGCCGCACGCTTGTTGCGGTCTAAAATCGCGTTTGACAGCGCGAAGGTGTCGCACTCGGGCGTCGAGGAGCATACCTCGGTGACGTCGGTGGTTGTAAGGACGTCGCGCCCGTTCGCCTTAAGATAAGCCGAGAGCTTTATCACCTCGGAGTGAAGCACGTCCATATTGTGCCCCGAGCGGAAGAGAAGCGCCTCGAGGCTCTCGCGGCTGACGGTTATATTCTCCTTATCGAAGTGGCGCTTCAGCCAAGAGAGCAGCTGTGCGTCTGTGGATTTGTCGAAGCGCAGAATATTCATCTTAGCGCCGAAGCGCTTTGCGAACTTACTCGGCCGCTTGTCCGTGCCGAGGTCAACCTCGCCGTCGGCGACGATGAATGCCAGCACGCTGTAATCGTATTCGGGTAGCGTATCAAGAACCGCCTCGATAGCCGAGAGGTCCGACTCCTTCATCTTAGCAAAGCTCGGGTAGCGCCATTCGATCATCTTATAGTCTGCAAACATAGGCGGTGCTTTAACCGCGTCTGCCATCTCGGCAACCTGCGCCGTCTGTCCGTCGAAGATAAAGTGATTGAACGCCGCAAGCGACTCGTCCGGCACCGCCGCCTCGCGCAATTGCCCGAGGTAGTATCTCTTTAAGTAGTCCTCCTCGCCCGCGAAGAGGTAGCAGCCGCCGAGCTTACCCGACCTTAAGCGCTCGCGTAATTCCTTTTCTTGCATATTACGCCCTCGCTTTTTTCGGGGTGGCGGTGATTTTAAGCCTTACCGACTTTTCCTGGCCGCCGATATTCATGGAATATAGTATCGAAAGCTCGCCGCCCGTCTTGGAAATACTGTTCCTTATGCGCTTGGTTCTCACCTCGGCATCGAAGGAATAGGGTGGGATAGAGTATACGGTTTTTTCGGTTCTGCCTTCTGTGAAGGTAACGTCGAATTCCACAGCGCCGCGGCGCACAAGGTGGCAGCCGCCGTCCGAGAGGGTGATGTCGGAGATTATTCTGCCGCCCTCGCTCTCCTCCTTGTAGGTGATATAGAGCGTATCACCGTCAACCTTTAAGAAGCCGTCCATGCTCGTTATGCTTATTTCGGGCTCGCCCTCTGCGAGGCCTGCGTCATCGAGGTTCTCTATTACCGAGTGTACCTTGAATACAAAGTCGTATATATATGCCACGGCTGCTCCTTTCGATGTAAAACGGCTGCCGCGTAGGACAGCCGTGATAATTATGCGTTTACTCTTTCTGAGTATGAAGCCTTGATTTTATCAAAATCCTCTGTGTCTGCGGTTA
This sequence comes from uncultured Ruminococcus sp., assembly GCA_964482885.1. Lineage (GTDB taxonomy): Bacteria > Bacillota > Clostridia > Oscillospirales > CAG-272 > UBA1740. Next base: position 9,533 of record CAYZZJ010000059.1, on the reverse strand, counting down.
TGCGAGCTTAAGGGATTGATGTACTCGCGCCAGCTGAGCGCGCCCGACTCGAGAGCCATAACGAGAGCCTCGGCGGTCGCAATATTGGTAGCGAGGGGAATGTTGTGAACGTCGCAAAGCCTGATGAGGTCGCGCTCGGTCTCGGACTCCTCGCGCCCGTCGTCGGTGCCGCGGAAGTAGAATACGAGGTCGATTTCATTGTACGAGAGCTTCGATGCGATCTGCTCAATGCCGCCCATGCTGCCCGAGAGGAAGGTCTCAATGTTAAGCCCCGATGCCTCGGATACGTATCTTCCGGTCGAGAGAGTCGCGTAAAGATGATGAGCCGACAAAATGCCGGAGTAGGCGATACAGAACTGAGCCATAAGCTCCTTCTTGTTGTCTTCTGCTATGATTGCTATATCCATTCTGTTCCTCCTTATGGTCATCGGGCGGGTACGTGTTGTACGCTATTGTAGTAAAGTATAGCAAATTTATAGGGCTTTGTCAATGATATTTTTTGTGCGCGGGCGATTTTTTTGTCGCGCGTTCGCTCATGTGTGACATATGCGTGACACAAAGAAATATTATTTTTTGCCTTTTTCGATTGCAATTTGACAAAGTATAGTGTATAATATCTTCGATTGGTGTCAATAGGAGGCACCGATACTCTTTTTATTGTGCCCGTGCTCGGGCTTTTCAGGCTTTCGCGAGGTGAATCGGTTATGAAGGAATTTAAGAAAATAGGAATACTTACGTCGGGCGGTGACGCTCCCGGAATGAACGCTGCAGTGCGCGCTGTCGTACGTACCGCGCTTGCACTCGACGTCGAGGTGCTGGGAATTTTCCGTGGCTACTCGGGACTTATCTCGGGCGATATCCGCAAGCTCGAGATACGCGACGTATCCAATATAATCAACAAGGGCGGCACGATGCTCTTCTCGGACAGATGTCCCGAGTTCAAGACGCCCGAGGGAATGGCTAAGGCTGTTGAGCAGTGCAAAAGGTTCGGCATCGACGGCATTATTGCTATCGGCGGCGACGGCACCTTCCGCGGTGCTACCGACCTTACCGCGCACGGTGTACCCTGCATCGGTATTCCTGCCACTATTGATAACGATATCGCCTCTACCGATAATACGATAGGCTATGATACCGCTATGAACACGGTTATCGACCTCGTCGACAAGCTCCGTGACACCTGCGAGTCGCACGCGAGATGCAACGTAGTTGAGGTTATGGGTCGCGGCGCGGGTGACATTGCTCTTAACGCGGGCATCGCATCGGGTGCTACCGCTGTCGTTATCCCCGAGTTCCCCGTTGATGCTGAGTACGTTATAGGACAGATAGAGATAGGCAAGTCGCTCGGCAAGCGCAACTTCATCGTTCTCGTTTCCGAGGGTGTTGGCTCTGATTTCGGACCCATGCTCACCAAGCGTATTCAGGAGTCCACAGGCGTCGAGACCAAGTTCGCGCGCCTTGCACACGTTGTCAGGGGTGGTAACCCCACCCTCCGCGACAGAGTTCTCGCCTCCACCTACGGTGTTATGGCGGTTGAGCAGCTCCTTAAGGGGATGTCAAACATCGTTATGTGCGACAGAGACGGTGTGATAGTTCCCTGCGACATTAACTACGCTCTCGTCCTCGACAGAATGTATAAAGGCACCCTCAAGGAAGGCGATCTCGAAGCCTTCTCCACAGAGGACCAGCAAAAAATGCAGGATGACATACGCCGTCGCCAGGTGAGAATGGCGAGGTTGTATGGAATATCCAAGACCATAAATTTGTAATTTGACATAAAAACCGTGCAATACATCGCCCGAGCGGCGCGAGGGTATATCGAGTTCGCCCCGGGCGAGCATATCGAGTTCGAGCAACGCGAGAACATATCGAGTCGATTTCAATCGACATATCGAGGAAAAAGGCAGACCGCAGTCTGCCTTTTTCCTATTTACATAAATCCAAGTATAGCTTGCGACGCGATGAATGCCGCGTAGATGCAAAGCAGGCTGATGCCTTGCCATCTCGAAAGACGTCCCTTGATTATCGTGGGGACAGTGAGTATGCCCATGACGATAAAGACGAGAGGGATATCTATGATAAGAGATGCGGGAATGCCGCCGAGGGTGATGCCTGCGGGGAGGTCGAAGGGTGCTATCGAGATAGCCGCGCCCGATACGAGAACTAGATTGAAGATGTTTGCGCCGATGATATTGCCGAGCGAGAGCGAGCCGTGCCCTTTCATAAGAGAAGTGATGGCGGTCACAAGCTCGGGCAGCGACGTGCCGAGCGCAACTATTGTAACGCCGACGATAACGGGGTCCATATCGAGGTAATTTATCGCAAGCGACTCTGCGTTGGTTGCAAGCAGGCTCGCGCCTACCGCAATCGTCAGAGCGCCGACGACGAGCATTATTATATGCTTTGCAATGCCTTCCTTGGGAGCTTCCTCTTTTTCTTCGGCAGGCTCGGGCAGCTCGTCTGGTATTTCAAGCTCTGCGTTCTCGGGGCTCTTCTTCATGTTAAGCACGTTTATAACCATGTAGGCGACAAAGCACGCGAGAAGCACAAGACCCGCCCAAAGCTCGAAACGCTGAGATATGTATGCGTTGAGCGCGTAGAATACCGCGACAACGAAGAAGGTTGAAACGGGAAAAACGAGCGTTTTCTTATCGACCTTGCCGGGCTTTATGGCAACGGTCAGTGCTGCTATAAGCGAGGTGTTGCAGATGATAGAGCCGACGGCGTTGCCATAGGCAATTCCACTGCCGCCGCCGACAGCGGCAAATACCGATGTCAGCACCTCGGGCAGGGTAGTACCTATTGAAACGACGGTAGCACCGATAAGCAGCTCGGGAAGACCGAACCTCTTTGCTATACCAACCGAGGCGTCGACAAACCAGTCGCCGCCCTTGATAAGAAGGATAAGACCGAAGATCATAAGGAAGATCTCGGCGGGGATCGGCAGAGCGCTGAAAAGCATAAACTCGCCGAGCTTGTTGATTTCAAGAAGCATAATAATCTCCATTCCGCCGCCCGGGGCGGCTCTCAAAAAATCTTAACGCTTTGTGTGCGCGTTTTCGCAAGTGGTATTCTATCATATTTTATATAACATGTCAATCTGCTTTTTTTGCGCAATTCATTTTTTGCTATATCTTTCAGGAGATGCCGTATGGAATGCTTCGGTGAGGAGCTGGCACTTTGGACGCCAATACTTCTTTAACGGGTGTTGTTTTTTGAATAATATTTAATTTTAGATTTCCTTATGATATAATGTGAGCGGTACCCTATACTATGTTAACGGTTTGGGAGTTTGAGATGAAAACTGTGTTGATTAAGGTTATGACCATGCCAAGGCAACGGGGTATAGCGGCGCGCTATCTGATCGGACCGTACTCGCTCGTGGAATGGAATCGCTTGGATGATATAGCTGAATAAACCGACTGAAACCAAATAAAAAGAGAGCATTTTGGCACTGACCGATTTGCTCTCTTTTGCTTATCTATGACTACAATTATTTGCAATTGTGCGCTTGCTGTGCAGTTTGCGGGAACTGTTTTCTGGCTTTTGTGCGCCGATTTATTGTAACTTCTTCAGCGTTTCAAGCACGTACGCTGCGAACTCGTTGCAGGTTGCGCCGGTATCTCTGCCGGTGATGACGAGCCTCTTTTCCTCAAGCGTGCAGATGTCGAGCGCGCGGGCGAGCTTGTCTGCCTTTTCCTGGTAGCCGATGTGAGAGAGGAGCATTACTGCGGCGCGGAGCATTGAGCAGGGGTCTGCGTACTGTGCGCGGCCCTCGTTCACCATTCTCGGTGCCGAGCCGTGGATTGCCTCGAACATTGCGTAGCGCTTACCGATATTGGCGCAGCCTGCGGTGCCTACACCGCCCTGGAATTCTGCCGCCTCGTCGGAGATGATGTCACCGTAGAGGTTGGGTAAGAGGAGTATCTGGAAGTCGCGGCGGCGCTTCTCGTCAACGAGCTTTGCCGTCATTATATCTGCGTACCACTCGTCGGTGGTTATCTCGGGGTATCTCTCTGCAACTCTGTGGCAGTCCTCGAGGAAGTTGCCGTCGGTGGTCTTTATTACGTTTGCCTTGGTGACGAGGGAAACGCGGGTCTTGCCGTTCTTTCTTGCGTAGTCGTAGGCTATTTCGGCTATTCTCGTCGAGCCCTGCTTGGTCGTTACGGTGAAGTCTATTGCGAGGTCCTCGTCCACGTTAAAGCCCTTCGAGCCGACGGCATACGCGCCCTCGGTGTTCTCGCGGAAGATGCACCAGTCGATGCCCTTTTCGGGAACTCTGACGGGTCTGATGTTTGCAAAAAGGTCAAGCTCGCGGCGCATAGCGACGTTCGCAGACTCGATGTTGGGAAGTCCCGAGCCCTTCTGGGGTGTTGTGGTGGGTCCCTTGAGAATTACGTGACACTTCTTCAGCATGTCAAGCACGTCGTAGGGGATTGCCTTGTTCTTTGCGATTCTGTTCTCGAGGGTGAGTCCGTCGATGTTGACGAAGGCTATTCTGCCAACTGCGACCTCGTCCTTAAGAATGTATTCAAGCACCTCGCGCGCAACCGCGGTGATCGTCGGGCCGATTCCGTCGCCGCCGCATACGCCGATGATTATCGTATCAAGCTCGTTATAGTCGATGAAGTCGCCCTGCGCCTTCATATTCTCAATACGCACTGCCTGCTCCTTTATAATTCTCCTGAAGTTTTCAAGAGCCATTTCTATTTGTAAAAGCGTCATTTCTGTATCCTTCCTGCCTCAGGCATTGTTCTTGGTGTAGTTGAGCGTGCCGCCCGCGAGAAGTATCCTGCGCTGACGGTCGGTGAGAGTGAGGACAAGCTCCGCTCTCTTGCCGCTGGTGCGGTCGACGAGGGTGGCGCTGCTCTTCGATGCAATAGCATCGCGGAAGCCCTCGATATAAAGCTCGTCACCCTCGGCAATATCATCGTAATCAGCCTCGCTTGCGAGGGTCATGGGCACGATGCCGAAGTTGATGAGGTTTGCCACGTGTATTCTGGCAAAGCTCTTGGCGATAACCGCCTTGATGCCGAGATACTGGGGAACTAGCGCCGCATGCTCGCGCGACGAGCCTTGACCGTAGTTCGAGCCGCCGAGAATTATTCCGCCGCCCTCGCGTAGAGCGCGTGCAGGGAAGTCGGTATCACACACGGTGAAGCAGAACTCCGAGAGCTTCGGCACGTTCGAGCGGAAGGGAAGTATCTTTGCGCCTGCGGGCATGATGTGGTCGGTGGTGATGTTGTCGCCGACCTTGAGTATCAGCTTCGCCGCAAGGTTCTCTGCGGGCGGTGTGCCCTTCGGGATAGCCTTGATGTTCGGGCCGCGCTCGACAACCACCGAGGGCGCTTCCTCTACAGATGCGGGCAGGTCTATCATATTGTCGGAAATCCTGAAGCTCTCGGGCATATCCACGCCGACGGGTGCGCCGAGGGTGGTGGGGTCTACAAGCACGCCTGCAATAGCCGACGCCGCCGCAAGCTCGGGCGAAACGAGGTACACCTCTGCGTCCTTAGTGCCACTGCGTGCTAAGAAATTACGGTTAAAGGTACGAAGGCTGACACCCGCGGATTTAGGCGAGAAGCCCATACCGATGCAGGGGCCGCACGCACATTCAAGCACTCTTGCGCCCGATGCGATAATATCCGCGAGAGCGCCGCATTCGGCAAGCATCGTGAACACCTGCTTCGAGCCGGGGGAGATGGAGAGGGATACGTCGGGGTGGACGGTCTTGCCCTTAAGCATCTTCGCTACGGTGAGCATATCGCGAAGCGAGGAGTTCGTGCAGGAGCCGATGCAGACCTGGTTTATCTTCATGCCGGCAAGCTCTGATGCACTCTTGATGTTGTCGGGGCTGTGAGGACAGGCAACAAGGGGGGAGAGCGTGCTAAGATTTATTTCATACTCGGCATCATATACCGCTCCGTCGTCCGATGCAAGGGGGATATAAACGTCGCCTCTGCCCTGCGCCTTAAGGAACGCCTCGGTAGCCTCGTCCGAGGGGAAGATCGAGGTTGTCGCGCCAAGCTCTGCACCCATGTTCGTTATGGTTGCGCGCTCGGGAACGGAAAGGGTCTTAACGCCCTCGCCGCCGTACTCGACTATCGCACCGACACCACCCTTGACACCTAGCAGCCTCAGGACCTCAAGAATAATATCCTTCGCCGCAACGTAGGGACGGAGCTTACCCGTGAGATTTATTTTAATCATCTTAGGCATATTGATGTAATACGCGCCGCCGCCCATTGCAACCGCTACGTCAAGACCGCCTGCGCCAAACGCAAGCATACCGATGCCGCCCGCCGTGGGGGTGTGGCTGTCCGAGCCTATAAGGGTAGCACCCGGGCGCGCAAATCTTTCAAGATGCACCTGGTGACAGATGCCGTTGCCCGGACGGGAGAAGCGGATACCGTGCTTCCTTGCTACGGTCTGTATGTATCTGTGGTCGTCTGCGTTCTCAAAGCCTGCCTGAAGGGTGTTGTGGTCTATGTATGCGACCGAAAGCTCGGTCTTGACTCTATCAATACCCATAGCCTCGAGCTGCAGGTACGCCATAGTGCCCGTAGCGTCCTGGGTGAGCGTCTGATCTATGCGCAGTGCAACCTCGCACCCTGCCTTCATCTCGCCGCCGATAAGGTGGCTTTTTATTATCTTTTGTGCAATTGTGTAAGCCATTATTTACATTTCTCCTTATCTTCCATGGCTTTTACCATGTTGTTCATAGCCTGCTCAACGTGCCATCTGGTAAGCTCGTCCGCCCTCTCGGCATCGTGCGCGGCTATGGCTGAGAGTATCTCTCTATGCTCGGCTATTGATTTTTCAAGTCTGCCGGGCACTGTCAGCGAGAGCTTTCTGTACGCCTTTATATTACGGTGCAGCTCGCTTAGTATCTTGTTAAGCAGACGGTTGCCCGATGCGGCGTAGATAACGCTGTGAAACCTCGAGTCAAGCTCCTTCAGCCTCTCGGTATCGCCCTTTGCCATATAGTATTCGGACAGCTCTACCGACTCGGTCAGCTCCTTAAGCTCCTCAAGGCTGAGCCTTTCTGCCGCCATAGCGGACGCCAGACCCTCGAGCCTCGTGCGTATCCTGTAGGTGTCGATAAGGTCCTCGACGGTGATGCCGATGACTACCGCGCCCTTGTTGGGCGTTATCTCGACAAGCCCCTCCTCAGCCAGGCGGTGCAGAGCCGCACGCACCGGAGTTCTCGACACACCGAGTCTGTCGCACACCGACATTTCGGTCAGAGCCGCGCCGCGCTCGTGCTTGCCTGCGAGGATTTCTTCCTCTAATTTTATATAGACCTCCTCCTCACGGGATTTAGTCCTTTCGTTTACTATCATTTTTACCTCACTCGCCCTCATGCACTATGCTGTCTATGATAGCCACAAGCTCGCCGTCGGACATCATAGTGGTTCTGCCGTCCTCGTAGAGCTTGTCGACTGCCGCCTTGGTGCGCAGGACGATATCGTCGTTTTTCTTGACCTCTCTGAAATCGGGGAGCTTATAGTGCTTGTTTATCCAGTACGCGATGCCTGCCGCGCCCGAGGTGTTCGAGATAGCGACCTCTGCGGGGCGGTTGAGTATCGTCTCGGTGTCGAAGATGTTGTATATCTCGGCGTCCTTCATAAGTCCGTCTGCGTGTACGCCTGCTCTCGTGACGTTGAAGTTGTCGCCGACGAAGGGTGTCATCGGGGGGATATCGTAGTGCAGCTCGGACTTGAAGTACTCCGCAATCTCGGTAATGACCGTCGGGTCCATACCGTCGAAGCTGCCCGTCATCGAGGCGTACTCGATAACCATAGCCTCAAGCGGCACGTTACCCGTGCGCTCGCCTATGCCGAGTAGCGAGCAGTTGACCGACGAGCAGCCGTAGAGCCACGCGGTGGTCGCGTTTACGACGCCCTTGTAGAAGTCGTTGTGTCCGTGCCACTCGAGCATCTCGGGTACAACGTCTGCATAGTGGTTAAGACCGTAGACGATGCCGGGTACGCTTCGCGGCAGGGCAACGCCGGGGTAGGGAACTCCATAGCCCATCGTGTCGCACATACGTATCTTGACGGGTATGCCAGCCTCGGCACCGAGGTCGGAGAGCGCGTTAACGAAGGGGACGACGAAGCCGTAGAAATCCGCACGGGTGATATCCTCGAGGTGGCATCTCGGCTTGATGCCCGCGTCAATAACCGATTTAACAACGCCAAGATAGTGATCCATAGCCTGCCTACGCGTCATGCCGAGCTTCTTGAATATGTGGTAGTCGGAGCAGGAAACGAGAACGCCCGTTTCCTTAATGCCGAAGCTCTTGACGAGGTCGAAGTCCTCTTTTCTCGCGCGTATCCAGGTCGTAACCTCGGGGAACTCGTAGCCAAGCTCCATGCATCGGCTGACCGCCTCCTGGTCCTTCTTGGTATAGACGAAGAACTCACTCTGGCGGATAATTCCCTTCGGTCCGCCGAGGCGGTGTATCATCTTATAGAGGTCAACGATCTCCGACGCCGTGTATGGCGCGCGCGACTGCTGTCCGTCGCGGAAGGTGGTATCTGTCAGCCAGATCTCCTTCGGCATCTGTATGGGCGAATGCCTGTGGTTGAACGCAACCTTCGGTATCTCGGTATAGGGATATACCTGCCTATACAGATTGGGGTTCGGAACGTCCTGCAGGGAGTAGCGGTACTGATGCTGCTCGAGTAGGTTCGTTGTGTCGCTCTTTTTGATCATAGTTAACCTCCGGGGGGATTAAATTCAGAATTCAGAATTAAGAATTATGGTTAGAAAGAAGAATTGGGTGGGGAAGGATTAAATTTGTTTATCGCGCATTGTTTTGATGATCGATACTAAGATGGCGATTATCTCGTTTGCATCTGCGCTGATGCTGTCATATTCTTTGTCGGTCAGATAATCGGTTCTGTGTAATAGGTTAAGCCAATAATCCGTTTCGTTGGCTTCCTTCAATGCAATATTCAGCTTTGATAAGAAATCGGCATCAGACTGACCTCGCATAGCCTCCGAAACGTTTGCTCCTATACTTGTGCCGCTTCGTAGAAGTTGCTTTGATAAGACGGTTTCGTTTTTTGATTTCAGGTGTTGATATAGCCTTACTATTCTGATAGCAAAGTCGAAGCTTTTGCTTGCGATAACGTTATCATTTTTCATCGCTAACCCCTAATTCTGAATTCTTAATTCTGAATCTAATTGTACACTTGTATACAATCTGCATTTTGACACTATTATATTATATAGATGAGGGAATGTCAAGTAGATTTAATAAAAATAAAGAATTAAGATTTCGACAATTGGGATAGAGGCGTGCTTTATCAGGGCATTTTGGTAAGGGGGTTGAAAAATTCTGAAAGTAATGCTATAACATAAGCGTCACACTAACTGAATAGCAAAAACATCCTTGTCGGGTGAATTATACCTTTTCGAAGGGATACTATATCTTTTGGTAGATATACGGTATCGCAAGGCTTCCCTTCGAAAGAAAAAGGATGTTCTGTTAGTGTGACAACTATGCGAGAGGTATTCTGCGGTGT
>CAYZZJ010000058.1:10917-11245 GCA_964482885.1 uncultured Ruminococcus sp. | reverse complement strand
GCCATTGCTTTCGCAATGGATAAAAAATTCGACAAGTCGAAACTTGTCGAATTTTTGGCCTACCCGAACGGATTCGAACCGTTGACCTTCAGAGTCGGAGTCTGACGCGCTATCCAGCTGTGCCACGGGCAGATAAAATATTAAGTTAATCGTACAAGTGCCACTATGTGGCATCTTCAGCTATTCCGCGAAGCGGAATGCGGAGTATGACGCGCTATCCAGCTGACCCCGTCCGGTCGCATAGTTGCTGTGCGTCGTTCGCAAGCTCGCTCCTTCAGCGCCTTGCTTTGCCGTGAACCCCCAAAGCTCGGCTTCGCTCGCTTCGGGG
>CAYZZJ010000058.1:0-10817 GCA_964482885.1 uncultured Ruminococcus sp. | reverse complement strand
AACCCCGTATTGACTTCGCTGCGCAAAAACAGTTATTAACTGTTTTTGCTTGCTCTCCCGTCAAGTCGCATAGTCGCCGTGCGTCGTTCGCAAGCTCGCTTCTGCGGCTCCTTGCTTTGCCGTGAACCCCCAAAGCTCGGCTTCGCTCGCTTCGGGGAACCCCGTATTGACTTCGCTGCGCAAAAACAGTTATTAACTGTTTTTGCTTGCTCACCACGGATAGATAAAATATTTAGTTAATTGTACAAGTGTCGCTATCGCGACATCTTCAGAGTTTGCCGCGCGAGGGTGCTTAGCGGCGAGTCGATGTGCTTTGCTGTTGTCGTGGTAACATCAACGCGCTATCGGGCGTGAAATCAGCGTTCTTCGAGCCTCTTTGATATTTCCTCGCGCATGTTTTTGAGCGCGAAATCACCGTCCAGCCTTCCCGAAATAACCAAAGTGACAGTGCCGTACATCAAGGATAGGAGCGATGCCGTAAGTGCTTTGCCCTCGTCGGCGTAGCCTCTCGCAGATGCAAGAGCGTCAATAGCCTCAATTATAGGATTGTCGAACTCGGCAAGCTCTGCCGCCGCAAGAAATGGCGCAAAGTTATTGCCCGCAATCCAGAAGCGCGCACCTGCCACGAGCAGCTGTGTGACGTGCGTATCACTGCCGCGCTGACACACGCGACTTATTTCCGCGGTGAGAAGAACCCAATCCTCGCGTATCTCTGCAATAACCGCGTGGATAAGCTCCTCCTTGTCCTTGAAATGACGGTAGGGAGCGGCGCAGGAGACGTTGGCGGCGGCAGCCACCCTGCGAAGCGAAAAGTCAGCCGGACCGTGCGCGAGCAGCTCGCGAAGCCCCGCGTCAAGCAACCTCTTGCGAATGCTTCCGTCGGCAAAATTATCCTTCATACGCCCTCCTGTTAGAGTTAACACTGTTAGCGTGATAATTGTATCATATTATGCCTTGTTTTTCAAGTGCTGCTTGATTATTTTATGAAAAAATCCACCGAATTTGCCCTTAAATTAAAAAAATCTGAATATTCTGCTGACAAACGCCCGAAGATGTGTTAAAATATAAGTAAGTAATAAACGGGTGTAAATCAAAAGAGATAAAAATGGAAAAGGCAAAGATTGACAGAATAAATGAGCTTGGCAGGTTGGCTAAGGCGAGAGAGCTTACCCCTGAGGAAACCGAGGAGCGCCGCCTGCTGCGAGAGGAATATATTAACGAGGTGCGCCGTCAGCTGCGCGGAGAGGGAGATAAGAAATGAAGGAAAGCTATTGCTCGCTGTGCTTAAAGCCCGTTGAGAGGAAAGATGCACCTATACTCGCTATAAGCGGTGCGGGTGTGCCGCGCTACCTTTGCGACGAGTGTGCCGCTGATATTGAGTGTGCGACACTCGGCAGAGATTATGATAAGATCACCGAGGCATTCGACCGAATAGCGGCTAACGTCTCGGCAAGCAACGTAGACGATCCCGTTATCCTCAGCACCGTAACCGAAATTCTCGACAGCGGCGCCGAGCGCGCTAGGCTTATCGCGTCGGGAGAGTATGATTTTGCCCTCGATGAGGAGGAGAGTGATGAACTCGAGGAGATACCCGAGGATATGCTCGAGAGTGAGGAGGACAAGAGGCTCGACGCCGAGGAAGAGGAAAAGGCTCAGCGCATAGATAAGTTCTTGAACTGGGTATGGCTCGGCGTTCTCATAGGTGCCGTAGGCTTCATGATCTGGTGGTTCTTCTTCAGATAAAATAATACAGACCGATCCCTTCGCATATTATTTTGCGGAGGGATTTTTTATGCTTTATAATCCGTTACCGCTCCTGCTTGCTCTTGCAGGTGGGTATCTTTTAATTAAATTGCGCTTCTTTTATATACTTCACCCGTTTCGCTCGTTTGGGAAAGCCTTTGGCGCATTGCGCGATAAAAAGAGCTTCTCGGCTTTTACGCTCGCGCTTGCGGGCACGCTGGGTGTAGGCAACGTGCTTGGTGTGGCACTTGGCATAATAGTGGGTGGTGCGGGCAGCGTATTTTGGCTGATTTTGTCGGCTATACCCGCATCCGTGTTAAAATATTCCGAGGTTGTCCTAGCGTCGGACGGTGCTAAGGGGCGCGGTGGAATGTATTGGTGTATCAGGGATAGCTTTCCTCGCGCGGGTAAAGGGCTTTCGACAATATACGCCGCCGCTTGTCTGCTTTTATCTCTCTTTATGGGGGCTGCTCTGCAGTCGCGCAGTGTTATAGATGCGGCAGACGTGCTGGGACTTGATATAGCACCTACCGCAGCCTTGCTTGCAACAATAGTTCTGATATCAATCGTGTGGGGCAGCGGTGTAATCGGCAAAATCACACTTATCGTCATACCTTTGACAACTTTAATTTACATATTTACGGCATCGTCTGCAATAGTAGCTGCCTCTGACCGTTTGCCCGAGGTGATACGAATGATTTTCTCTGATGCGTTTTCGCCGCGCGCGGGGTTTGGGGGAGCGCTTGGATTTCTGACCTCGTACGCCATGCGCGAGGGCTTCGCACGCGGTATGCTCTCTAACGAGGCGGGGGCAGGAACGTCGACCCTTGCCCATGCCCGCGGCTCGGAAAAGGAGTGCGGCATACGCGGTCTTCTGGGCGTTCTCGAGGTGTTCTTCGACACAGTCCTTCTTTGTACGCTTACAGCGCTCTGTGTACTTTGTGCAGTACCCGATCCGTCGGCATACAGCGGTGGTATGGAGCTTGTCCTTGCGGCAACGCGCGCCACCCTCGGAGAGCTGCCCTCCTTCTTGGTGAGTTCCTCGGTGTTCAGCTTTGCGTATTCTACGGTGATATGCTGGTATTATTACGGCGGCGAGTGCGTAAGACAGCTTTTCGGCAGAGAGTACCGCATCGCCTTCACCGCCCTTTTTCTCATCTTCGTTATCTCGGGCGCCCTCATATCAGAGCGTATGCTTGTTCTGCTCTCCGATGCACTTCTTTTGGTTATGACCGTGCTGACGCTGCCTACGCTGATAAAAAATTCCGACAGGATTGCGAGCCTGTCGGAATCATCGGGATTATTGAAGACGAGATTAAAGGAAACGAACTCTCGATAGCGGCTTTACACCGAGGGCTGCGAGCTTTGCCGTCATATCCGCCTCGGTCATCTCGCCCGTTATGAAGGCGTACTCGCCCTCTGCAACAATCTGCGTCACGTCACCGAATATATCCTTTACGCGTCCCTCGTAACCTATGGGCAGAGAGATATAGCTCTTTGATACAAAGCTCTCGAACGCCGCAGAGGGGGAGTAATCGGTTTTGTTGAAGCCGGGAACGATAGGATTGAAGTTCTCGTATGCGATAATCGGAATAAGGTCACCTACGACAGCAGATGCCGTTGCTCCTGCTCCCGCGCCCTGACCGTAGAACATCACGTTTCCGAGCGGATCGGCAACGACCTCTATCGCGTTATATACGCCGCTGACACCCGCAAGAGGGGAGTCGGTGGGCAGGAGGAAGGGCGCAACCGTAATATAAGGCTCTGCATCCTCGCGCGCGATAGCACGTCCGAGCAGCTTGATCTTGTGACCGATGCTGTCCGCAGCCTTGACGTCTGCGGCTCTTATTCCTGTGATGCCCTCGGTGGGAATATCGTCAACCTTAGCGAGCTTGTCAAAGCCGAGCGCTGCAAGAATAGCAATCTTTCTCGAAGCATCAATGCCAAGCACGTCCGCATCGGGATTTCTCTCTGCGTATCCGCGTGCTTGCGCGTCGGAAAGTGCAGACTCGAAGGAGTCACCGTAGGTGAACATCTTCGTAAGGATATAGTTGGTGGTGCCGTTGAGTATACCGCGCACCTCAGTCATTTTGTTCTGTCTTACCGCAAAGAGCATAGGCGATATAACGGGAATACCGCCGCCGACAGCCGCCTCAAAGCGGTATGAAACGCCGTTATCCTTAGCCGCCGCAACGAACTCGTCACCGTAGTTTGCGACAACCTCCTTGTTGGAGGTGATAACGTTCTTGCCCGCCTTGAGTGCAGCCATCGTGAACTCGTATGCGGGGTGAGAGCCGCCCATAACCTCGATAACCGTATCAACCTCGCCGTCGAGAAGAATATCGTTATAATCGTGTGTGATCTTTCCTGCAAAGGGAGAATCGGGGAAGTCGCGAAGGTCGAGTATGCGTCTTATCTCAACTTTTTTGCCTGTATATTTTTCAAGCTCCGCGGCATTTTCGGTAACAAGTCTTGCAACACCGCCACCGACAACGCCGAAGCCGAGAATAGCAATTCCGTGGGTCGTCTTTTTCATGTTTTCCTCCGGGATGTGGATCTGTACTGTGTTATTTTACCATAAAGTGTCACAAAAAGCAAGAAAAAATATAAATTTACCCGCGCGTTTTTTATAGTGCTACTGGTGTGCAGGGTGTAAAAATGGCGGAAAATAGTATTTAATACGGTTGTTTATGCTCGAAACTGCTTCATAAATGTAACAAAACAAAGAAAAGGGAACGCGATGGTACCGCGTTCCCTTTCTATTAGGAAATCCCGAGAGATGCCTTCTTCGACTCCTCTGTGATATAGTCGAGGGGGTGTACCTTCTTGCCGTCCACCATCATCTCAAAGTGGAGATGAGGCTCCTCGGCAAGCTCGGAGGTGGAGGTATCTCCTACCGTTCCGATAACGTCGCCCGAGGCAACGCTGTCGCCCACCTTCATACCCGACGATCCGCTCGCAAGGTTGGAATATCGCGTGATTATGCCGCCCTCGTGGGTAAGCTCGACGGTGTATCCAAGCATAGGATCGCTGTAAATGCCGCTTACAACTCCCGCCTCTGACGCATATACGCTCGCGCCCTCCTCGGCAGAGATATCAATTCCGGCATGCACTCTCCACTCGCCGAGAGTCGTGGAGAATACGGGGGCGGAAAGATCGTGATCCTTCACAAGACTTCCCACAATGGGAGATACGAAGGCAAGGGGCTTCGGCTTCGGGGTCTCGTCCTCTGTGCCGGGCTGCTCGTCCGGTGTATCGGGCTGATTGTTCCCGGCTGTATCCTCGGGAGGCGTGGGGTCGGGCGTGTCGTTCGTTTTGTTTGCCGCCGCAACAATGCCGATGATGATAGCGGTGATGCAGAGTATTGCGACTACCACCGCATAGATTATCTTTGTCATAAGCGGCTTGTCGCTGAAGCTAAATTTCTTTTCCATTATGTCCTGGTCCTTTCATTTATGGTTGGTGAGTATATTTTCTTCCTGCGTTCTCCATTTTATACACCCTCTTTCCATTTTCTTAAAAAAGCGTATAGCCTTGCTTGACATTTGCGCATGCATGCGCTATAATATATTGGTTAATCGTGCGCATACGCGGAGGTGACTATGCTTAATAAGATTTCTCTTGCAGGTGATTTGGGCAGCGGTAAAAGCACCGTGTCCTCTATCCTTATAGATGCCCTCGGTGCGGAATATTATTCCACGGGCAGAATAGTCAGATCCATAGCCGAGAGAATGGGTATGAGCATAGCCGAGCTTAATGCTTACATGGAGACTCACCCCGAGATAGATGCCGAGATAGACGACGGGCTCTGCGCCCTCTCGCATGATGAGCGCTCGCTCGTCATCGACTCCCGTATGGCGTGGCACTTCGTCGAGAATACCTTTAAGGTGTATATGAGTGTCGATCTTGAAACCTCGGCGCTCCGCATAATGTACGCCAACCGTGCGGGCGAGCATAAGGACAGCCTAGATGACACCGTAAAGGAGACGCGTGCAAGGCGAGAGAGTGAGAGAAAAAGATATCTCGAGCAGTACGGCACCGATATAATGGATCTTGGAAACTACAACTTTGTTGTAGATACTACCGCGGTATCACCCGGCGAGGTCGGAGAGGCGATAATCTCGGCGTACAGGGCGTGGCAAAAGAACCCCTCCTTCAAGCTCTGCGCCATAAATCCCGAGAGGCTTTGCTATCCCGATGATGCCCCCGATGCGGACAGGCTTATGGAGCTTTCCGAGCTGCTTGAGGCGGGAGAGGATATCCCGATTGTCGAGGTGTTCTATGACGACGGGGATTTCTGCGTTGCATCTGGTCTTGAATCCGCGCTCGCATACGCGCTCAGTATGTCGACCTTCGTTCCCGCGCGCTTGGTTCCGGGCAGCAGAGGTGGCCGCGAGTACGTTAAAATGAAAAATTCACTTTGATAGAGGTATATAATGCTTATTCTTAAGAAAAAGACCGCCACGCTTCTTGCCGAATGCGTAGCGGATAAGTTCGGCGAGGGGCTTCTCTCCGCCGAGGACATATTCGGCAGCCTCGAGTATCCCCCGGACAGCTCGATGGGTGATATAGCGCTGCCTTGCTTCCGCCTCTCGAAGGTCCTGCGCCGCTCGCCGATCGATATAGCCGAGCAGCTTGCCGCGGCGGTGAAGTGTGAGGAATTTTCCTCTGTTACAGCTCTTAAGGGATATCTCAATTTCAAGATAGACCCAGCGGCGTTTGCATCGAGAGTTGTGTCCGACGTTGTCACCTTAGGTGACAAATACGGCTCCCCCATGAACGGAGAGGGCAAGACCGTCGTTCTCGACTACTCCTCCCCCAACGTTGCGAAGCCCTTCCACATCGGACATCTCGGAACTACAGTGATCGGCCACAGCCTTAAGCTCCTTCACGAGTTTGCAGGCTATAAGTGCGTCGGCATCAATCACCTCGGCGACTGGGGCACTCAGTTCGGCAAGCTTATAGTTGCATATAAGCTCTGGGGCAATAAGGACGCCATTACCGAGGGCGGTGTTGACGAGCTTGTAAAGCTTTACGTTAAGATAAATAATGCCATAAAGGACGAGGAGGACGCCTCGCTCGCAACCGATCCCAACGGACAGAAGCACTCCGAGCTTGCCGATGCCTCGCGCGCTGAGTTTTCAAAGCTCGAGCAAGGGGATGAGGAGAACCTTGCTCTCTGGCGCTGGTTCGTTGACGTCAGCCTTGCAGAGTATCAGAAGACCTATAAGCTTCTCGGCATAGAGTTCGATTCCTATAAGGGCGAGTCCTTCTATACCGATAAGATGCCTGCAGAGGTCGAGAAGCTCCGTAACCTCGGACTGCTTGAGATTGATGACGGAGCATCTATCGTCAACCTCGAGAAGTGGAATATGCCCGTTTGCCTTATTCTTAAGCGCGACGGCTCCACCCTTTATCCCACGCGTGATATTGCTGCCGCGGTCTACCGTCAGGCAACCTACGGCTTCGATAAGGCTATATACGTTACCTCTGCCGCTCAGTCGCTTCATTTCGCGCAGTGGTTCAAGGTTGTTGAGCTTATGGGCTACGATTGGTACCCCGCGCTCGTGCACGTTCCTTACGGAACCGTCAGCATCAACGGCGCTAAGCTCGCTACGAGAACGGGTAACGTCGTTCTCTTGAAGGACCTCTTTGCGGAGGCTGTTTCCCGTGTCTACGATATCACGAAGGAGAAGCACCCAGATCATGAGGAGTGCATGGCTATTGCAGAGAAGGTGGGCGTTGGCGCAATTGTATTCTACTACCTCTCGAACAACCGTATGCGCGACATCAACTTTATGATGGAGGACGCTCTTTCCTTCGACGGAAATACAGGCCCGTACGTTCAGTACACTTATGCGCGTACCTGCTCTGTGCTTGAGCGCGCAGGCGGGCGTGGCTCTATGACAAATGCAGCTCTCGGTGAGGTTGAGTTCGAGCTTGCCAAGTGCATATCGAGATTCCCCGAGCGCGTGGACGCGGCAATAGCCGAGTACGAGCCTAGCCTCGTTACGAGATATATTCTTGACCTCGCGGCGGCTTATAACCGCTTCTACCACGAGTGCAAAATTCTTAACTGCGAGGACGAGAAGATTCGAGAGAGTCGTATTGCTCTCACCGCGGCAACAAATCAGGTGCTTCGCACGGCGCTCCACCTGATCTGCATGCAAACACCGGATAAGATATAAAGGAGATATAAATATGTCAGGACATTCCAAATGGAACAACATTAAGCACAAGAAGGAGAAGTCCGATGCCGCTAAGGCGAAGATCTTCACCAAGATAGGTAAGGAGATGGCTGTTGCTATCAAGGCGGGCGGTCCCGATCCCAACAACAACTCGCGTCTGCGCGACCTTATAGCTAAGGCTAAGGCTAACAATGTGCCTAACGAGAACATTCAGCGCACGATAAAGAAGTTCACCGACTCGAGCAATATTGACTTCGAGGAGATCACCTACGAGGGCTACGGTCCCTCGGGCGTTGCTATTATCGTCGAGACCTCTACCGATAACCGCAACCGTACCGCAGGTAACGTGCGCGCATGGTTCTCCAAGTACGGCGGCAACCTCGGTCAGAACGGCTGCGTCTCATACCTCTTCGAGGCGAAGGGCGTTATCACCATAATCGACGAGGATGACGAGATCGACGAGGATAAGATAATGGAGGACGCTCTCGAGTGCGGCGCTGAGGATATCAAGTGCGACGAGGGCGAATACACCATCTATACCTCTACCGAGGATTTCTCCGCCGTCCGCGACGCCATAGTAGCCATGGGCTACACCCTCGATACCGCCGATATCGCAAAGGTACCCTCCACCTACGTAGAGCTTACCAGCGAGGAGGATATCGAAAACATGGAGAAGATGCTCGACAAGTTTAACGAGGATGATGATGTAAACGCGGTCTACCACAACTGGGACGCGTGAAAATTTGTTACTTTGCGCGTTGTTCGCCGCTCGACGTAGGTAACTACGCCTTCGGGCTCACGAACCCACAAATTAACACAATTTTCAGTGCCTCTTTCGGAATTTGATGTTGGCTTAGCTCGTTTTGCAGTAGGTTTCTACAGCACGCGGCACGAAGAACGCTTATGCATCAAAATTCCCTCGCGAAGCATTTTGTACGGCGCATTTCGAGATTAAAAGACAACTTTAGGTTGCAATTTGCGCATTATCTCGAGTTTTGCGTTATTCGTAACTTGTGAGCGAAAACAACTCAAACAAAATAAAATCAGGGTGAAAACCGAGCCTCGGTTTTCACCCTGATTTTATTTTGCCTTTAATATCAGCGTTTTATTTTCCCGTTCTGTAGTCGAGAATCTCCCAGTCTGCGGGCGGATCTCCGAGGTCGATGACGTCCATCGGAACACCTCCCCTAAGAGCGGATTCATGCGCTATAAGTCCGGGTATATTGTATCTTGCCACTGCCCAGATGTTTGTGGGCGAGAGCTTGCCCGTTTCGTAGGCGCGGCAGAAATCGTCTATCAGGAAATGATGTGTTCCGTTATGCCGTTGCGTATGCCGTCAAATTCCTTCGGTAGCCTTCGGTGGGCTGTACCGGTGAGGTCTCGGTGAAGCCCGCCGTATCTGCGATATTCTGTATCGCCGCACTGTAATCCTTTTTGATCATTCTTGAAATCGACGCCGGCTGTAGCGTATCCGTTACGTCCTTCATTATAACCTTTCCGGGGCGCTCCGGATCCCATGTGGTCATGTGGTGGTGAGCGACCGAGAATTCATATCCGCCATCAGAACCGTAGAATTGCGATATATATGTCTCGGGTGAAGCCCAGCCTACGCATCTGTTTTCGCTGATTCGCGCAATTCCCCCGTTTGACAATTCCATCAGCATGCTCTCGCACGAGAAGGGGTTGTCGTAATTGTTCTGCCCCTCACGACCGTATATATCCGTGCGAGGGCTGTCGGCAAATCCCATAGCCGTTACTCTCTTTGCATACACCCCGGGCATAGACGAGAGGATCATTGCCGTCGAGTGAGAGGGGTAGAAGAAGGGCGGTATGCCTGCAAAGCGGCGCCATTCATCACCGCTCGAGCTTCTGAAGCTTTGCTCCATATTGCGTATATCGTGGTTGTACTGCGCCTCACCGTAAACGAATTCTCCGAATTTACCCCTTGCGAATTGCTCGCGGCAATAGATTGCGGGGGCTCTGTAGAAGCCCGTTTCTCCCATCGAGTATGTAAGGTGTGTTTCGCGCACAAGTCTCTCGATTTCTACGATCTCGTCTATCGATATGGCGCAGGGAACAGATGAATAAACGTGCTTGCCCGCCTTAAGCGCCTCGATAACCATAGGTCCGTGCTTGAAGCGCTGTGTGAATATAGCGACGGCGTTTATTTCATCGCATTTAAGCGCCCACTCAAAGCTCTCGCACCTTTCGACGCCGAACTCCTCGGCGTAAGCAATCTCGCGCTCCTTTATGAGATCGCATACGTAAACCTTCTCCGTGGCAGGGTGTGCCTTGAAGAGCGGAACAAAGTTTCGGGCAAACCGCCCGCATCCAATGACTGCTATTTTAAGCTTATCTCCGGACATACTTGTTACTTCCTTGTTTAATTTATTTATACCGCCCTCAGAGCTTTATAAGGAATATAGCGAGCATGGCCGCCAATACACCGAAAGCCTGAAGAAGTGATAGCTTTTCCTTGAAAATTATTTTACCCAACGCGAGACTTGCCGCCATTGTGGTGACAGACAGAATGGGGAATAGCGCCGTTGCACCCTCACTCACGGCAAGTGCGAGTATAAAATAATTGTATAATCCGTTGGCTATTCCTGCGCAAGCACCGTATATTGTACACTTAACTTTGCTTTTAACCTCACTGTTTTTATCTCCTCGCGCTTCCGGTGCGACATAACGGCGAAAAAAAGCGTGCCGACCAGCATGGCTACAAGCATGAATTCATATCTGTACAGTCCGGGATAGCTTCGCTGATGCACAGTCTGTATCGTTGCTCTTACTCCGTCAAATAAAACGGTGCCGACGAGGTATGGGTGATGTTCTTAGCGGAGAATTTGAAAACTCTGCTAAGTGCGAGCATCGCATTTGACTGGT
>CAYZZJ010000057.1:0-11291 GCA_964482885.1 uncultured Ruminococcus sp. | reverse complement strand
AGCGCTTCCATAAGTGCATTCGGTAATCCCTCATAGTCCGAGGTCATTACAAATGCCTTTGCATTCTTTGTGTAAGAGCTGATATTACTGACTTGCCCATGAAGAAGTATTCTATCCGTGAGTCCGAGTTCTTTTATCATGTTTTCGAGCGTATCTCTGAGTCTACCTTCACCGTACACGGATAGGGTTATATTTGGGAACTCGTCTTTAATTTTTGAAAAAGCGGTGAAGAGCAGGGGGTAATTCTTCTGCTCCTCGAGACGTCCGACAGCGACTATCTCGTCTGTTTCATTGGAAAAATCGTGCACCGGAAACAGCTCTGTGTCGAAAGGATTTAAGATGACGCGGGATTTTTTTTGCACACCGGCTTTGAAGCATGCCTTAGCTCCATCGGTCTGAAATACGAAGCGCTTTGCTCTACGCTCGACGATTTTTCTAAAAATGCCATCAATGCGGCGTGTGTTGGTCTTATTAGGATCGTTGCGCTCCGAATATATTAGCGGTATACCCGTACCAAACAGTGCAATAGCGGTGAGCGCCGCAACGTCCTGCATGAATGACACGGCAATGTCGGCACAAACTCTTTTTGCGTATCGGCGTATTCCTCGAATTATGCCTGAAATACCGATTTCGCGCTGGCTTTCGTCCGGATAGTGTACGTCTATTGCTTCGTCGAGATTATATACCGGAGCGTCTTTACTGACGGTAAGGTAAAAGAAGACCTCGTGTCCCATTTTAACCCATTGGTTTGAAAGGACGGACAGCACTCTCTCAGCGCCCCCAAACTTAAGCCCGGGGGTTGTGATTAGTATTTTCATTTCTTACCCTTTCTCGCAGATTCGTATATCTGTGAGTATTTTTTTGCCATTACAGCGGCGGAAAATTCGAGGGATCGTTGAGTCGCAGTCCTTCCGTGCCGCTCACGCAAAGCTGAATCATTGTAATAAGCTTCGAATCCTCTTGCTATCTGATCCACGTCTACGTCGGTTAAAATAGCGCTTGATTCATCAAGCATATCGGGTACGCCCCCGACCGCTGTAGCAACTATAGGCAGACCTGTTCCCATAGCCTCAATTAAGGTCATGGGGATTCCTTCATAATTGGACGGAAGAGTAAATATATCTGCGTTATGCAAAAAATCATAAACGTTACTTTGCAACCCAAAAAATTTAACCGATGATAACAAAGCGTGGTTGTTCGCGTATTTCTCTATTTCTTCGCGAGTATCTCCATCGCCTATCAGCCAAAGTTCGCTGTCTGGGTGCGCATCGTGGAATGTGTGAAATGCCTTGATTAGACCTATGTGGTTTTTTGGCTCTGCAAATCTTCCAATATGCAGAATTTTGAAATTGTCAGTGGTAGAGTAATCTTCTTTCACTTTGCATTTTGTGAGGTTGATACCGTTATATACAACGGGAACGCCTTCATCGGATATTCCGTATTCTTTTGTGACAGAGTCCTTTACTAACTCGCTAAGAGCGACCGGAACAAGGTGGCAACGCTTGAAGAAAAACTTGTTAAGCTTTCTTGCTCCTTTTCTGTTTTCTTTTTCGGCAATACTGTGGAGTGTATGTACTCTGATTTTTACGCCGGAAAGAATAGCAGCGGGAATAGCATATTGAGCGCAGTATCTATGTGTGTGAACTACCTCGGCGCCCGTTTGCTTGAACAGTTTTCTCAGCTTTGGTATCATGGATAGATCAAGGCCGCTTTTTTTGCTCAAATAACGCACGTCCACGCCGGCATTTTCCAGCCTTTCGGTTATCGCTGAGCGATAGTCGTACATGCTTACGGCAACAACATCGTGCCCGAGCTTTATGAGCTCATATATCAGGTTTTCACACATTATTTCCGCGCCGGCGAGTTCGAACTCCGGCATAACCTGGATTACTTTCATAAATTCCTCTTTTTTATTCAAACAATTTCTGAAATGCTTTTTTTACAAACGCCCTCTTGGGCTTCCAAAAGCTTTTAAGGTACGATGCCCACTTGTCGGCGTAATCTTTATAAACGTCATCGCCGAACAGGTCGTACATCACCTCAAGCTGTGCAATATGTAGCTTATGGTAAAACGGGCTGCATATACGCTTTCCGTCTTCATATTTGCTCCAGTACTTAGTATCGAAAGAGGGAAGCTTATTACACAGTGCTGCAAGCGTTTTTTCGAGCACATCGCGTGATTGCTGATCGCAAAAATACTTGCAGTAATCGTACAGCCCCCACAGTGAAAAGATCCATCCGTTCAATATCACAGGATTGCAAGTATCCTCATAAAGAAGAACGCCCTCATCGATATACTCGGCGGTGCCTCCATCGGTAATCGGGGTGAGCATAAATTCCCGAGCTTTGTGCGCCGCATCGGCGAACCGCTCATCCCCCGTGAGGATATGAGCGCGGATGAGCATAGAAATTCCTTCGCCCTGCGCCATTGAGGAATAGTTGTTTTCGGCTCTTTTGTAGGCAAACGTCACCCAACCTCCACCACTCTCTTGATTTTCGAGAGCCCATTCTGCACAGGCTAGTAGTTTATCCCTGTAAATCTGCTCCCCGGTTTGGAGTAAGAGGTCATAGGCGGCCAATCCGTACTGAAATACACCGATTGAAAAATATATCTCCTCACCTGTATCAACCTTGTATTTCGGAACAAGAATGGATGAATCATCTTTCGTTACCTTTTCGGTAAGATCGTTGTAATAACCAGCTACTCCGTCTTTGGAATAACACGTCCCGCGCCCTTGGTTTACGTGGTGAATGCTTTTTCCCGTGAGCATTCCAAGCCACTTTTTAATTTTATATATAGAAATGCCCATAGTACTCTCCGTTAATTAACCACCGATTTGGTTGGTGATTGGTTTTATAGCAAATAAAGGTAAATAATTCTTTGCTTTATTTAGACAAATTACTTTCGTACTTGTAATGATGGCCGGTTCATCAGCTATCCGCTTAAGCATTTTGGTAAGCTCGTCCACACTTCCAACCTCATATCCAATTCCGGTTTTACCATCGTCGACCACGTCTGCGAAGCTCTCCCACCTTGCGGATATTACAGGTACGCCGGCGGCATAGCCGTCAATGATAGTTCCCGGTACACCCTCGGTGTAAAATCGGGTAGGGAACAAGAGTGCGAAGTAATCCTTCAGCACCTCAACGCTCTTATCAAATGGGACTAACCCTCCGTAGCTGACAAAATCGGGGAAGCTAGCCTTAAGCTCTTCAAACCATTCGGTCTGTCCTGCATCTACCTGCCCGTATATATCCAGCGTATACGCCGTATATCCAAGCTCCTTGTTCACCCGACTCACAGCTTCGATAGCATCCTCAATTCCTTTCTCACGCATAACCCGCGAGAAGGTGCAAAGCTTATACGGCTTGTCTGTTGGGTACACAAGGTCTTCTTCATTCAAGATATCCAGCTGCTTACAGTTTGGAACAAGATGAACGTTTGTGAATCCTTGCGCCTCCAGCGCATTTTTCATGGTTGTAGTTTCGACGTAAAGCGCGTCAAACTTTTTCAGAGTTTTTGCTAAGCCCTTATGCTTTTCGAGAAACTGCGGCAGCCATCCACCTATGACAACGTAGTGGAGCCTTCTCCCTTTGAACGCACGCCTGAATATTGACAGCAGAGGAGCATATACTCGAACACCGTTATGAGCCGGAAAAATTATTACGTTTTCGCTGTTCTTAAGCGCGCGAAAGGCCTGGAACGGAGCCTTTAGGAGACTCTTCCACCCGCCGTGTGTGTCGAATTTCAGAACTTTATCTTCACCGAGCTGTTTTTCAAGCTCCTCTGTTACAATTTTGGTTTTTATGGTCTGGCCGTTGAGCAGATTTTGACCTATGCCAAAGTGCCCTATTACACTAGCCTTAGCGCGCACGCTATCACCCCTTAACGTATCGTAGTTTCTTTATAACTCCGAAGAATAGATTTCTTGCCGTCAGTATAAACGCCGGAACCGGATTTTTCTTTTCCGCCTCGCGGAAGAGCTTATAGTGCCATTTTATCAGCTTCGTGTATCCGTGGTTGCTTATTGACCCGCCGCGTCGTCTGTACTTTGCGAGGATTTCATCGAATAGATAGCAATCGGCTTTCAGACACGCTTTCAGCCACATAGCATAGTCGTTGTTCTTTTTTATGTCTTCAATCTGTATCAGTCCGACGGTTTCCCTATCGTACATTACGGTCAGGCATCCCATCCAACAGTAGTTATACATCCCGTGTTTGGTAATGCGCTTCGGCCCGGTAACCCATTTTCCGTTAGGAATAGACTCCTCGTCTATTTCCGCGTAGTTCGTGTAGGAGAAGCTGTACCCGTTCTCTTCCATAAACGCAATCTGCTTTTCAAGCTTCTCGGGCTCCCAGAGATCGTCGCTGTCGAGGAAGGCAATCCACTTGCCCGTGGCTTCACGCAGGGCGCGGTTTCTCGATACTGCAGCACCGCTGTTTTTCTCATTTTTTATGTAGCGTATTCTCTCATCGCCGAGATATTTCTGAACAACGCTGTCCGTATCGTCCGTGGAGCAGTCGTCGACGATAATAAGCTCCCAATTTCCGTAGGTCTGTGCCAGCACGGAGTCTATCGTTTCGCCGATGAATCGCCCCGTGTTGTAAGACGGCATAATTATCGATACGAGATCATTCATTTGAGGTTATCTCCGTCCTCTCCTTGATTATTTTGCAAGGGACACCGACCGCAGTTGCACCGTCAGGGATATCCTTATTAACAAACGTGCAGGCTCCTACAACAGCGTCCTCACCGATGGTAACTCCATGCTTGCCGGAAAGTATTGTGGCGCGCATGCCGATGTATGCGCCGCGCTTAATCGTGATTGGGGTATGCTGCTGATGGCGTCCGTGACAAGCGAAAAATACCCCATAGGATATTATAACGTCATCTTCTATTGTGAGCATTCCAGGCTCGAGGTCATCAAGATAGCATCTCATTCCTATGAAGACGTTCTTACCGATTTTATACCCGCAAAGCCTGTAAAAGAAGACGCGCCATCCGTTCAAAACCATATGAGGTATAACCTTGGCACTCATCCATTTTCTGAAAAACGCTCTGATTTTGGAAAACAAGCTCTTCTTTTTCATATTAACTCCTTAAGCCCGACGGTTATACGTTCAGTAGCTCCTTTGCCTCTTTTTGCCCGGTTATGTATTCCTCCTCGGTAATCTTGCCGCTCTCGAGCAGCCAGTCGCCGAAGTCTATATCAGACACCGTTCCTTCTCTGACCGTGTCGGATTTTTTCAGCACCTTACCAACCGTGCCAAATATGACCTTGATATCACCCCACAGCGATATGCCGGAGTGTATGTATTTGAGATCCCACTCGAACTTTTCCTCCCAGGAGATCGTGTTTCTTCCGTTAATCTGCGCAAGGCCTGTGAGGCCGGGGCGCACCGTGTGGCGCACACGCTGCTCCTCGGTCATAAAGACCATATCGCGTACAAGCTGAGGCCTCGGGCCGACTATCGACATATCTCCGATAAGTATGTTGAACAGCTCGGGCAGCTCGTCGAGCGAGGTGGAGCGGAGGAATTTCCCGTACTTGTTGAGCCTTGCCTCATCGGGAAGGAGATTGCCGTCCTTATCGCGGGCGTTCGACATCGTGCGGAACTTTATCATTTTGAAGATGCGCTCCTTGCCGGTGCGCTTGTCGATGCGACCTGGGCGCTCCTGTGTAAAGAAAGGATTACCTTTCATGGCTATAGCGCCGACAATAGTCAATATTAACAGTATCGGAGAAAGCACCGATAAAGCAATCAGCGAAAGTAAAAAATCGAGAAATCTCTTGAAGAACCTACCGTACATACCTGTCTCCTTATGTATATTTTGAGGGGGATCAGTCGAAGCAGCTGCGTATAAGCGCAATTATAACGTCCTGCTCCTCGGGTGTCATTTTGTTATCGCTCGGCAGGCAAAGTCCGCGCGCGAATATATCCTCACCGACACTATCCACGGCGCCCTCGCGCATGACGAACGGGCAGTCCATGTATATAGGCTGCATGTGCATAGGCTTCCATATCGGGCGACCCTCGGCATTATACCTTGCGAGTAGCTCAAGTATCTCGTCGGGACAGCTCTTGCCCGGCTCACTCACGTAGCTTGCCGAAGTAGCCGAGCGCTCCGTCTTGCACATAGCTTCCTTGTCAATTATCATGCAGGAGAGCCAGTAATTAGGCACAACGTCCTCTGCATCAAAGGGATTCATAGATACGGGCAGTCCCTCGAAGCCCTTCTGATACCTCTCGTATATAGCACGCTTGGCGGCTATATGCTCGCCAAGATGCGGGTACTGTCCGCGCACAACTCCCGCTATAACGTTACTCATGCGGTAGTTATAGCCAAGCTCCTCGTGCTGGTACCACGGAGCAGCCTCGCGGCTTTGCGTAGACCACTTTCGCGCCCGTGCTGCAGCCTCGGCATCGTCGGTAAGCAGCATACCGCCCGACGAGCCGGTGATGATCTTATTTCCGTTGAATGATATAACGCCGTACCTGCCGAAGGTGCCCGTCTGCCGTCCCTTATATGTAGCACCGAGCGACTCGGCAGCATCCTCTATTAGCACAGCACCGTGCCTGTCGCATATCGCAACTATCTCGTCAAGCTTTGCAGGCGTGCCGTATAGGTTCGCAAGCACGACCACCTTGACCTCGGGATAAAGCTGAAAGGCGCGCTCAAGCGTTACGGGATCCATATTCCACGTATCATATTCGGTGTCAATGAAGACGGGTATGCCGCCCTCGTATACCACGGGGTTAACCGTCGCAGCGAAGGTCATATCCGTCGAGAATACGTAGTCACCGCGCTTCACACCTGCGAGCTTCATTGCAAGGTGCAGAGCAGAGGTGCCGGATGCGAGACCTACAGCATATTTACAGCCAAGCATCTTGGACGTAATCCTCTCGACCTCGTTTATGTTCTCGCCGACAGTGGACATCCAGTTGGTCTCGTATGCCTTTGTGATATATTCAAGCTCCTCGCCGTGCATTGTCGGGGTAGAGAGCCATACTTTTTTTGGGAAGGGCTTAAGCTCCATATTAATCTCCATTCTGTCGCCTGTGGCGACCGCACAAATCATTAATTAATTTTCGGTATCGCTATGCGACGATTTGGGATAGGGACCCAAATCGCGAAGATTACGAGCGTGAACGCTAAAAGTCGGGTGCCGATATAGGTTATTTCACGCTATCCTCCTCGCGCGCTAATGAGAATCCGCGCTCACGCGCATAAATACAAATATCTTAAATAATTATACACCTTATGTAAAGCAGATGTCAATAGTAAGCGGTATTTTTATGCGAAAGGCACAAAAATTCCGCCGAAAAATGTCAAATACTTCGGTCTGAAAGGGTGTCGTGGACACTCCGGCGCAAAAGGCTATTGTAAAATTTGCCGCTTCGTGTTATACTTAGAGGGAAAAACAGAGGGGGGCTTACGATGAAGATATATAATTTTGCCGACGGCATTGATTTCAACGATTTCTTCTATTGCTACAGCCCGCAGGCTAAGTGCTGCGGAGTCTTCACGCGAGAGAAGGATTGCATCAAAAACTCCTACAACGAGAGTGTTCGCGACTACGAGTACACTACAATTATGCTTAAGGAAAAGCTGAGAGTGGGGAACAAAATCACCGCCGAATGCGATTTCGAGAAGCGCGGCGCGCCCCTCGTTGTGATCAGCGACGCTCTCTTTGAAAAGGAAGGTCACACCTACTACGGAGAGCATTTCGAGGCTGTGGCATTCGAAGAGGGCTGCAACGTTTGGTACAACCGCCTTCCCACCGAGCCGAATTATCCGAAGCCCCTCGTCACAGAGAAGATACACTTCGAGAATATACCCACGCCAAACGGGACCCGTGTTAAATTATCCGTCGAATTCGGCGAACGCGAGATAGTGGTCGAGATGAACGGAATTCGCTTCGCCGTGGCGCACGAGAAAATGCCCGAGAGCTTCTACTTTGGTATCACAGCCTGCGAGGGCATAAACAGGTTTTATAATCTGATAGTCGAGTAATTGCTGCGCCAGAACGCCAAAAATAGGACGAAATTGTAAATAAAAGTTGTAAAAAACCGCACAAAATCAGCTTTGCGGCAAAGAGATATACCGCGGTGAGGAATAGATGATTATTAGAAAAGCCGCCGAGCGCGACCTTGCGCGTATCGGCGAAATTTATGAAAATGCGAAGCGCTTTATGATAGAGAGCGGCAACCCGAGCCAATGGACCGAGGGCGGCCCCGACGCCGATACTGCGCGAGAGGATATGGAGGCAGGCGTCGGATACGTACTTGAGGATGACGGAGAAATACTTGCAGTATTTATGTTTGCTGAAGGACCCGACCACACGTATTCAAGGATATACGACGGCGCTTGGCTATCCGATGATCCTTACGCCGTTATACACCGCATAGCCGTTACAAAGCAGGGGCGCGGAATTATCGACTACTGTATCAATTGGTGCTTTGCTCAGCGTCCAAATCTGCGTATTGACACCCACCGCGACAATCTGCCTATGCAGCGCGCACTTACCAAGCGAGGCTTCAAATATTGCGGCATTATCTATCTTTCAGATGGCGCCGAGCGCCTTGCATACCAGAAAATTGACCGATAAATCCTAAAACAATCCAAGGGAGACGAAACAATAACATGCTTTCATCAGAGATTATTACCGCCTACACAGAAATACTTAAGGATGAGCTGCGCCCTGCTATGGGCTGCACCGAGCCTATAGCGATTGCATACGCCGCCTCAATTCTTACCGACGTGCTTAGCGGAAAGCCCGAGGAGATCACCGTCGGTCTCAGCGGAAATATCATAAAGAACGTGAAGAGCGTTGTAGTACCCGCCACGGGCGGAATGCACGGAATCGAGAGTGCCATCGCCGCAGGCGTTATAGCGTGTGCGCCCGACCGTCAGCTCGAGGTGCTTACAGCCCTCACAGAGTCTGATATTCCCGAGATCGGCGCTTATAAGGAAAGCACGGCAATTAACGTCTGTGAGCTGAATACCGGCTGTAGCTTTGATCTTCACCTGACGGGCAAGCTCGGGTGCGATATCGCAGAAGTTGAGATAACTGCAAATCATACAAACGTGGTAGCCGTAGCGCGCAACGGTGAGTCTTTGCTTGAAAGATACCACGCCGCAAAGTGCGAGCATCAGACGGACGAGGAGCTTAAGAAGCAGCGCGAGAATCTGCTTAGTGTACGTGACATCGTTACCTTCGCAGAGGAGGCTCAGCTCGATGAGCTTCGCCCCTACCTCGAGCGCCAGATTGCGCTTAATATGGCGATTGCCGAGGAGGGCTTGAAGAATCCCTACGGCGCATCTATCGGACAGCTTCTGCTATCATCGGACAACCCCGATGCCGCAAGAATAGCGAAGGCGCATGCCGCCGCCGGATCCGACGCGCGCATGAGCGGCTGTGAGCTGCCGGTCTGTATCATATCCGGTAGCGGAAACCAGGGTATCACGGCGTCCGTTCCCGTCGTTATTTACGCTCGCGAGTACGAAATTGACAACGAAACTTTACTTCGCGCGCTGATTGTATCCGATCTTGTCACCGTGCATCAGAAGGCGGGCATAGGCTGCCTCTCCGCATATTGCGGCGCGATCAGCGCGGGCTGCGGCTGCGGCGCGGGTATCGCCTATCTGCTCGGAGGAAGGTACTACGAGGTGGCACACACGATAGTAAACGCGGTGGCTATCCTCTCGGGAACGATATGTGACGGAGCAAAGCCCTCCTGTGCCGCGAAGATAGCTATGGCTGTCGAGGCAGGTATCCTCGGCTACAGCATGGCAAAAACGGGCAGACAGTTCTACGGCGGCGACGGCATTGTCACCAAGGGAGTAGAGAACACCATACGCAACATCGGCAGACTCGCCCGCGAGGGAATGGGGGAGACCGATAAGGAAATCATAAAGATCATGCTGGGGAATTGAGAAGGTAGCGAAAGTGCAACTGTGAAACTGCTTTGAGGTAATCATGATTAGTGCAAAAATTGTTTCTTCGTTAGAAAAGGTTTACGTTGACAGCGCTTTTGACTCCTTTGCCCCGCTGCAGAGGATTTCTGTGCTTAAGGGAGAGCGCCTTAACTTTCAGATTATATATAGCTACGACACTACAGATGGTCCTGTGCTGTCAGACCCGATAAGGATTGCTCCCGTTATCTCGGGAGAGCTTACAAGGCTCGCAAGCCTGAGAGCCGTTCACCACGTTCCCGTGATTAAGGCTACGCACCCCGGCGGTGTGGACGATAACTATTCAAGAACGTCATCAGGGTTGTATTCCGATATTCTCCGTCCCATGTACTACGGCGGCAAATTCACCTTCGCGCCCTCGGTAACAAGCTCCGCCTGGGTTGAGATCAATATCCCGAAGGATATGAGTGCGGGGAAGTACGGCTTTGCATTTGAGCTTTGCGGTAATGAGTACGGCAGCTGCAGGTGCGAGATTGAAGTAGAGGTCATAGATGCAGTCCTCCCCGACGAGGATATATACTTCACTCAGTGGCTTTACGTGGATTGTCTCGCCAACTACTACAGTATCGAGGTGTGGTCTGAGCGGCATTTTGAAATCGTTGAAAATTTTGTCAGGACGGCGCGGAGAAATGGAATCAATATGATTCTCACGCCCATTTTCACACCTCCGCTCGATACGGCTGTGGGCGGCGAGCGGCGAACCACTCAGCTTGTGGGAGTTGAGATCAAGGACGGAAGGTATATTTTTGACTTTGCACTTCTTGACAGATGGATAGATATGCTTGACCGATGTGGCGTTGAATATATTGAATTTTCGCATTTGTTTACCCAGTGGGGCGCAAAGCACGCGCCGAAGATAGTAGCTACGGTAGACGGCGCCCGGAAAAAGATATTCGGTTGGCAGACCGATGCACACGGCGAAGATTACGTATGCTTCCTTCGCACGTTCATCCCGGAGCTTTTGGCGCATATGAAAAAGCGCGGTGATGACAAGCGTTGCTTCTTCCACATCTCCGATGAGCCGCACGAGGCGGATGAGGAGGCATATAAGCTCTCTAAGTCTGCAGTAGTCGATCTGCTTGAGGGGTATCCCGTTATGGACGCCCTGTCGAGCATTCAGTTCTACGAGAAGGGCATAATTGAAAATCCAATTCCCGCGAGCGACTGTATAGCACCCTTTATCCGCGCGAATATATTCGGTCTTTGGACGTACTATTGCATGTGCCAACATCGGGGCGTATCTAACAGAATCACTCTATCGTATATTGCGTTGTACGCTTGGTTGGCGTGTTTATCTATTTCGCAATGCCC
>CAYZZJ010000056.1:0-11443 GCA_964482885.1 uncultured Ruminococcus sp. | reverse complement strand
TTTCCAAGATTTTGCCTTATTTTTATTGAATTCTTAATGAGACAGCCCCTTTGCTATGCGGCATTGCTGCCGCTGCTCGTCGATTTGTATTGTATACCTGTAAGAAGATAATATATATCGCATGATATATCTCCGAGAAATCCCGGTTTGAACGGAGAGGTCAGCCCCGCGGACTGTAATGCCGCGACGAAGTCTGCATCGGCTTCATCACGGTATATTATTGCTCGGTATGCCGATATTCCGTCTCCCGCCTTATCGGTTTCGAGCAGGTATATCTCGAGCGCAGGTACTATCGAGGTGCAATACGACTGCACGTACATGGGCGCTATGAACAGATGCGGTATCATAACGTGATCAAGCTCGAACTGGTCTGAGGTGCCGAACATTTTTTCCGCAGCATCCTTAGCTAATGCCTCAAGCTTCGCAAAGCTCATTTCGCCTGCGTCCGTATTGTACACCGAATGCTCGAACGATGCATATAAGCCCTGCTGTATAAGTATCTCGAACGCGCTCGCCAGAGCGTCGTATTTCATGTACTTATAGACCTTTTCGGTGGCGCGGCTTTCCACCTTGATGAGCGATAAGTATTCAAAGCCCTGGCTGCACACCTCGGCTAACTCCAACGAATTAAGACTATCATTATTTACATAATAATCTATAAAGTGTCCGAA
The DNA here is from genome assembly GCA_964482885.1 of uncultured Ruminococcus sp. Taxonomy (GTDB): domain Bacteria; phylum Bacillota; class Clostridia; order Oscillospirales; family CAG-272; genus UBA1740. The sequence continues at coordinate 10,772 of CAYZZJ010000056.1, read as the reverse complement.
TTCGTGTGTGAGGGTGGAATAATCGCTTAAGTATCCTGTAGAGGTGATAAAGCAGTAGGGAGATTCGTTCGTGCCTATATAGGTGGTGAAAGAGGCGTCGAATCTTGTACTTGATAGAGGCGCCATATCATACAGCTCGTTCTGCAGCATATACGCGTATATATCGCCAAACTCTGCCGAAATATCCATCGAGGTATAATATGCCGTATTGATTATAGTTGAAACGCTTTGCTTCGCCTCGCTGTTAACGCTGAAGTACGGAGAGAAGAGAAGGGTTGAGAGGCGCTTGTATACCGGATATACGTCCGTGGTGATTTCGTCGATAAAATCGAGCATAAGCTCCGGCGAGTAATTGTACCCCATGCTGTCGTAAGCAAGGTCGATATAGCTGTCATATCCAAGCGCCTTTGCAAGCTCTGCTCGCTTCAATACAAGGTCAAGGTATACTTCGATAGATTTATCGGCGACAGCATTGCGATAGTATCCCTCGCAAAGAGTGGATGCACGAAGGTAAGCGGTCGACGCGGTAGAGCCATACAGCTCTTCAAGCGCCCGGAGAACGCACTCGTACGTGTCCGTAATGCTGATATCCGAATTTTTGAAGGTTATTATTACGTTCGAGGGTGAGATTGATTTATATTCGTTCTCGAGCGCGGTCTCCTCTGCCATTATCGCTACAACGGCATCGGTATAAATACCTCCGTCGGCGTACTCGCTTATATCGGTGTGGAAGTATTCACGCTCGAAGCTCTCGCGATGCTCGGAGCCTGCCGCAGCAACGAATACGTCCTCAACCGCCTTGGCAAAGGCGGGCGCGGCAACCGAGAGAGCGTTGTATTCGGCGGACCAGAATTCATTTGCAGTATCCTTGGAGTTGAAAATCTCGGCGGTATTAAGCATTGAGTAGAAGCTCGCGTATCCGGCATCGAGAGATTCCAGCCTTGCAAGCTGCTCGTCAAAGGATAGATTGTTTTCTCTGATAAGCGCCGAGGTGGAGTAGAAGTCGGCGCAAAGCGCGTCAACGTCGGGTCTTGCGTAGTCAAGTGCATAAACCGAGAATTTTTTTGTACTTTTGCCGTAGTCCTTGTATTCGGGGACAATAATTCCTGCGGAATCGTATTTTACGTCATTCTCGGTTTCCTCGTTCCCGTCATCGGGATCAAGCAGATCCTCCTCGCCGGGAATATCTCCGCCCAGCAATCCACCGCCCTCATCACCGTCATCGTTGGTACCGGAGCAGGATATAAGAAACGCCAGATTGACCGAGAGGATTATCAGCGCCAGTAATAAAGCAATAAGTTGTTTCAATTTGACCTCCTTGGGTCCTGGGTAATGATACCGACATTATACGAAATAAACGCTATCTCATCAAGCGCAAAACATAAATATTTTGTAAAATAAATATGAATGCTGACGTGTGTAAGATAGCGTTTGATTATTAAAGCACTCTGCCTAAGCCCGCTGCACCTATTATACCGGCATCGTTGCCGAGGGTAGCAGTCATAATTTTTGTTTTTACAGCTCTGTTTTTGGTGTATTGCTCGCGGTCTACTATTTTTCTGAGGGGGCGCGTTAAGTTTTCACCTTCTCCGGATACTCCGCCGCCAATAAGCAAAAGCTCGGGCTGGAATATGTTGATAATGTTGGTAACACCAACAGCGAGGTAGCCTATATACTCGTCAACCAGAAGCTGTCCCTCTTTGTCGCCCGCCTTTGCGGCATCGAATGCTGTGCGCGCGCTGACCTCGTCGCAATCGAGCATAAGAGAAGGGATACCGCGCTCCTTAAGCTCGGATACACGCACCCATGTCATTTCTTTGAGCGCGGTAGCAGATGAATAGGTCTCCCAGCATCCTCGCCTTCCGCATCCGCATTGGTTGCCGTTTGCGACGATTACCATGTGACCAAGCTCAGCACCGCTCGAATTCATGCAACCGCTGAATACCCTGCCATTCATAATAACTCCGCCGCCGACCCCCGTTCCAAGCGTAATCATCACCAGAGAGTCCACACCTCTGCCCGCGCCCGCGAGAAGCTCGCCTATGGCTGCCGCGTTTGCATCGTTTTCAAGTAAAATCCGTTTTATCGGCAGGTGCTTTTTGAACTCCTCACGCAGATTTAAGCCCGAAAATGGAAGGTTTGGTGTACACTCTACGACACCGTTTGTAACGTCAACGGTGCCGGGAACTAAAATTCCTACGTATTCTATATCGTCTGCCGTTAGGTTGTTTCTCTCGATAATGCTTTGCGAGAGCATAGCCATGTCACGCACGATTTCGGCTGCGTGACGGTGCGCGTTGGTGCGCACCTTATCCTTATCAATCATGTTGAGGCTACCGTCGCACAGCCCGACTGCTATGTTGGTGCCCCCGAGATCAATTCCAATGGTATACATAATAGCTCCTTTGAGGTCGATTATAATCATTATATTACATGCATGAGCTCGTGTCAAGGTCGCTACTATTTTACTTGCTCGCGCGTTCACAAAAAATTAACATATTAAGACTGATATATTTGATAAAAGATATTGAAATCTACACCATTTTGGTATACAATAAATCGGGAATTAAAAAACAACATTTTTCGTAAATCAGAGGAAATGAATATGGCAAGATTTGTTTATGCCGATAATGCTGCAACCACAGCTCCCTCAAGAGAGGTCATTGATGCAATGACGGAGGCTCTCGAGAGTGCCTGGGGCAATCCCTCGAGCCAGCACAGCAAGGGATATGAGGCAAAGGCTCTCGTTGACAATGCACGCGCCGATATAGCGCGCGCTTTGGGTTGCGCACCGGGCGAGATATATTTCACCTCCTGCGGCACCGAGTCGGACAACTGGGCTATTAAGGGCGCCGCCCGCAGAATGAGGAAAAAGGGGAGAACGCATATAGTCACCACCAAGATCGAGCATCCCGCCGTTCTCAATACCTGTGCGGCGCTTGAGCTTGAGGGGTTTAGCGTTAGCTACGTTGGCGTCGGAGAGGACGGTATCGTCCGTATGGACGAGCTTGAGGCGGCTATAACCGATAATACTGCGCTCGTGTCTGTAATGTTTGTTAATAACGAGATAGGCACTATCCAGCCTATTTCCGAGATAGCTGCTCTGGCACACGCCAAGGGCGCGCTCATGTTCACCGACGCCGTGCAGGCTGTCGGAAGTGTTGAGGTGGATCTCAAAACGCTTGGCGTCGATATGCTCGCGCTCTCCGGTCATAAGATCCACGCACCTAAGGGCATAGGAATGCTCTATATCCGCAAAGGATTGGCGATAAACAACCTGATCGACGGCGGCGGACAGGAGAAGAGAAAGCGTGCAGGCACCGAGAACGTTCCGTATATCGTAGGCCTTGCTAAGGCTATCGAGATTGCCGTGGCACGTGTTCCCGAGCTTGACAGAGTACGTGATATGCGCGACAGACTCATAGCCGAGCTTTTGAAGATACCGTATTCAAAGCTTAACGGACACCCCACCAAGCGCGTGCCCGGCAACGTCAATATAGGCTTCGAATGTATAGAGGGCGAGAGCATTCTGATGTGGCTTGATATGGCGGGCATCTGCGCCTCCACAGGCTCCGCATGCTCCTCTGCATCGCTTGAGCCGTCACACGTGCTTCTCGCAATAGGCGTGCCTCACGAGAAGGCACACGGGTCTATCCGTCTGTCGCTTTCGCACGAAAATACGGATGCTGACGTAGACTATATTTTAGAAACGCTCCCCCCGATTATCGAGCGCCTTCGTAAGATGAGCCCTCTTTGGGAGGAGATTGAGAAAAAAGAACTTTTATCTAAGTAAGGAAGAATAGATATGCAGTACAGCGAAAAGGTAATGGATCATTTCACAAACCCGAGAAACGTGGGTGAGATTGAGGACGCCAGCGGAGTTGGCGTCGTCGGCAACGCCAAGTGCGGAGATATTATGAAGATATATCTTAAGATAGATGATAACGACGTTATCACGGATTGTAAGTTCAAGACCTTTGGATGCGGCGCGGCTATCGCTACCTCCTCCATGGCTACCGAGCTTATTAAGGGGCATACCGTCAAGGAGGCTCTCGAGCTTACCAACAGCGTTGTTGTAGAGGCTCTTGAGGGGCTTCCTCCCGTTAAGGTGCATTGCTCCGTGCTTGCCGAGGAGGCGGTTAAGAACGCTATCGCAGACTATTACGGCAAGATCGGACGTCCGATTGACTTTGAGGTTGTTTCCGACGAGCACGAGGACGAGGAATAATAAGGAAAGCAGGCTGTACGCAGCCTGCTTTCAAGCTAAAGGAGAGGAGGGAATAGTATGAGGATACTCGTTGGTATGAGTGGCGGTGTCGACAGCAGCTATGTCACGATGAAGCTTATTGCCGAGGGACACTCGGTCGAGGGCGCGCTTCTCATTATGCATGAGTACGTTGACGTCACTGCAGCCGAGAGCGCAGCTGAAAAAATCGGGATACCCTTGCACGTTATAGACTGCCGTGAGGAGTTTGACAAAATAGTCAAGTCCGACTTCGTTAACGAATATAAAAACGGTAGAACCCCCAACCCGTGTATAGTTTGTAACCCAAAAATCAAGTTCAGAGCGCTTTGCGATTACGCTAAGTCGCACGGCTTTGACCGAATTGCCACGGGGCATTATGCGCGTTTGGTGGAGCTATCGTCCGGACGTCATGCCATAGCTGTGGCAGAGGACAAGAGAAAGGATCAGAGCTATATGCTTTACCGTCTTCCCGAGGACGTGCTTTCCATGCTCGTGCTACCTCTTGGCGAGAGCAGGAAGGCGGATATACGCGCCGAGCTTTCGACTGCGGGTCTTTCCGAGCTTGACCGCAAGGACAGCCAGGAAATATGCTTTCTTCCGAATGGAAATTACGCAGAGTACGTTGAATCGAAGATAGGTACGCCCGAAAAAGGTGACTTCGTGGATAAGCATGGCAGGGTGCTTGGCAGACACGAGGGCATAGTGCGATACACCGTAGGACAGCGGAAGGGTCTGGGCATTTCGCTCGGCGCGCGCGCGTTCATCATTAACATAGACCCGCTTACCAATCGCATAACTCTCGACTCCGAGCCGATTTTATCCGATGCCTTCACGGTGAGTGATGCGGTGATGATCGAGGGGTTTCCGGGAGGAGAATATGACGTCAAGATAAGGTATGCTGCCGAGGCGGTGAAGGGAAGTGTCAGGCGTCTCGATGACACACACGCAGAGGTGCGGTTGTGCTGTCCCGTCAAATCCGTTACTCCCGGGCAGTCGGCTGTGTTTTATAAGGACGGCATCGTGGTCGGTGGCGGCGTCATCGAAAAAATGTAAACAAATCGTAAATATATGCTTAAAGCGGCATCTGGCAAAGTACGTTGTACTCCGCGCCGGATGCTGCTTTTTTATCGTTTTTAAGCTCCCATAGGGGTGAAAATACGACTCAAGCGCCCCGTTTTAGCTCCGATTCGCGATATAGAAAAAAACGACACATTTTTGTGTACTTTCAACAAAAATCGGCTGTGAAACAAAAAATGACGATCAACTTAAAAATGACGAATAAATGTAAATTTAATTTACCTAATTATGCATAAAAAGGGGTGTAACGGGCAAAATTCACACTTTTTCGCGTAAATACAACTTACGTTGAATATTTTTTTGGAATTTCCTCGAAAAATCAATGTAAAGAGTAGGTTACAATTTAGGAAGAAATTGAAATCGGGCGCCCAAATACCGGCTTGCGCTTTGAATTCCCAGGATTTTTCTCTATTGACTTTTATCTCCGGCGTGTGTTATAATTCTTAATACATACGGGCGTGTATACGTTGCAGTGCCATCATCTTGAAACCTCAGTACGAGCACAGGCTTCACGGTGATGCTATTGCCGAACTCGTTCGTATGTAGCGCATTTTAACGGAGGATTTCAGAAATGAAGAAAAAATGGTTTCGGAAAGTAATGTGCATGCTGCTTTCCGTGGCAATCCTGCTCGCTTCTATGGGCTTCACCGTATCTGCAGCATCGGACGGGGGTAGTTTCAATGATGACAACCCCTACAAGCCTACGACGCTTGAGGAGATGCAGAAACTGGTAGGAACACTGCCGTATTCCGAGTACATCGAGAAGTACGAGGGTGTGAAGGCGGGCACCGCTACCCTATATCTTAATGGTAGCGATTTCAGCGCCGATCAGTCTACGAGCAACGTAACGCTTGTCAAAGACAGCGACCGTGTACAGCAGGCTATTGCGAGTGCAGGTGGAAAGGACAGTCCCGATTGGGCTGATTTCGATTATGACACCAACTCCTCGACCTGCGTATACCTTCCCGCTACCGGCAAGGCAACCTGGCAGTTCCCCATCAGCAAGTCTGAGGCAGGAATGTACTACATCAAGATCGAATACTACAGCTGCGTTACCGCGGAGAGCAGCGTCAGTGCTATTGAGCGTAGCTTTACCATTGACGGCAGCATCCCCTTTTCCGAGGTTGCTAATATAACGCTTGATAAGGATTGGTCGTTCGCATACAAATCCGACCCCGTGGTTACCCCCGCTCCCGGCGAGAAAGACAGCTTTGATATTGATTACGAGTGGAAGGGACAGGATGCGTACTGCAAGATAGTGACCGAGATTAAGGACGGTGTCAAGACGGTTACCACCTACACGATCCAGCAGGATAAGATCGGTAATTCCATGGCTCCCAGCGCGGTTGCTACTCCCGGCTGGTCGACCTACTATCTCCAGGACGATTCCGGCTATACTCCCGGATACTTCAGCTTCTATCTCAGCGAGCATCTCGGACACACGATCACCCTCGAGGCTGAGAGAGACCCCGTTATCATCAAGTCTATAACTCTCGAGCCCGCAGTTCCCACAGAGTCCGCGATCAGCTACGAGCAGTATCTTGAGAAGTACGAGGGCAGAGCAGATGCTATTCCCAACGGCGGTGACACCATCACCATCGAGGCAGAGTTCCCGGATATGGTTTCGGACGCATCGGTAGCTCCTTCTAACGATAATACCTCTCCCGTTAACACCCCAGTTGTTTCGGGTACTCAGCTCTACAACGTAATCGGCGAGACCGGCTTCAGCTCGGTTGGTCAGTGGGCATCGTACAAGTTCAGCGTCGACAAGACCGGCTTCTACAACTTCGGTATGAGATTCAAGCAGAGCACGCTTCAGGGTATGTACGTCTGCCGTGCTATCAAGCTTGAGGGCGGCGACTACGGCTCGGGCGGAGTTGCTACCGCTCCCTTCTCCGAGGCTAACGATATCAAGTTTGATTACAGCGATGGATGGCAGAGCGCGTTCCTTACCGACGGTAACAATGAATTCCGATTCTTCTTTGAGGAGGGCGTTGAGTACACCCTTTACCTTGAGTGCTCGCTTGGTACCTTGAAGGAGTACATAAAGGCTGCAGAGACCGCGCTTAACGAGGTTAACGCAGCTTACCTCCGCATACTTCAGCTTACCGGTACCGACCCCGATGAGTACAATGATACGTACAACTTTATCGAGGTAATGCCCGAGGTGCTTATCACTATTCTTGAGCAGGCTAAGTCGCTCAAGGCGGTTCACGAGGCACTTAAGGCGATATGCGGTACCAACGGTGCGCACATTGCCACCCTCGAGACCGTATACACTCTTTTTAATAAGGTTGGCTCGGATAACGGTGACAATATTGCCGCTAACCTCAGTAACCTTAAGTCCTATCTCGGCTCTCTCGGTACCTGGATCAACGACTCCAAGGCGAGTACGGTTATGATTGACTCTATCGTTGTTTCTCCTTGCGTAATGGAGGGCGACGAGATCAAGAGCGATGCCTCCAATCTTCCGAGACAGGATGCGAACTTCTTCGAGTCAATGTGGTTCGAGATAGTAGCGTTCTTCTCCTCTTTTGTAATTGATTACGACCAGATGGGCGTAACCGAGGAGGTTAAGCAGAACGAGGAGCATATCGACGTTTGGATCTCCGCAGGTCGTGACCAGTCTCAGATCTGGCGTACGATGATCGACGCTAAGGATGGCTTCACCGATAAGACCGGTGTTTCGGTTTCCCTAAAGCTTGTCGCGGGCGGAACGCTTCTGCCCTCGATCCTCTCGAGAAAGGGTCCGGACGTATATCTCGGTCTCGGCTCTTCCGAGGTTATTAACTACGCTATTCGTGAGGCGGTTCTCGGCGTTAACGGATGCGATCCCAGAATGAGTGAGGACAACAACAAGGTCTTCACGACCGAGATGTATACCTACAAGACGGGCGACGGCTTCGTCACCACCACCGAGAAGCGCGACGGCGAGACGCCCACCTTTACTACTCTTACTTACGATGACGTAATTGACGGCAACTTCGCTTCCGCCGCCATTGACACCATTATGATCTCTCCCGGTATCAAGAAGGACGGAGATAAGATCACGGCTCTTCCCGCAGTTGCCTACGGTATACCGAGAACGATGCAGTTCGCGATGATGTTCTACCGTATGGACATTCTCGCAGAGCTCGGTCTTGAGATACCCCGTACCTGGGACGATCTTCTTACCATTCTTCCCGACCTTCAGTCCAACAACATGCAGATCGGTGTATCCTACATTTCTGCGCTTGACTTCATGATTTATCAGGAGGGCGGAAGCATGTGGAAGTATACCGATACTGACAAATATGACGCTGCTTATGCCGGCGCTGCGGTAGACCTCGACTCCGAGCTTGCTCTCGCCGCATTCCACTTCACCTGCCGACTTTACAGCGACTTCTCCTTCCCCGTATCCTACGACGCGGCTAACCGTTTCAGAACGGGTGAGATGCCTATACTTATAGGAAGCTACGCCGACCTCTATAACCAGCTCGTTGTATACGCTACCGAGCTTTCCGGACTTTGGGAGTTCTGTCCGCTGCCCGGCTCTTATAGAGAGGATACAAAGGAATTTAATTACGATTCACTTGCACAGGTTACTGCAACCATTATTCTTAAGGGTTGCGATACCAGAGGCAATCTTCGCCCCGCATGGCAGTTCGTTCAGTGGGAGACCGATGACGAGCAGTCTGCAAACTACGGTAACAGAATCGTAGCTATCATGGGTCCCTCGGCTAAGTACGAGACCGCGAACCTCAATGCAATTGACGACCTGTCTTGGACCGCGAGCGAAAAGCAGGCGATCATGGACCAGATGGCGCATATGTCCTCCATCGTTAATTATCCCGGTTCTTACATTATTAATAGGTATACGCAGTTTGCATTCCTCGACGCGGTTAACAACGATGCTAACGCAATCGACGCGATGCGCTCTTACATAGGCGCTATCAACAGTGAGATTCAGCGTAAGCGTGCGGAGTTTGGCCTTTGGGTACCCACCGATGAAGAGCCCGTACCGCCCGAAAAGGTTTCCGCCAGCTCTTACTCGCAACAGTAAAGGAGAATCACAATGTCACAGACTAATCAGACACAAGGACCGGTAAAACGTTCCGAGGTGTCGAAGCTCAGGTGGACCTGGGAAGAGATGAAGAACAACAAGACGGCATACTTCATGGTAGCGCCCTTCTTGCTCCTCTTCATTATCTTCACAGTCCTGCCCGTGTTCCTTTCGATAATCCTCAGCCTTACCGACTTCAATATGTTGCAGGTGCCCAACTTCGTAGGCATTGATAACTACATGAGACTGTTTATGGACGACGAGATATTCATTCTCGCCTGCCAGAACACTCTTATATTCGCGTGCATCACAGGACCCGTTTCCTATATTCTCGCGCTTTTGGTTGCATGGTTCATCAACGAGCTTCCTCCCAAGATCCGTGCGGTTGTTACCCTCGTATTCTACGCACCCTCCATATCCGGTCAGGCTTATCTCGTATGGAAGACGCTTTTCGCGTCTGACTCCTATGGTTGGGCTAACGCGGTGCTGCTGAAATACGGACTTATATCATCGCCGATACTCTGGTTCTCGGATGCGGATTACGTTATGGGACTTTGTATCGTCGTCGCCCTCTGGACGTCGCTCGGTACTGCATTCCTTTCGTTCATTGCAGGTCTTCAGACCATAGACCGCTCGATGTACGAGGCTGCTGCCGTTGACGGTATCAAGAACCGTTGGCAGGAGCTCTGGTATATCACCCTTCCCACCATGCGTCCCCAGCTTATGTTCGGTGCCGTGCTGGCTATCACCAACTCCTTCGGCTTCGGTGGAGTTGTTACGGCGCTTTGTGGCTTCCCCTCGGTTGATTATGCCGCACATACCATAATGCACCATCTTGACGACTATGGTGGATCGCGTTATGAGATCGGCTACGCCTCTGCAATAGCGGTTATCCTCTTCGTGATAATGTTCGCGTCGAACATCTTCATTAAGAAGGCGCTCTCGAAGGTAGGTGAGTAAGATGGCACAGAAATTAAGAACTCGCGGCCATAGAGTTGTACTCAACAGGTCAGCCGGCGGTGACCTTGGTATCACCATCATGCTCACGATACTGGGACTTTTCATGTTCATTCCCATGTACTACGTTGTAATACAGTCCTTTAAGCCCCTCGATGAGCTTTTCATGTTCCCCCCGCGCTTCTACGTTATGAGGCCTACGCTTGATAACTTTGCAGACCTCTTCACCCTCATGGGTGACTCCTGGGTACCCTTCTCAAGGTACATATTCAACACTGTATTTATCACGATATGCGGTACTCTCGGTAACCTGATATTTGCTTCCATGGCGGCTTATTCGCTTGCGAAGCTCCGCTTCCCCGGACGTAAGATCATATTCCAGATCATAGTTATGTCGCTTATGTTCCACTCTACGGTTAACCAGGTAACCCACTTCATCATCCTGTCCTC
>CAYZZJ010000055.1:0-11476 GCA_964482885.1 uncultured Ruminococcus sp. | reverse complement strand
GGAGTGAACAGCGTTCTTGTACTACCGTCGGGATAGGTTGCGCTGATATAATTCTGCACGCTCTTTGTTCTGCCTGCCGCAGGGTTGTTCATGTGGCTATACAGTATTTTATGAAGCTGTAGAATATAATTGGGCGTAATCGGTATGGCATCAAAGCTCTCGTGAATAATATTCAGAACGTCACGGTAGCCTGCGATTTCTTGCTCATCACGATTTTTAGGCGTAGTCTTATCACCTACGAGCTGCCTGATTCTCGTGCTTGTTGTAACGATACCTTCTATAGCATTGGAACTTTCCGTGCTTTGTACCTTTGCAATCTCAACGAGCTTTTCAAGCTCCTCGGGACGTTGCTTCAGATACATCTCCTGTTTTCCGGCTTCTTTGTAGATTGCCGCTATCAAGCCGAGAATCTTGGAATCCCATTTTTGTTTGCTTATTTCCGAGTAGTTAAATGTTCTCATAACCTTAATTCCGCATCCTTTCCCTTAAATAGTAGCATATTATAAGGGAAATGTCAAGTATTTAAGGGGATATTCCCTCAATATTATTCCCGGAGTAATGGAATCCTACCGTTTCAAATATTTTTCGTGTAGGCATGAAAGGGATAATAATAACTTTCCCTCGCCGCGATGCGGCGAGGGAAAGCATATCTTGGCGCATAACGAATGCGCCACCTATTCCTCCTCCCAGCGCGACGGGGCTACGCCGACGCGTGCCTTGAAGGTGCGGGAAAAGTAGTGCAGGGAAGAGAAGCCGAGGGCTTCGGCAACCTCGCTGAGGGTGTATACGCCCATACGTATGAGGTCCTTTGCGCGCTCGATCTTCATATTTATAAAGTAGTCGATAGGGCCGCCGCCCGTATGCTCGCGGAAGAGCATCTTTAGCTTTGATACACTCATGGAGCCGCCGCGCGCTATATCCTCGACGGTCAGCTCCTCGCCGAGCCTCTCGCGCATATACGCTACCACTGCGAGGAACTGCTCTCGCCTTGCGGTGAGCTTTCCCGTAGGGTCGCCCGAGTCGGCAATATCTACCGTTCGGTAAACGTCGAGAAGGAATAACTCGAGGTCGCGCTTCAGCTTCTGCAGGCGATAGCCTGATATTCCGTCGCGGATAACCATGCCGCCGACAGGTGAGCCGGGGGCGCGACTTTCATAGCATAGCACACCCTCGTCGATTATCGATTCAAGCATGGTGCGCTGCTCGTCGGTGAGCGTGATAACTCTGTTATACATACCGTGCATAAGCTCCATATCGGCTCTGAAGCTGATGATAGATGCCGTGGCATCGCCGCCTGCGCCGTAGTGAGTATCAAGCGGAGCGTATATTATCATCTGCCCGGCGGAGAGGTCGTATACCGTGCCGCCGACGTTCATGGCGTATTTGCCCTCTCTCACGTAAAACAGCTCGGGAAAGTCATGGCTCTCGCCGTGGCTTTTATCGTCATAGCTTGGTGCGGCTCGAAACGGCTTTGTAAGCACCGCAACAATGGAGCGTACGGTGAGATATTCGGGTATTGACGTGCTGACGTATTTTCTCATATTGCGCTCCTTTTTGCGAAATTTAACCGAATAGTGCAAACTTTTTGCCTGATTGTCTATATACTCGGCGGTAGGGTTGTGCTACAATGAACTTGTAAGGGCACGACCCAAAACTATTATACCCCCACTCGGGGCGAATGTCAAGAAAGGTGACAAAGATGAGTAAAGTAATCAGAATGGGCCTTATCGGCTGCGGCAAAATGATGGCAGCACACGCAAAGAACGTAAACCTCGTTGAGGAGATCGAGATAGTTGCATGCTGCGACCTCTACAGAGACAGAGCAGAGGTAGTTGCAGAGGCACTCGGTAACGGCGCAAAGGTATATACCGATTATAGAGAGATGGCAGATGAAATTGATGCGGTTCTCGTAGCGACCACGCACGAGACTCACTACGAGATCGGAATGTTCTTCGCATCGCGCGGCAAGCACGTGCTTATGGAGAAGCCCCTTTGCAATTCCGAGGAGGAGTGCGTTCGCCTCGTTGAGATGTGCGAGAAGAAGGGCGTAGTTCTTATGTGCGCTTACCCCGTCCGCTTCTGGCCCGGCGTTGTTAAGCTTAAGCAGCTTGTTGACAGCGGCGAGTACGGTAAGGCGTTCAAGATGTCGGTATGGACCGAGCAGCTCAGCGGTACAGATGCTGTTGATGAATACGGCTTGCCCAAGTATCTCAACACCTCGAAGATGGGCGGCGGTCAGCTCTTCAGCCACGGCTGTCACTACGTAGATATTATGCTTTGGTTCATGGGTAACCCCGTGACCGGTGCGCACGTCGGCACAAACGTCGGTACTCCCTGGATGCTCAGAGAGGGGACCAGCGCCATGATCATCAAGTTCGAGAACGGTGCGGTGGGCTACCACGGTGCTACCTGGGGCGCTCGCGGCACAAGACTTGACTACGATATCCAGATCCACACCGAAAGAGGTATGCTTGAGTATGAGCATGCATCGGGTGAGATCAGACTCTATGACGGCGCTTATCAGCACAAGCCCGGCGAGATCCTCGAAAGACAGAAGAAGACCGTCCTCTGGACTCGCGATGCGCAGCGCGATAAGCAGACTCAGTACGAGATCAGACACTTCGCTGAGTGCGTAAACAACGGCACTCTTCCTCTCACAAACGGCAGAGCAGCTATGCAGAGCCTTCGCGTAATCTGGTCGCTCTACAACGCAGAGAAGAACGGATTTATGGCAGACCTCAGAGGACTCGGTATTCCCGAGGAGTATAGGGTAGAGTACGAGGGCGTTAAATAATACGAATCAACCTATCAGCGGGCGGCGCGTTATGCCGCCCGCTTTTTACACCCGATTTTGTTTCCTGGTACGACATACGCATATGGAATTTGACTTGACACAGGGCGGCTTCGCGTGCTATACTGTATTTGTCAGATTATTTGAAAAGAGGAAAAAATATGTACAGATATGCGATAATAGGCTTTGGCGGTCTTGGAAAGCTTCAGCTCGGTAACCTTCTTGCGCTTGAGACCGAGCGCGGGGATATAAAGCTTGCCGCGCTCTGCGGTGCAGATCCCAATACCTTTACCTCGAACGTCAAGATCAATCTCGGTACGGTAGACGTATCCTCCTTCGATTTCTCGGGCGTTGTCTTTTACGAGGATTATAAGGAGCTTATAGAAAAGGAAAAGCCCGATTTTATCATATCTACTCTCCCTACCTATCTTCACGAGGAGGTTGCAATTTTCGCGCTTGAGCATGGTGTACACGTTTTCTCCGAGAAGCCTATGGCGCTCAGCCTTGAGGCGTGCGACCGCATGATTGAGGCTTCTGAGAAAAACGGCAAAAAGCTGATGATAGGTCATGCTCTCCGCTTCGATCCCGCATACGCTAAAATCAAGGAATATATTGACACGGGTAAGTACGGCGCACCCTATCGCGCAGAGTTCTCGCGTTATTCCGCGACGCCTACCTGGACGTGGAAGAACTGGATTCTCGATCCCGCGCTCAGCGGCGGCTGTGCAATAGATATGCACGTTCACGACGTTGACCTCGTGCATTGGTTCTTCGGCGTTCCCGACAGCCTGCGCTCGGTTTCCACTGCGGCAAAGACCGACTCGGAGAGCATATTCACACAGTACTTCTACGACGGACTTTTCGTTACCACCGCGGCGGATTGGTCGCTCTGCTCGAGTTTCCCGTTTGAGGCGCGCGCTATGGTTAACTTCGAGCGCGCTACCGTTACTGTGACCGACGGTAAGCTCAGCGTCTATTGCGACGGCGAGACCGTGACCCCCGATCTCGGCGACGTTACCTGCTATATGAACGAGATGCGCGCATTCGTTGAGTGGGTTATAGACGATAAGCCCTGCGAGGTTATATCCCCCGAGGAGATACGCGACACAATGGATATCGCCTTTGCGGAGATAGAATCGGCAAAGGGTGATCTTATAGTATATTACGAGGACGAGGAATAATTCTCGGATAGAAAGACAAAAGTATATTTGATTCTGTGAAATCTTTAATGGCGGGCGCCGTACGTGCGCCCGCCCGTTTCTTTCTTTATTTTGATTGACAAAAGAGTTCTTATATTGTAAAATATATGTGTTGGATTTGAATCAAGAATCCCCGAGCTGCACGGTGACAACGGTGGCAATACAATAGTTATTATTGATTTTGGGAAGTCGGTCTTCCTGCGAGAAATAGCGGAGAATTTTGCACATTTGACAATAACTATTTACGAAAGCGAGGCTAATATGTCGGAAATTGACGTAATTAAAAGAAAAAGAAAGCTGCGCCTTGTGCGCGATACCATATACGTTATACTCGGTACGGCAATACTTGCTCTCGGTGCAGGCCTCTTTATAATCCCCTTCGACCTCGTTACGGGCGGCGTTTCGGGTATAGGTATAGTGCTTGAAGAGGCGTTCTCCGGTGTTCCCCTAATGTCCGGGATAACCGCCGACGTATACGCCTCAGTGCTTGTATGGGTGCTGTTCTTCGTTGGGCTTATGTTCCTCGGTAAGATGTTCGCGATACAGACGCTTGTATCGACGATAGTGTATCCCATAGTGCTGACCTTCGCAACATGGCTTGCATCGAGCGACGTTCTTGGCGGCTTCTTTAATCTTCAGTCCGAGATGTACGCGGGCTACGGCGAGGTAACGCTGATTCTCGCTACGCTCTTTGGCGGTGCCTGCTTCGGTGCAGGATCTGCACTGACCTTCCTCGGCGGAGGCTCGACGGGAGGCTCGGATATTATCCCTCTTGTGATCTGCAAATTCTTCCCGAAGCTCAAAAGCTCGGTTATGATATTCGTCACCGACGCATCAATCGTTGCGCTCGGTATGCTGGTTGTCGGCGACCTTGTGCTTACCCTTCTCGGCATAGTGGCGGCTTTTATATGTGCCATTGCTGTCGACAAGATATTCCTCGGCGGCTCCAGCGCTCTTATAGCGCAGGTCGTCTCGGATAAATACGAGCAGATAAACGCAGCTGTCATAAGGCAGATGAACCGTACGACTACTATAAGTAATGCCGTTGGAGGATACTCGGGCAGCGAGAAGAAGCTGCTTATGACCACCTTTGCCATGAGCCAGTATTCGACCTTCGTATCGATAGTATCATCTGCCGACCCGAACGCCTTTATCACCGTCCACAGAGCGCACGAGATATCGGGCGACGGCTGGACCTACAATATCGAGGACGAGTATGCGTCAATAGAGCGTGACGTGCTTGCAAGCATGGAGACCGACGGCTCGGAAGAAAGCGAAACCGAACGAAAATAATCGAAAAATGTAAATAAAAATTGTCGAAAGGAGGAGCGGTGCATGCTTGATAGAGCCGTAATAATAGATTTTTCAAAAAAGAGCGGACGTATTAAGCCTCTTTGCGGCGTCTGCCTTGGTCCTCTTTTTGATACGGCGGCGCCGGTGGACTTTACCGATGAGTACCGAGCGCTCGGCACACCTGTGGCGCGTACGGCTAAGTGGGATATGCCCGAGGGCTGCTGCCGCTACCTTAACGTAAGCAGTATTTTTCCCGACCCCGCCCTTGACGAGCGCTTCCCCGAGTCTTATAGGTTTGCTGAAGCGGATAAGTATATGGCAGCCATCAAGGCATCGGGTGCCGATATATATCTTTCTCTCGGAGAGCGTCATGACGGATATGCAATAAAGCCTACGCGCCCCCACGTCCCGGCAGAAAAGTGGGCGCGAATAGCCGAGAAAATTATCCTTCATTACAACCGCGGCTGGGGCAACGGATATAAGTATTCGGTAAAGCACGTTGAGATATGGCCGGGTGCCGACAAGTGCGGCGCATTTGCCGATAATCCGGAGGAGTACTATGAGCTTTACCGCGTGGTCGCAAATCATCTGAAGAGCGTATTTCCCACCCTTCGTATAGGTGGATATTCCTCGGGCGGCTTCCGCTCGCAGAACCGATACGATGCCACCGATACCGAGCGCGGCTACGTCGACTTCCTCGAGGGATTTTTGGCGTATATCAGCGATAAAACTACGCACGCTCCCCTTGATTTTCTCTCATGGGAGTGCCGTGCCGAGTCGGGCGAGGAGCTTTCCTTGCACAGCAATTACGCGCGGAATTTTCTTCTTCAATACGGCTTTAAGCGTGCGCTGAGTATCGTTTCGGAGCTTAAGCTCGATTTGCCCTCGGGTCAGCCCCGCCTCTCACGCGACTATCCCGCGCGCCTCGCAGCTGCGCTTATCGTAGCCTCGGACGCTAATATAGATATGATGTTTTATTCCGATCTCCACCCCTATTCGCCCGACAACGCAGTGCTGACGGTGGACGATTGTCTCACTCCGCACAGATACGGTGCGTTCGGTGTAATGTCAGCGTACGGCAGGCTCTATTCCTGCGGCACGAGAGTTGATACGACGGATAACTACCGCCGCGAGGTATACGCTCTCGCCGCGGCATCGGATACCGAGGGTGCTATCCTTATTGCTACCGGCTCGTATTCTGGAACTCTTGCAATAACGCTCTCGGGTGCGCCCTACCGCACCTATTCGATATCGGGTATGCTCGGCGGCGGAAAGCGCGGTGCGGGATACAGCACCTCTGAGGAAAACGTACCCCTCGGTGCGGGTACAATACGGCTGAAGGTCGGGCGCGGTGAGATATACCTCATCACCCTTAGCTGAGGTCGAAATTTGCTTTTTTATTAATGAAACGTCTTGACACGTCGCGCACATTATGTTAAAATATACGCGGTAAAGGCTTCTGTGACTGACGGAAAGGCTACGTGCCGGCGGAACAGACCGCGAAGGAATGGGAGCTTTATATATGTCGACCGTCTGGGCAGTTCTACCACTATAGGGTAGAACTGCCCTTATTTTATTTTCACTTGAAGGAGGAGATAAGGTAATGAAAAAAGTAGCAGTAATCATGGGTAGCGACAGTGACCTTCCTATCGTAGAGCGTGGAATAGCCGTCCTTGACGATTACGGTATTCCGTACGAGGTGCACGTTTATTCTGCACACCGTACTCCGCTTGAATGCTCCGAGTTTGTCCGCGGTGCGGAGGAGTCGGGCTTCGGCGTTATTATCGCGGCTGCGGGAATGGCGGCTCATCTTGCGGGAGCGGTAGCGGCTAATACCACCCTTCCCGTTATAGGCATACCGATCTCCTCTAAAAATACCGGAGGCATGGACGCGCTTCTTTCTACCGTCCAGATGCCCTCGGGCATACCCGTTGCGACCGTTGCGATAGACGGCGCGGCTAACGCGGCTCATCTTGCCGCGCAAATACTCGCCCTCGGCGATAAGACCCTCGGGGAAAAGATAAAGGCAGTACGCACCAATGGATACGAAAAGGTGCTTGAGAAGAACAAGGCTGTTGAAGAGCGCTTTAACGCCTGACTGGCTGATTTTCCGGGAGGGTATTATTTATGGGAATTTTCGGAATTACAGGCGCCGAGCGCGGCGCTGTCGCTTCTATAACCTATTACGGACTTTACGCTCTGCAGCACAGAGGCCAGGAGAGTGCGGGCATCGCGGTTAACGATGACGGAGTGTTCAGTATTCATAAGAATACGGGACTTGTCGGTGACGTGTTCGACTCCGAGACACTTGAGCGTCTTGGCGAGGGTAATATGGCTATCGGTCATACGAGATACGGCACTCTCGGCACGCGCGAAGTGGCAAACGCAGAGCCTATAGTTGTAAATCATATTAAAGGTAGACTTGCTCTTGCTACCGACGGTGCGCTCGTCAATTCGGGTCCGTTGCGCCGTGAGCTTGAGCTTCGCGGAATGATATTCCATACCTCGTCCGATGCCGAGATCATATCCTGCGCTATCATACAGGAGCGCCTTGACGCGCCCTCAATAGAGGTTGCGCTCAGCAGAGCGATGAGCCGCTTTGACGGCGGATATTGCATTATGCTTATGTCACCTACAAAGATAGTGGCGGCAAGAGATCCTAACGGTATACACTCTCTTTGCTACGGCAAGAGGGCTGACGGCAGGTACGTGATTGCTTCTGAGACCTGCTCGCTCGACGCCGTCGGCGCCGAGCCTATCCGCGAGCTTGATCCGGGTGAGATCGTCGTTTTCAAAAACGGCGAGGTATACTCTCTGCGCGATCATTGTGATGAAAAGCCCGAGAGAGTGTGTATATTCGAATATATTTACACCTCCAGACCAGACTCGGTTATTGCGGGCTGCTCGGTTCAGGACGCGCGCCGTCGCGCAGGCGCTCTGCTTGCTAAGGCGCACCCGGTCGAGGCAGACGTTGTGGTTGGAGTTCCGGATTCGGGACTTGATGCCGCGCTCGGATATGCCGAGGCGTCGGGTATCCCCTACGGAATAGGACTTATCAAGAATAAATACATAGGCAGGACCTTCATAGCCCCCGGGCAGAACAACCGCGAGGACAAGGTCCGTATAAAGCTTAATCCAATATCCTCCGCCGTTAAGGGCAAGCGCGTTGTCCTCGTCGACGACTCGATAGTAAGAGGCACGACCTCCGCACGTATAGTCAGGCTGCTTCGCGCGGCGGGTGCGACCGAGGTGCATCTGCGCTCCTCAGCGCCTAAATTCTTGAACCCCTGCTACTACGGCACGGATATAGACTCGCGCGAGATGCTTATAGCCTGCAACTATACAACCGAGGAGATAGCTAAGATTGTAGGTGCTGATTCGCTCGGCTTCCTTCTTCTCGAGGACGTTAAGAAAATAGCAGCCAACTCGTGTGCAAAGGGATATTGCACCGCCTGCTTCGACGGAAATTATCCCACCTCTGCACCGCAGAAATACGTAAGTAAATTCGATACGAAAATTTCAGAAGGAGAGAAAGAGCAGTGAAGAATTCAAGATCCGAGAGCTACGCACAGGCGGGCGTTGATATTACCGCCGGCTATAAGGCGGTAGAGCTGATGAAGGCTCATATCGCAAGAACCAGAAACGAGGGCTGCCTTGATGACGTCGGCGGCTTCGGCGGCTGCTTTGGACTGCCCGTCGCCGGAATGGAGGAGCCTGTTCTTGTTTCGGGCACCGACGGCTGCGGTACAAAGGTGAAGCTCGCTATCCTTACGGACAAGCACGACACCATAGGAATCGACGCCGTTGCAATGTGCGTTAACGATATAATATGTGTCGGCGCTCGCCCCCTCTTCTTCCTTGACTATATTGCCTGCGGCAAGAATATCCCCGAGAAGATAGCCGCTATCGTAAGCGGTGTTGCCGAGGGCTGCGTTCAGTCGGGCGCGGCGCTCATAGGCGGTGAGACCGCAGAGCATCCCGGTCTTATGCCCGCTGAGGATTATGACCTCGCGGGCTTTGCCGTTGGCATCGTAGATAAGAAAAAAATACTTGATAACAAAAAGATGAAGGCGGGCGACGTTATAATAGCCCTCGCCTCGAGCGGTGTTCATTCTAACGGCTTCTCGCTTGTGAGAAAGGTGTTTGATATAGACAATAATCCCGAGTCTCTCTATCAGCCCTCCGAGGCTCTCGGCGGAAAAACAATTGCCGAAACGCTCCTTACGCCAACAAAGATTTACGTTAAGAGCGTTCTTGCGCTCCTTGACAAGGTTGAGGTGAAGGGTATCAGCCATATTACGGGCGGCGGATTTTACGAGAATATTCCGCGCTCTATACCCGCAGGTCTGTCTGCGCGTATCACCAAGAGCGCGGTAAAGGTGCTGCCTATATTCAACCTTATAGCCTCTGTCGGTAATATTCCCGAGAGAGATATGTATAACACCTATAACATGGGTGTCGGTATGAGCATTGTCGTAAGCCCTGATAAGGTGGACGAGGCTCTCGCTATTCTCCGCGAGTGCGGCGAGGACGCTTACGTGATCGGCGAGATTGTCGCAGGTGACGGAGGCGTGGAGTTCTGCTGATGAAAAAGACGAGAATTGCCGTCCTCGTGTCGGGCGGCGGAACGAATTTGCAGGCACTTATAGATGCGGTTGCATCGGGTGTTATCAAGTCTGGCGAGATATCGCTCGTTCTCTCTAACAAGACGGGCGCGTATGCGCTCGAGCGTGCGGAGCGCGCGGGAATTCCCACGCTCACCGTCCTTCGCTCGGAATGTGCCGATGCCGAGGAATTTGAGAGCAAAATAATACAGGCACTCGATGAATACGGTATCGAGCTTATAGTCCTCGCGGGCTTTATGTCGATACTCTCCGAGCGCTTTACCTCCCGCTATCCCGAGAGGATAATCAACGTTCACCCCTCGCTTATCCCCTCCTTCTGCGGCAAGGGCTATTACGGTCTGCGCGTTCACGAGGCAGCTCTGTCGTACGGCGTTAAGGTGAGCGGCGCTACCGTTCACTTTGTGAACGAGATACCCGACGGCGGCAGAATTATTATGCAAAGGGCGGTCGAGGTCAAGGAGGGCGATACCCCCGAGGTGCTTCAGCGACGAATTATGGAGGAGGCGGAGTGGAAGATACTTCCGCTCTCTTGCGAGCGGGTTTGCCGCGAGATAGCCGACGCTAAGATAGGTTGATTTTATCATATTAAGGTCGCCGTGTGCGACGGAATGGAGAGAAAATGAACGTTTACGAGATCAGCTATATAGAGGAGCTTCTTAAGGGCAATCCCTATCCCGGCAGAGGCGTTATTATAGGAAAGAGCGAGGACGCGAAATGCGCCGTCTTTGCTTACTTCATTATGGGAAGAAGCGAGAACTCTCGCAACCGCGTATTCGTCGAGAAGGACGATGCAGTTTATACCGAGCCGCACGATTATTCCAAGGTATCGGATCCCTCGCTTATCATCTATTCGGCTATCCGCAGGATAGATAATAAGATCATAGTAACCAACGGTGATCAGACCGACACGATCTACGACGCTATCGCGGCGGGCGGTGATATGCGCTCGGGTCTTCGCACACGCGAGTTTGAGCCTGACGCCCCCAACCTTACTCCCCGTATCAGCGGCGTGCTTGAATTTGCAGGCGGTGACTTCACCTACGAGATGAGTATTCTCAAAAGCGGTGCGCCCGACGGCAGAGTCTGCAACAGATACTTCTACGAATATTCTCCCATCCCCGGCATCGGTCACTTTATTCATACCTACGTTACCGACGGAAATCCCCTGCCTACGTTCACGGGAGAGCCTGAGCGTATTCTTATTCCTGCGAATATCGACGATTTTACAAACGGCATATGGGATAATCTCTCGACGGATAACAAGATATCCCTCTATGTAAAGTACATCAATCTTGAAAGCGGCGAGGAAGAAACCCGCCTGATCAACAAAAATAAGTGAGGTGTGAAATGAAAGAGTTTGAGCTTAAGTACGGCTGTAACCCCAATCAGAAGCCGGCAAAAATATTCATGCACGACGGCTCAGAGCTGCCTATTAAGATACTTTCGGGCAGACCGGGATATATCAATTTCCTCGATGCCTTTAACTCCTGGCAGCTTGTAAAGGAGCTTAAGGAGGCTACGGGGCTTCCCGCGGCAACCTCCTTCAAGCACGTCAGCCCCACCTCTGC
>CAYZZJ010000054.1:0-11512 GCA_964482885.1 uncultured Ruminococcus sp. | reverse complement strand
CCCTCGGTATACCAAAGCGGGAGCTTTGCCCTCGTAATTATCTTATGCATAGTACGCACGAGATCAAGGTGAGAAATATATTGCAGTCCCCCAACCTTCTTGAACTTAACGCGAAGGGTTATATACGGGTGATTTTGCGTTAATTGCACCATTTGTTCTTACCTCCGAGCTTATTCGCTCCGCAGCCGTTACAATGCTCGGCGCAGGAGGGTGTGGTTTTGCCCTCGTATGCACGATTGCGCTCACGAAGGAGAAACTCCTTTGTAACTCCGCAGTCGATTATATCCCAAGGAAGCACCTCGTCGGCGCCGAAGCCGCGTGTTGTATAAAAATCGGGGTCGACACCGGTGCGTGCAAATACGTCAATCCACTTATCGTAGTCGAAATACTCGTCCCATGCGTCGAACACAGCTCCCTCTTCTACTGCGAGAGCAATAGCGGGGGCAATTCGCCTGTCTCCGCGAGCAAGCACAGCCTCGATAACCGATGCCTTGGCATCGTGGTATGCATACTTAATTCTTCTGTCCGTGATAGCCGAACGCAGGAGCGACTGCTTCTCCGAAAGCTCTGAGAGCGACGCCTGCTTCTCCCATTGGAAGGGGGTAAAGGGCTTCGGAATAAAGCAGGATACACTAACAGTAACGCTGACGCCGCGAGGTCTGTCCTCCTTTGGCATCTTGAAGTACTGACCGACAACCTTGCTTGCAAGCTCGGATATACCTATTATATCCTCGTCGGTCTCGGTGGGAAGTCCGTTCATAAAGTAAAGCTTGATGTTGCTCTTGCCGCCGCGGAAGGCTATTCCAACCGAGCGCATAAGATCGTCCTCGGTGACATTCTTGTTGATAACGTCGCGCAGGCGCTGAGTTCCCGCCTCGGGAGCGAAGGTCATACCACCCGTTCTGACCGACGAAACCTTCTGCATCAGCTCCTCGGAGAAGCTGTCGATACGAAGAGAAGGCAAGGAAAGGCTTACGTGCGCATCGTCCGTCCAGGATAGGAGCGAATCGGTAAGCTCCCTGATTTCGGAATAGTCGCTGATAGACAAGGAGATCAGGGAAATTTCATCATATCCGCTGTTCTCATAGAGGCACTTAGCCGCCTTACACAGCGTTTCAGGCGACTTCTCTCTTATCGGGCGGTAAACCATGCCCGCCTGGCAGAAGCGACAGCCCCTGATGCAACCGCGATAGACCTCGAGAACTATACGGTCATGCACCGTTTCAGTATACGGCATAACAAGCTTCTCGGGATAGGGGGCTTTATCAAGGTCAGCGATTATACGCTTCCTTATCTTAGCAGGAACGTCATCGTAAAGAGGCCTATACTCCTTGATAGTTCCGTCATCATTGTAGTCAACCTCATAGAGCGAGGGAATATATACTCCCTCAATGTGTGAGGCGGCGCGGAGAAATCCCTCTCGGGTATAGCTGCCATCGTCCTTCATGCGGTTATAAAGATGGCATATCTCGAGCAGTACCTCCTCGCCCTCACCTATATTGACGAGATCGAAGAATTCTGCAATAGGCTCCGAATTGTAGACGCAGGGTCCGCCGCCAATGATAATAGGACAGCTCTCGTCGCGGTCCTTTGCCCAGATAGGGAAGCCCGCAAGCTTTATCATCGCGAGAGCCGTGGTGTAGCAAAGCTCATACTGTAGAGAAAATGCAACCATATCGAAGGCATCGATCGAGTCTCCGCTTTCGAGGGCGGTAAGGGGTATGGAGTACTGCTCCATTTTCTCCTTCATATCCATCCACGGAGCGTAGGAGCGCTCGCACCAGACGTCGGGATCGCGATTGAGAACGTCATACAAAATTCTGACGCCGAGATTTGACATTCCTATCTCGTAGGTATCGGGGAAGCAAAATGCAAAGCGGCACTTGACCTTTTCTTTATCTTTAAGTACCTGGTTGTACTCTCCGCCTATGTATCTGCCCGGCTTTTCAACCGATTTAAGAACCGAGGAGAACTTCCCCGATGAGATATTTTCTGACATTACTGTTTTCCTTTATTCCTTTTATCCTTGAAGGTGCTGTAGGTGCGTATGTAGAGATATCCCGTCCACACAAGTTGCAGCGCTGCAATCGCAACCATGGGAATACCGAGCGATGCCGTGAGCGCAAATAAGACGGATACCACCGCACCCGATACCATTGCAATAAGCTCACTTGCAGACATTCCCGACTGGAATGCGGTATACTTCTTAGCGAGCAGAAGCACGTTTATGGCGTTCAGCTTTCCGCCGAGAGTAACGATGCCCGCGCTGACACGGCGGTATATCTTCTCCTCCTCGAACGGAAGCGTATATTTTTTCATAACTCTGATTATATCTTCACCTAGAGTAAGCATCTTGAAGAAATCAGCCGTAAGGTTAGGATCTCTTGTGTAAATAAGAGGCACTATTCCCGCCCTCTTAAGTCCGGGCAGAAGCATCGTAAACTCCTCTGAAAAGGAATATCTGATGAAGAACTTTACGTACACCTCTCCGTCCTCGGCACCGTACATAACCTTAGTAGAGTCATTAGCCGCGACATTCGTGCGGTAGTCGTCATCGGGTACCGTCGCTCCGTGACGCTTCATATAATCGAGAGTTCCCGCAAGCACCGTGCGACCGTAGACGGTGCCGGATATACCGTCGTCTTCTATCGTTATATCGGCTGCGGCAAGACCCTTTCCGTCGAGTGACTCGGCAAACAGATCGCGCAACGGTCCACCAACAGCCGCGAAAAGTGCGTACATTTCCTCCATGGCCTTGCTGGCGTTGTACGCCTTTCCGTAAAGATGCATCTTCTTGATGCTGACGGCGTCCTCACCGAATATCTCGACGTCATCAAATGCAATTACGTCAACATCGGAGCAGGCATAGATTGAGCTTTCGCCAACGAATGCGCCCTCCTCGTTCTTCGTCTCCACCGAAGAGCGGTAGTGAGGAAGCTTATGCACGAGCATAACGAACGCCGGGAATGACACAAGGAACACGAACGCAAGCGAGCCTGTAAAATCGGTAAGAGAGCCGTGAAGGAGCCAGGATATGATAGCGGTGATTATTGATACACCGAGCGACACGAGAAGCATAATGACGTTGTTGGAGCTGTTCTCTACCGCGCGAGAGGCACGTGCAAAGAAATCGGATATAAACGCCGTACGGAACATTCTCGCAATCTTGGACTTGTATTCATCAACGGCACCGTCAAGCGCAAGGTTCTCGCGAGGGAGCGAGCGCGTGAAGCGCTTATCCATAATGCTCTTAACCGTGTTCTTGGATATTATTTTGAAGGACGTAAAGTCGGCGCTTATGCGATAATAGGATGCAAGAATCGCCGACAAAACCTGGATACCCAAGAGCAAGCCGAATACGGGATAATCCACCGCGGAGCTTACGGTAACGGCAAGCGTATGTATAGATATTAAAAGAAGTGATACGATTATCACTAGCTCTGGTGAAAATACCCGCTTAAACAAGTTCTTCACGGCACGTACGAGCTCGGGCAGCGCAAACAACGCAATGCAAGCGGAAAGCTGAAGATCAACCACCGCAGAGGCAAACGGAATATGACCGATGCCTATAATGCTCAGCACGTCCACAGAAAACAGTGACAAAACGTCTATCGCAAGCATAAGCGCAAAGAGCGTGAGCGCACCGAAAAGCCTTATTTTAACCGACATCAGGTGGTCGAGAAATCTGTCCTTGATGCTATCCTGCTCGGCAGGATTCTTGAACTCTCCGTGTCCGGAATACATACCGCTCTCTATCGGTGCCTCCTCGGCTGAGAGCGACTCAGGGTCGGTATCCCTTGCATCATAATCAACCAGGTCAAGTCCTGCGAACGGATCGGGAAGCTCGGCGGACACCTCGGAGACCTCCGCGGGTGCAGGCTCTTCCGGCTCCTCCGGAATTCCGCTCTCACACTCTACCGCCTCAGGCTCGGGAGCATCATTCATATCGAGATATGCCGCGCCGATAACAACGTCAGTAAGCTCGCGTACAGCCTCAGCCTCCTCGTCAACAGGGGCTGTATCCTCCGCCTCGTCAAACTTGAGGATAGTGATGCTTTCATCTCTTGTATCACGCACCGGTGCTGCCGCAGGAGCAACCACTACGTGAGATACCGCCTTGCTCTCATCAGCCTCGGAGGTAGGATCAACCGCGGGCTTTGCCGTTCCGCCTCTTACGGACGAGGCTCCGCGCGTGCTACCGTACATTCTATAGTTATCGCTCGCCTCTGTAAAGCGCGGCATATATGTAGGCGCGAGCTGCATAGGATCGTCTATAAAGCTCTCGCTGCTGTATTTTTCATCAATCTCAAAGCTATCGGGTACAAAGAATTCCTCGTCCGAGCGCTTCTCTGCTCCGCTCAGGTCAATTTCGACCGAGTCGAAGCTCAGCGAAGGAACGCTCTGCTCGGTATCGAAGGTCATCTGCTCGCCCATGGCGTCGCCGATCTCGAACTCGAGGCCCGTCCCTTTTTCCTTCATATTATCTTCCAAGGCTAAACCTCCTTCACGTTTCTTTGGCGCGACACCTCGGTAAGTATAACCGCGGCGGCGCAGGACACATTAAGCGAATTGACCTGCCCGTATAGCGGTATGGAGACTATAAAATCGCATTTTTCCTTTACAAGTCTTGATATACCGAAGCCCTCGCTGCCGAGAACTATCGCTGCGGCACCCTTCAGGTCGGTCTTATAATACTCGTTTCCGTCCATATCCGCGCCGTATATCCAAAGCCCGCGCTCCTTCAGCTCGTCAATGGTGGACGCAAGGTTAGTAACCTTCGCAACGCGCATATGAGAGAGCGCTCCTGCAGATGCCTTTGCAACCGTTGTTGTAAGACCGACTGCACGGCGCTTAGGTATAATGACACCGTGTGCTCCCGCACACTCCGAGCTTCTTATGATTGCACCGAGGTTGTGCGGATCCTCTACTCCGTCGCAAACGACGATAAATGGCGGCTCTCCGCGCTCCTGTGCGTAGGAAAGTATATCTTCAACAGTAGCATAGTTATGCTCGGCGGCAATAGCGATGATTCCCTGGTGTCTGCCACCCGCTGCCATAGCATCGAGGCGCATCTTATCGCACTCGATAATCGGCAATCCGCGCTCCTTTGCAAGTCCGATAAGCATATTTATAGAGCCCTCGCGCTCACCCGAGGTTATATACAGCTTGTCTATATCTCTGCCCGAGGACAAAAGCTCCTTCACGGCGTTTCTTCCTATAACGGTATTCTCATCAAGCACCATAGGCTCTGCCCCTCTTGCGCCATACTGCTCTCTGTCTCTTGATGTGCGCGCTCCGCTGTGCGGTCCGCGGCGGCCGTTTTCATATGCCATCGCTATCTCCTATGTATTTATAATATAATTATACACAGTAAGTATAGCATACTTTTCTGTCTTTGTACAGTACAAAGACAGAAAAAAATAAAAAACCTGTCATTTTACGACAGGTTTTTTATTCGGGAAGTCTTAAGCGTTAGCTTCTCTCTTTGCAGCAAAGCACTCACTGCAATATACAGGCTTACCCTCGGTGGGTTTGAAGGGCACTTGGCACTCGTTACCGCACTCTGCACATACAGCGGCGAACATCTCACGCTCACCTCTCTGTGCATTCTTCTTTGCAGCACGGCACTCCTTGCATCTGGAGGGCTTGTTCTCAAATCCCTTCGATGCATAGAACTCCTGCTCACCTGCGGTGAACACGAACTCGTTGCCACAATCTCTACACTTCAATGTCTCGTCCTGGTACATTCTCTTTCTACCTCATGGATGTATTTTTTGCCCTCAGACGGATTCCAACCGACGCCTTTAGTAAGTAAACCAACGCTCTCCCTTAAGCTACAGGGGCATATAACAAATAATAGCACCTCACAGCGGACGAAGCCCGTCATGAAGCTTTTTGAGTATCCTGGTCTTAGCATTATCAACCGACTTGGCACTGACGCCGAGTGAGGAGGCTATATCGGCAGTCTTGTCCCCGCCGAGCCACCTGATAAGCACCGAATACTCATATTCCGAAAGCAGACCGCGCGCATCGCGGCGGAACGCCTCGTTTTCCTCTCTGCGAATTAGATCGGCATCAACACCGTCGTCAGCGGCAATCTCATCAACGTCCGCATCGGCATCAAGCTTACACTCCCTTTTTTTCTGCCTGAGCATACCACAAACAGCTCGTCCGGCGCAAACCTGCGCGTAAAGACCGAAGGTTACCTCACTCTGCTCGATATCATAAGTGGATACGGCACGGTAAAGCGCCATACAAAGCTCGGAAAATGCCTCGTCAAAATCCAAAGAGTACCTGTGCGCGACACTCTGCAGCATAGGCGTATACAAGTTCACAATATCCGTGAAGGCATCATCGTCCCCCCCACGAGCTTTCAAAATAAGTGATATAATATCCGCCATTACAAAAACCGCCATGCATCAGTTAAGTACATTATATTATTAAATACTTGCTTTGTCAAGACTTTTGTCAAAAAAAAGATACAATTTTTCTATACTTTTGACAATATTTGGCTAGAAGCGGAGCATATTTTTGTTCAAACGCACGAATTATATCTTTTTTTAGCAAGAGCCGTTCGCTGCCCGTTATTTGAGGAAATCGCGTATATAATCGAGTCTGCCCGTTGCGGAGAAAAGTACGCCGCGATATACGTTCTCGGGCTTGGTATCGTAATTACTCTTAATCATCTCTGCCTCCTCGCGCGAGTTAACGGTAAGCGAGAGGCTCATAACCTCGCCGAAGCGGTCTGCCGCCTCGAGGGTAACAACGTATCTCTTAGACTCGGTTTCGGTTATATACGAATTAATGCTCTTGCCGCTGTCGGTTAAGGAGATGTACTGAATAGCAGAACGCAGGCTACGCTCACGGAAGCCCTTGTCAATGGTATCGTAAAGTTCGGCTGCTACCATGCGCCCCTTCTTCGTCATAGAGAAATAGCTGTCTCCGTCAAGATCGTCAAGCTCGAGGTGCCCCGACTCAACAAGCTCGGTAAGGCACTCGCTGTAATCGAAGGATATATCATCGGTATTCTCCGCAACTATCGACAGGATCATTTCATATTCGAGCGGATATCCTATATTGTCAAGAAGAAAAAGAAGAAAGACCTTTATATCGGTCTCGGTTTTAAGGACGAGATCCTTGCGTTTTTTCATTATTTACTCCATTTAATAAACCCAATAACCGCGGAGTGTCAAAGACGCACCGCGGTTATGACTTCGGACTATCTTACTCCTCGAGATAATCCTTATAATTCTTAAGCTCAGCCTCGGTAAGAACCACGTTGCCGAAGGAATCAAAATCAACCTTAGAAAGCTCATCGCTTACGAAAGCGAAATTCTGATTGAATACGATGGGAACTATGGGAGACTCCTCGCAGAGAATACGCTCTGCCTCTGCGAGCATATTAGCTCTTTCCTCGCCGCTTGCCTTGTAAGCCGCGGTAACGTAATAATCGTAATCCGCGTTAACCCAACCGGTGATCGAGGTACGCGCCGCACCGTAGGGAAGCTCTCTTCCGCAGCCGTTCATCGAAGAGGTGAGCGAAGCGAGAGCAACGAAGGCATCGGTGGTGTAGGTCTGCCAATCAAGAGCAATAACGTCGAAATCAGCGCCTGCCAGAGCAATATCCTTTACGGTGGACTGGATATAAGAATCGGAAATACCGATAGCGTTGTCTCCGGTTCCAACAGTAAACTGCTTAGAGGTAACAGGCTGAACGGTAACGCTGAATCCAAGGGCGTCCCATGCCGCCTTAACGAGATTGGCAATAGCCTTGCTCTCTTCATCGTCAGCGACGGTGAGAGTGAAGGACCTATCGATACCTGCAAGGTTTACAGTGCTAAGAAGATCTGCCGCCTCGGTAGCCTTAGCGTCAGTAGAAATAAGATCGGCGTCGGAGCCACCGGATATATCGGGAACAAAGCCGTCTGCCGCCTTACCGAACGCGATAGCATCAACGATAGCCTGACGGTCGATAGCCATGGAGAGCGCACGTCTGACCTCAGGGATAGCGAAGAGGGGCTTCTCGGTATTGAATACGTAGGTGTATACGGAGGTATCGTCGGAAACCTTTGCCTCACCCTTGTTAGCAATTCTGTCGACAAGAGGAGCATCGGTCATATAGAAAACAGTCTTGTTCTCGATATCCGCATAGGAAACCTCAACTGTCTCGCCGAGAGCGGTGGTAAAGCCGATAAGCTTACCGGGAGTAACGATATTATCGTAGTCCTCGACGTCGAACTCCTGGTGATAACCGTCGTTGCGGGCAAGCACAAGCTCGGAGGTAGCGACGTTGTACTTATTGACCTTGAAGGGACCGTTGGTCATAATGGTGGTCGTAACCTTAGACCAATAGGTAGGCGTGGTATCAACGGTAGCCTGACGTACGGGAGCAGTAGCAACCGATGCAAGATTGATAAGCAGCTGCTCGTAGTCCGCACCCTCGCGATATGTAATGGTAATGGTATTTCCCGAAGCCTCAACCTTAAGCTCGGCGGGGCTCATAACGCCGCTCTTGATGGCGAGTGCGTTCTCAATATCATAAAGAAGCGCAGCGGCGGGGTTAGCGTTATTGGGGCTGAGAAGGCGCTCGGACCACGCATAGACGAAGTCACTTCCCTGCACCTTGGTATTGTTAGACCAATAGGTCTCGCGGAGGGTGATGACGATCTCGCGATTCTCTCTGTCGACGGTATAAGACTCGGCAACACCGTTCTTAAGCTTACCGTCCTCATATCTGAACAGCGGCTCAAAGAGAAGGCTCATAACCTGCTCGGCATTGCTGTCAACGTAGTATTCGGTAGGGTCTAAATCGTAAATCCCGTTTCCGAGATATACGGCAATTTCAGCACCGTCATCCTCGGGCGCACCGCACGAAGCAAGCGTGAAGCAAGCCGTAGCGAGCAGTACGAGAGCAAGAAGCAGACTTATAATCTTTTTCATGTTTCCTCCTGAGTACACATAGGTAATGCGTGTTATATTACTTATACATTTTAACATAAAGCGCGAGAATTTGCAACGCAAAAATAAATAAGCGGAGCTTTTCAGCCAAATGCACAATTTCTCACGCGCGTACTTGTGCATTATTACATGTTTTGAAGCTGACGCGTAAAATAACAACTTTTGGGCATACTCCAAATATAAAGCAAAGGAGGAGAGCTATGGAAAACAAGAAATATGCAAGAGGCGGCCGCTTTAATTCCGATCTGGCGGCAGAGCGCAGGCGCGCAGATACCGGCTGCGTAGGCGTTGAGTTCGTGCGCGAGGGAGCAATAATCGGAGAATGGGAGAGAATAAGAATAAGCAGCGATGAGGGTGAGGCGGAAATCGGTCGTCCCAAGGGTCGCTACGATACTCTTAACTTACCCCCTATGTGCGAACTTGACTACGTCGATATCGAGGACGCAATTGATGCCGTCTCCGCCGAGCTGTCGAGGATATGCGAGCTTGACAGGATTACCCCGCACCGAATATTGGTCATCGGACTTGGTAACAGGGAGCTGACGCCCGATGCGGTAGGTGCAAAATGTGCCGAGCTTATAGAACCTACCCTTCATATAGCAAAATCCGACAAAGAAATGTTCAGCGCGCTGAAATGCTCGGAGATTGCCGTTCTGTCGCCCGGAGTAAGATGCACAAGCGGAGTTGACACAGCGGATATTGCGGGTGGGCTTGCAGAGCGGATATGTCCGACGCTCGTAATAGCAGTGGATTCGCTCGCCGCAAGATCACCAAGAAGACTTGGAACTACCATACAGTTCTGCGACACGGGTATACTTCCCGGCTCGGGTGTAGGGTCGCACGAAAGAGCTATCAACGAGGATCTCATGGGTGCGCCGGTAATAGCAATCGGAGTTCCCACGGTAATAGACTCCCGTCTTCTCGTAGAGGGCGAGGGTGGGCCTACCGAGTCGAGCATGCTGGTTTGCCCTAAGGATATTGACGGTATAGTAGGTGTGGCAGCAAAAATTATAGCAGGCGGGATAAATCAAGCGTTTGGGTTGATTTATTAATAACAAACAGCGCATAACGACAATGTTTGTTGTCATTATGCGCTGCTTTGCAGTATTGTATTACTTAAGAACAAGAGTTCCGTGAGAAATCTTGGGCACCATGTGATGTCCGTAAGCATCTCTGTAATACTTGAGATTTCCGTCGGGGCGAACGTCCTGAAGTATAACCACCTCGTCGGGCACGCCGAGCGAGATAACGAGGGCGGGCATATAGGGAGCCTTACCGAGAGCGACGCCGAGCTTTTCTCTGTCGAAGCTTCGGAACATACAGCCGCCAAGACCCTCCTCGGTTGCGGTCATAAGCATCGCCTGCGCGGCAATACCTATGTCTATCGAAAGATTTACGTCAGGCTCCTCCTCGGTCATAACAACAATGTACGCCGCAGGACGCTGTCCAACCTCGGGTCCGTTCCACTCGGGCTTAAGATACGAGGCAAAGGATATCTGCTCGAATATGGTATCGCATCTCTCGTCGTTAACGAGAAGAAGGCGCAGACGCTGTCTGTTCCCCGCCGAGCCTACGGCTCTTGCTGCCTCGGCAATATAGTCGAGCATCTTCATGGACACCTTCTCGCTCTCCTTGTATCTGCGGACGGAGCGCGTTTTTGCAATCAGGTTAAGCACTTTCATTACTGTTACTCCTTATATTATCAATAGATGAAATCAAACTCAAAATCGTACATATTAACGGTATCGCCCTCTTCTATACCCGCCTCACGGAGCTTGTCGAACACTCCGTTTTTGGCAAGGACGCGCTGGAAGAAGTTGAGCGACTCATAGTCGGAGAAGTTGATCTGCCCCATGAAGTTATAGAGCCATTCACCCTCGACTATATACTTATCTCCCTCACGCCTGATGAAGGTTTCACGCACACCTGCGGAGCCTTCGATAGCAGCCTCCTCAGGATCGTATTCGGTATCGTAAACCGTGAGAGGCGGAAGTTCCTTAAGGGCATCTGCCGTAAGACGCACAAGCTCCTCGAGAGCCTCACCCGTGTAAGCTGAAACGAATATACACTCTCTGCCAAGCTCCTTGCATTTAGCAAGAAATCTCTCCTTCATATCAGAGTCGGGGGGGAGCGAATCCACCTTGTTTGCAACCATAATCTGAGGTCTTTCGGCAAGCTCGGGTGAATATCTCATTAGCTCGGTATCTATCTTGTCCATATCGTCAAGAGGATCTCTGCCGTCGGTACCCGCTATATCAACAACGTGCAATAACAGACGGCATCTGTCGACGTGACGAAGAAATGCGTGACCTAGACCAAGACCGTCCGCCGCACCCTCGATAAGTCCTGGGATATCCGCGGCAAGGAAGCCCGCACCCTCACCGATGCTGACTACGCCGAGATTCGGCGACAGCGTAGTAAAGTGATAGTTTGCAATCTTGGGCTTGGCAGAGGAGATCTCCGAGAGGATAGAGGACTTGCCGACGTTAGGGAAGCCTATAAGACCAACCTCTGCGAGCATCTTCAGCTCGAGAAGCACCTCGCGCTCCTCCCC
>CAYZZJ010000053.1:8833-11538 GCA_964482885.1 uncultured Ruminococcus sp. | reverse complement strand
GGGTACCCACTTTGCTCCGATAAAAACCGGTTCAAAAATGGGTACCTGTTCAGTGGCAGCGGAACTAGGATTCGAACCCAGACATACAGAGTCAGAGTCTGCTGTGCTACCTTTACACAATTCCGCTATGTTTTCGGTGCGGTCTATATTTTAGCATAAGGGAGTTGGTTTGTCAAGGGGGTTTTGCTATTTTCTCCAAAAAAGAACCTTTTATGCGTTGAAAGCGGATTCAGTTTATTGTAAATGCTGACGGTATTTTGGCTAAATGCTATTGATTTTTGGGTTCAAGATGTTATAATTGAGTAAGAGAAAACTCGGAGGTGCTGGCATGATACATTCTATTCTGCTTATCGGGCAATCGAATATGGGCGGCAGGGGCTTTAAGTCCGAGGTCGAGCCTGTCAAAAACGACAAGATACTCGTTGCTAGAAACGGAAGGTGGCGTCCGATGTACGTGCCTGTCAATCCCGACAGAGTTACCTCGGGTATTAACCTCGCCGAGAGCTTTGCCGACCTTTACGCGAAGGATAAGGACGTGGAGGTTGGAATTATCCCGTGTGCCGACGGCGGCTCCTCGCTTGATCAGTGGGCTGTCGGCGGTCTGCTTTTTGACCACGCCTGCTATATGGCGAAGCTTGCTCAGCGCACCTCGACTATCGCGGCTGTGCTGTGGCATCAGGGTGAGTCGGATTGCGGTCTTGCTAACTTCCCGCGCTACGAAAGGAAGTTCTTGAAGATTCTGGACGGCTTCAGAGATAGGCTGGATCTGCATGACGTTCCCTTTATTCTCGGTGGGCTTGGCGACTTCCTCGTCGATTTCCCCGGCTCGAGGGTGTTCGGAGATAATTACGTGTACGTCAACGCGGCGCTTAAGCGCGTGGCAGAGAAGCGCGAGCGCGTCGGATTTGTGTCCGCCGAGGGTCTCGGCGCTAACCCCGATAATATGCACTTCTCGGCGGCGGCTCTGCGCGAGTTCGGCGTAAGGTATTATAGGGAGTTCTTGAGGCTCGAGGATAAGGAAAAGGTCTTCACAGAGAAGCCCAGCCCCGATCTTGCTATTGTTAATGAGCTTGAGGCACTTTGATATGCGGTTGGTTGCCCTGCGGTGCGCTATGCATGGATAATGTAAAGTAAAGTGGACAAAAACGCGCGCTACGGCCTTTGTGTTGTGGATTTGTAAGTTGTAAATACATATGAAATTGCGGCGGGAGATGAACCCCCACCCTACGAAGGACGTGCGCGGAATTACGGCGGGAGATTATCCCGTCCTACAATAAAAGGAGTACGAGAGTGAGAGGGCTGTACTCTTAAGGACAGTTTTTGAAATTCAGTAGAATACGTTACCTACCGACAGAAAAAGGCCGAAGAGTTGTAGAAGCTCTTCGTCCTTTTTTCTTTGCAAGCACTGACTTAATTAAAGACACTAAAATTTTGTCAAAAGCAACGCAAAGGCACTTTTGACAATTACGTTTCAAAAGATCTTTGCTTACCTTCCGGGAGGTAGACAAAAGCCTCCCTTGTGTAAAGGGAGGTGGCACGGCATCGCCGTGACGGAGGGATTGTAAAAATTAGATTTGCGCTCAAAACAATCCCTCAGCCGCTTCGCGACAGCTCCCTTTACACAAGGGAGCCTTAAGTTAGTACAAACGCATTTGCTTGTAAACAAACGGAATTTTGGTTGTTGTCTTTAATTAAAGCATACGAAGCACTGCGTCTGTGTCCACAAATGCTATTTTCAGTTATGAGTTATGAGGCTCGCGTTTGCTCGCCGTTATGAGTTTGCTTCGCAAACGTTATACTCCCACGTGGCATAAGTACACTTTGCGTCCTTGGTGCTTCGCACCTTTGCTCCCCTTGCGGTGAGCTGCCACGGAGCAAATGCGAGACACCCACTCCGTTGGGGGGTGTCAACGCTAGCACTCGTTCGCTTGCAAGCGAGCTTGCAGACTCTCTTCGTTTGATTATGGTATGATCGCTCTGTTGCTTCAAACTGTGCCGTAAGGCACATCATAACTTGGCGTAGCCAATCATAACTCTAAGCTCGCCGCAGGCGATCATAGTTGCGTAGTGTCCTTAAGGGCACTACGCTAACTCGTACTCCTTTTTGCTCTCCCTGTGAGGGGGCGTGTATATTGTGCGACGGATTTTATTTAACGCTCTCGTCGACGATCTCGGAGGATACCGCGTTGTTGGCAACGCTCTTGATGCCGCCGAGGACGCCGCTCTTTGACTTATAGCCCTCCTCGCTCATGGCGACGCTCTCGCCGTTCGATGCGATGAGGCGGTAGCGGTAGAGACCTGCCTTATCAAAGTAGATCTCGAACTTGGGGCAGGTGAGCTTCTCAACCTTCTTGAGGGTCTGATCCTCGATCTTGCCCTCCTCGATGCAGCGCGTAGCCTGCTTGCCTACGCTTGCGATGCCGCTCTTGCAGGCAGACTTGGTGGTGTAGACCTGAGAGGAGACTGCGATCTTCTCCATGTTAGACGCATAGAGACTGAAGTTGAAGTTACCGGAGGCGGTTTTCTTAATCACGAATTTTCCCATTGTATTTCTCCTTTTTGTGAGTGCTTTCGACTATATTTTATCAAAAATTGCGTGCGGTGTAAATAGGGAGAGGAAATTAAATTCAAAATTCAGAATTAAGAATTCAGAATTATGTGAGGGGACTCCTTCCGTTTTTACACAAGCGAGCTCGCTCATAAAT
>CAYZZJ010000053.1:0-8733 GCA_964482885.1 uncultured Ruminococcus sp. | reverse complement strand
TCCCTCTGGAGAAGGCAAAGACGCCCTTCCTTACTTATGGAGGACATATTGGTACGCTGCGCTTCGATCCTTAATCTCTAACCCCTAATTCAAAATTCAGAATTAAGAATTTAGAATTATGTGAGGGGACTCCTTCCGTTTTTACACAAGCGAGCTCGCTCATAAATGGAGGCTGGAGAATTAAGAATTGAGGCGCGAGGTCGAGCCCCTGCTTTAACCTTCTCCCTCTGGAGAAGGCAAAGACGCCCTTCCTTACTTATGGAGGACATATTGGTACACTGCGCTTCGATCCTTAATCTCTAACCCCTAATTCTGAATTCTGAATTCTTAATTCTGAATTTCTCTCGTTGCGGGGCTGCGTATTGATTTTTGCGCTTGCCGTGTGTTATAATATTTCTTGATGGCGGCATATATGCCGATGATTTTCAAAACGGTTACCTAACCACCCGGGGGGCTTATGAAAAAGCTGCTTAAAAAAACTCTTGCCGAGGCGGCTCGTTATACCGAGTGCGGCGAGGTTGCGAATTATATACCCGAGCTTGCCAAGGCGAGCCGCTCGGATCTCGGTGCGTGTATCATCACGGCATCGGGCGAGGTCGTGTGTGCGGGGGACTATGAAAAGCCCTTCACCATGCAGAGCGTGGTGAAGCCGATAATTCTTCTGCTCGCGCTCGCTGACTGCGGACGGGAGAGGGTAGAGGCGCTGTGCGGAGTTGAGGCGACGGGAAAGCCCTTCGATGCCTTTAATTACAGCGATCGCGCGCTGACGGGAGAGCATATCAACCCGATGGTAAACGCGGGCGCTATAGCGCTTTGTACGCTGATAAAAGGGGATACGGGTGACGAAAGGTTCGCTCGGCTTTTAGATCTGGCAAGGCGCCTTTCGGGTAATGCGCATATGGACGTCGACGAGGCGGTATATCTCTCCGAGAAGGCTACGGGTAACAAAAACAGGGCGCTTGCGTATATGCTGAAGGCTTATAAAATGATAGACTGTGATATCGAGAGTCTGCTCGACGTTTACTTCAAGGCATGCTCGATACGCGCGAGTTGCGTGGATTTAGCAAGGATAGCACTCGCCATCGGCAGGTGCGGCGAGCCTACAGTGTCGGCGGAGGACGCAAGATACGTAAGCTCGATAATGGCAATATGCGGTATGTACGACGGCTCGGGGGAGTTCGCGCTCAGGGTTGGCGTGCCTGCAAAGAGCGGGGTTGGCGGTGGAATTATGGCTGCCGTGCCGCATAAGATGGGCATAGGAATATATTCCCCCGCCCTTGACAAGAAGGGCAACAGCTGTGCAGGCGTCAAGGTGCTTGAGGTACTGAGCCGCGAGCTTGATCTCGGGGTGTTCTGACGGGGAACGAAAAAATGAAAAGCAGAGAGTTGAGGCGAAAAAAGCCTTGACCCTCTGCTTTTTGTAAATAATAATTAGCAAATCAGAGTATTCCGATCGCCTTTAACGTAAAGGAGGCGACGAAGATGGTGAGCGCGGATACGAGCGTGGTGAATACGACGAGCTGGCTCGCGAGATCGGTGTCGGCGCCCATCTCCTGTGCCATCGGAACGCTGGATACAGCCACGGGAGTGCAGAACATTGCAATCATGGCGGCAAACTCCGCGCCACTGAAGCTGTCGCGGAATACGATGACGGCTATGCCGAGCGAAAGGAGCGGAACGATTACGGTACGTGCGAGAGTGCCCGTTATGATTTCCTTTTTCAGCTCTGCGATAGCGGAGAACTCAAACTGACCGCCGAGCGCGATAAGTGCAAGCGGCGTTGCAAGACCCGAAAGATAGCTCATAGTCTTCCATATGAGGGGAATATCGGAAATACGGAAGTCGATAGACATGGAGGTAAGAATAGCTCTTATGCCGAGGGCAACGAAGCCTGCGCCTATCGCCCAAAGAAGGGGATTTTTAACTATGCCGAGCGCGATTCTTTTGACGTAAAGGCCGACACGGGGTGGCTCTTTTGCGATGATTTCACCGTTTTCGGCAGCACTGTCAGCCACGGGGTCATCTTCACCCTTGAAGATTGAGAGCGACACAACGCTGAGAATGTTGAAGATTGGGATAATGAACGCGGCCATCATGGAGGTGGCGACGATTCCCGCAGCACCCGCAAGAAGCTCGGCAAGCGCAACGCCGATGAGCGCGTTGTTGGAACGGAAGAAGCTCTGCAGAAGGGCTCCGCGCCTGTTCTGTTTCTTGGTTATCAGAATTACTATCGGTATTCCCACGGCGAAGGTAAGCACGACTGCTGCAGCCGAATAAAGCACTGAGCCGAGATTGATTTCACCGAGGTTCTCGATGCCATACACGTTCATGAACAGCATAACCGGCAAGAATAGTCTGAATACCAGCTTGTTTGCCATTTTAGCAAAGTCCACCGACATTATGCCGATGCGCTTGAGGATATATCCTATGGCAACGATAAGCACTACGGGTAGGGTAGCGTTGAGTGCGAAGATAAATGATTCCATAACTGCCTCCCAATATGTATGAACGTATGTATTATAACACCGCGGAGCGGGGTTGTCAAGTAGCGGGCGATTGAGATACAGCCCAAGGGGCTGATGAGATGCAATCCGTAGGCGGATTGATGATATACACGGCAGAGCCGTGATTACATACATTCCTTTGGAATGATTACGTACACAACGGAGCTGTGATTACATACAGCCCAAAGGGCTGATGATATGTCACCTGCGGTGACGCGTAACGAGCGGAGCGACGTTTAACCTTCCCCTTTGGGGAAGGTGGCAGCGTAGCTGACGGATGAGGTGTGAGTTTTGCTTTGTACGTAGTTTCGTTCCACGTATTTGAGTCCAGCCTACACCTCATCCGTCTTTTGCTTTGCAAAATCCACCTTCTCCCGCTGGAGAAGGCTGAAGTGTGACCGACGCCGCAGGCGAGACAGGGGACCACGCTAGTGGTGGATGAGGTCGGTGGATGAGGTCGGTGGACGATGAGTAGTCGTACTTGTAGGGCGGTGGCTTGCTGCCGCCGAAAGCGTTACCGATAGAGAAAACGGCGGGAGATAAACCCTCGCCCTACAATCACGACGCACTATTTGCCCAAACGTCGCTACGCTCGCTACCCAAAGGGGAAACCTCATCCACCAAACCTCACCCACCGCAAGCGGTCCCCTCCCCATAGGGGAGTGTTAAAGGGTCACCCCGGTCTCGCTGCGGTTTATTAGATATTTTAGGGCGCGAGTGCATGTTGTACAAATATTTTTCGCACGTGTTGTATAATATGTTAAAAAAATCCTTCGTTCATTTTTTGCGCTTGACTTACCGTATATTTTATGCTAATATATAGTCGTTAAAGTGGAGGGTTATCCCAAAACGCGCGTTGCTACGCCGACTGTGTCGTGCGCTGTGGCGCGGTGCCCCTGCGTCCGAAACGCGCATGACCGTATAGGGTAGCTTCGCTTTAATCTCTGCCGATGCCGTAAGGCGAGAGTACATAACTACAACGGCAAAACAAAAAGGAGAAAAAGACATGAAAACCAAACTTTTGGCACTTCTTCTGACGCTTGTTATGGTTGTTTCGATGCTTGCTTCCTGCGACCTCTTCGGTGACGGTGAGGAAGAGGGCTGTGCCCACATCGACGGCAACGGCGACAGAATGTGCGACGCTTGTGGCGAGACTGTTGGTAAGCCTGTTACCGAGGGTAGCACCGAGACCGGTGAGAAGCTCCCCGACGTTACCTGGGGCGTTACCACTCAGCTTCTCTATCAGATGAGCCACGACTCTAACAACGGAGAGCTTTCCTCCGGCTGTGAGAAGTATCTTGCAGGCGGCGGCGACGGTCAGTCCTCCGTTGAGGTTGCTGTCCGTGAGAGAAACACCCTTGCTATGAACTACGCTAACGTAGAAGTAGAGTACACCTATTATCAGGAAGGTACTGCAGGCTGGGGAAGCAGCATCAAGAAGATGTACGACCAGGCATCCTCTAAGACTGATGCGGGACGCCCTGATATCTTCTGTAACTTCGTATACGACATGGTATCCTCCTCTCTTATGGGTGCGTTCAACAACCTTTACACCAACAAGGTTAGCAGCGCGTCTCTCAAGGCCGGCGAGCTTCGCAACTACTTCGAGTTCGCTACTGACGGCCACTATGATATGAGCGTCGTTGATACCGGTGACGGCTACATGATCGAGTACATGCAGTCTCTTACTCTCTCCGAGGATAAGATGTACCTGCTTGCATCCGACTACTTCACCGACCTCGTTCGTGCGTTCTTCGCAGTTCCCGTTAATATCGCGGTTCTTGAGGTTATTAATCCCAGCACCGATCCCGAGTCTTACCTTTACGATTATATCCAAGACGGCAAATACACCATCGACGACTTCTACGCCCTCGTAAGAGCAGGCAGATGGAACTACGATGCTGTTAAGGCGTTCTCTGCTCAGGTATACAGAACTCCCAACAATGCAGCTAACGTTCTTGAAGCTAACGGTAACGGACGTTACGGCTGGGCAGTTGCTCACGGCGGTCTTGCTGCTTCCGGTCTTATCTACACCACCTCTATGATCGTTATCCACAGAGAGGTTACCGAGGTAGAGTCCACCGACCCCGATAACCCCGGCATGGTACAGTCCTACAAGTTCTACTATGAGCCCTCCGCAGGCGATCTTTCCAAGTTCGCTACCAACCTCGCCTCTCTCTTCAGCTCTACCGGCGTTGTTTGCGTAACCAAGACGGCGGGTGAGGACGGAAATACCAGCGTTAACACCACCACCAGCGGTACTGCTGAAAATGAGATCCAGGCTGCCTTCGCAAGAGGTCAGGTCCTCTTCGGCGGTATCATCTGCGTAGGCTCTCTTGAGGATTCCATCTACCGTGGAATGTCCGCAGACGGCGGCAAGGGCTTCGGCGTTGTTCCCGTTCCGCTTTACAGAACCAGCTACGAGGAGAACGGCGAGACCAAGGTAGATAAGTACCTTACTCAGATCCACAACATCGGCCGTGTTGGCGCAATCGCTATCAACACCAAGAAGTTCGCTGAGGCTTCCGCATTCCTTAACTATCAGTCGGTTAACTCCGCAAGAATCCTTGACCAATACTACGAGCTTACTCTTAAGTTTGACGCAGCAGGCGGCACCGAGGGTAACGGCGAGATGCTCGACTACATTCGTGCAAACGTTCGTTCCTCCTTCGATAAGGCTTTCGAGGACGCAATTGCACGTCATGCATCCAATAGTGGTGACAAGACCCTTAATTCCAACAAGTGGCACAACATCATTCAGGCTTACAACTACGTAATGCCCGACGGTGCTATGAACACCAAATATACCGAGCTTCTTGACACCAAGGATCTCGCTCTTCAGGCTCTTGATCAGTCTTATAGCAACCTTCCCGAATAATAGGGAAACAAATACTTTGGGTTAGATATGCTTCGGCATAGCACCCGTGGGACGGAGAATTTCGGTTCTCCGTCCTTTTTGTTTCCGGGTGGAGAGAGGATATGCCGCCTTTGGCGGCGCGATATGCTTTTGCTTTGCAAAAGCGCGATATTATCTCGTGGGCGAGATAGCGATATTGTTTGCCCCGAGCAAACAGCGATATGTCACCTACGGTGACGTGAAAGGAGCGGAGCGCACTTGACATCAAAGGAGGATTGCTTTATACTATATAATGAAGAAAAATGCGGCTGTGCCTGTGCGTACGGCGGCCGGTGAGGTAGGTATGGAGCTTTCGGGTATAAGGGTGATTCTGGCGTCGCGCTCGCCACGTAGGCGCGAGCTGCT
Source organism: uncultured Ruminococcus sp. (assembly GCA_964482885.1). Classification (GTDB taxonomy): domain Bacteria; phylum Bacillota; class Clostridia; order Oscillospirales; family CAG-272; genus UBA1740. The sequence goes on along the minus strand of CAYZZJ010000053.1, from coordinate 2,967 downwards.
TTGCGGCATTACTCAGAATTTTGATATAGAGGTCTGCGACGTAGACGAGAGTCTGCCGGCGTCGGTGCATCCGCGTGACGGTGTGGAGCTGCTTGCGGTAAGAAAGGGTGCGCTGATTGCCACGGAAAATTCCGATGCCCTCGTCATATCCTCGGACACTCTGGTTGAGCTTGGCGGTGTTCCGCTCGGCAAGCCCATCGACAAGGAGGATGCGGTGAGAATGCTCTCGAGCCTTTCGGGCAGGGCGCATAACGTGCATACGGGTGTTGCCGTGCATTATAACGGCAGATGCTACAGCGGAGTCGATTCTACTGCCGTGACCTTCCGCGGTATGACCGAGGAGGAGATACGCGAGTACGTGGACGGCGGCGAGCCTATGGACAAGGCGGGAGCGTACGGCATACAGGGCGAGGGCGGGAAATTCGTGCTTCGCTACGACGGAGAATTTGACACGGTTATGGGCTTATCGGTCAATCTTACGAGAAAGCTGATCGGTCGGGCTTTGGAGGGCTTCAATGACTAACCGCGAGAAAATGGAGTGTATAGCCGAGGTTATAGAGAGGCTGCGCGCGGTGTATCCCGAGGCGCTCTGCGCCCTTGAATACGAGGGGGACCCCTGGCGACTGCTCGTCATGGGCAGGCTGTCCGCGCAGTGTACCGACAAAAGAGTAAACGAGGTCTCCCGGGAGCTGTTCGACACCTTCCCGACGGCAGAGGATATGGCATACGGTGAGCTTTCGGAAATAGAGCGCATAGTGCGCCCGTGCGGACTTTACCGCACCAAGGCGGCTAATATAAAGGACGCCTCACGCATGCTGGTAGAGGAGTTCGGCGGTGAGCTGCCGGGGGAGATGGACGGGCTTTTGCGGCTGCCCGGCGTTGGCAGGAAGATAGCCAATCTTCTGCTCGGTGATATTTTCGGTAAGCCCGCTATAGTTTGCGATACGCACATGATACGTATTTGCGGAAGGCTCGGAATGTATAAGGAGAGCCTTAAGGATCCCACTAAGATCGAGATGATCCTGCGTGAGCTAGTGCCGCCCGAGGAGGGAAGTGATCTCTGCCACAGAATAGTACTTTTTGGGCGTGATGTCTGCTCTGCGCGCTCTCCCGCCTGCGAGGGGTGCCCGCTTTCGGATATCTGCGCGCATCATGGGAGGGGGAGGGCGTGAAAAGACGGATTTCTTTGCCCATAATAGTTGAGGGCAGATACGATAAGATAAAGATAGATTCGATATTTGATGCGAGGGTTTTCGCATCGGACGGCTTCGGCGTCTTTAACTCGAAGGAAAAGCAGGCGCTCTTACGGCGCATATCAGAGGGCGGTGTTATACTTCTGCTCGACTCGGACGGCGGCGGTGTGCAGATACGCGCCTTCTTAAACTCGATCATCCCGAAGAATCTTGTGCATAACCTATACATACCCGAGATAAAGGGGAGGGAGCGGCGCAAGAGCCGCGCGTCGGCTGCCGGAACGCTTGGAGTCGAGGGCATGGAGCGCGAGGTTATTGAACGCGTGCTTGCTCCGTTTGTGGTTGACGAAAATGCCAATGATGATGCGAAACCCAAGAAAATGATAACAAAGGTTGACCTTTTCTTTGATAAATTGACTGGAGCGGAGAATTCCGCCGCCATGCGAGATAAGCTGTGCGACGCTCTTGGCCTGCCGCACGGTATGAGCGCAAACGCCCTTCTCGAGGCGCTGAATATTGTGACGGATTACGAGGGGTATAAGCGCGCGATCATCGCGGTGAATCGCGCGCAACTATGATTGCACTGTGTGCAAGTTATGATACTCGCGGGGCTCGTAGTTATGATACGCTACGCGTAGTGATGAGCGACTTCGTCGCGTTGTGAGTAGCAATCATATCATAACGCTCGGCGAAGCCGAGTTCATAACGATGAGCGACAGCGAAGCTCATAACATTTGGCGTAAGCCAAATTCATAACTCTAACCAACAAATTAAATTGAAAATCCAGAACAATGGGCGTGAGATAAACGTCAGGTGAAATATTTAACAATTTAACAAAAACCCTTTACATTTCAAAGTCGCTGTGCTATAATAATGAATTGGCAGATAGATATTTATATTATTTGGCGAAATATTTACGTTATTTTATTATAATTTTTATACGGAGGTATGAATCCCAATGGTAGAAAGAAAGAAAATTTCTATGGATGGTAACACTTCTGCGGCGCACGTTTCCTATGCGTTCACAGAGGTTGCTGCTATCTACCCCATCACCCCTTCCAGCCCTATGGCGGAGGTAACCGACACCTGGTCGGCATCTAACAAGAACATCTTCGGCGAGCCTGCGAAGAACATCTTCGGCGAGAACGTTAAGGTTGTTGAGATGCAGTCCGAGGCAGGTGCTGCAGGTGCCGTACACGGCTCTCTCGGAGCAGGCGCGCTTACCACCACCTACACCGCTTCCCAGGGTCTTCTTCTTATGATCCCCAACATGTACAAGATCGCAGGCGAGCTTCTTCCTTGCGTTATTCACGTATCTGCAAGATGCGTTGCTTCCCACGCTCTTAACATCTTCGGTGATCATTCCGACGTTTACGCTTGCCGCCAGACCGGCTTTGCAATGATGGCAGAGACGAACGCTCAGGAGATCATGGATCTCGGTGCTGTTGCTCACCTTGCTACCATTAAGGGCAGAGTGCCCTTCCTCAACTTCTTCGACGGCTTCAGAACCTCTCACGAGATTCAGAAGGTTGCTGCTTGGGATTATGAGGATCTCAAGGAGATGGTTGATATGGACGCTGTTGCAGAGTTCCGCAACCGCTCTCTCAACCCCGAGCATCCCGTGCTTCGCGGCTCCGCTGAGAACGGTGATATCTTCTTCCAGCACAGAGAGGCTTGCAACACCTACTACGATGCACTTCCCGCAATCGTAGAGGAGTACATGGACAAGGTTAATGCTAAGATCGGCACTAACTACAAGCTCTTCAACTACTAC
>CAYZZJ010000052.1:0-11832 GCA_964482885.1 uncultured Ruminococcus sp. | reverse complement strand
TGTTGGTCGAATCCTCGGTAACACCGATAAAGGTCTTGAACATAAGGTTGAACTTTTTGATATCGGTAAAGTCCTTACCACCGCACTCGGGGCATACTATTCCCTTCTCTGCGATAAACTTAGCCATTTCCTCGAAGCTCCAGCCTGCGGGGTTATCGTCAGTACCGTTCTGGAAGGCATATTCCTCTATGAGCTTGTCAGCTCTGTGACGAGCCTTACAGCCCTTGCAGTCCATAAGAGGATCGGAGAAGCCGCCAACGTGTCCGGAGGCAACCCAGGTCTCGGGGTTCATTATGATAGCTGCGTCAAGACCGACGTTGTATCTCGACTCCTGAACGAACTTTTTCCACCAGGCTCTCTTTACGTTATTCTTGAACTCAACGCCAAGAGGTCCGTAGTCCCAGGAATTTGCGAGACCGCCATATATCTCCGAGCCGGGGAATATGAAGCCGCGCGTCTTGCACAGGGCAACGATCTTTTCCATTGTCTTCTTGCTGTTTTCCATGATTTTCTCCATTTATGTCAATATTTGTTTACCTTATTCAAGGATTTCTCCGTAAATTATGCCGTTTTCGTGATACAAAGGCTTAACTCTTACGTACTCGCCTTCCCTGCCGCCCTCAGCGGTAACGCGCACCTCGGCAAACTCGTCAGAGTGCGCGGTATAGCTGCCTCCCTCGTAGGTCTCAAGTATACACCCGAGCGGCTCTCCAAGCGATACAAGCTCACTGAGCGCCGTGTCGCGCACCTCTGCCGCAACCGCGATAAGCCTTGCAGATCTCTCGCGCTTCACAGCCTCAGGCACCTGATCTGGATACTCCGCAGCGGGCGTACCCGCTCTTCTCGAGTATGCAAATACGTGGCAGGCTATAAAACCAACCTCTCTGACGAGCCTCACGGTGTCGAGGAAGTCCTCCTCGCTCTCGCCGGGGAAGCCGACCATAAGGTCTGTCGTAAATCTCGCGCGCGGAATTGCACGCTTTAATTCCTCTATATTACGAAGCGCCATCTCGCGATTATATCTGCGCTTCATTTTAGCAAGTATCTTATCCGAGCCGGACTGCACGGAGAGATGAAAATGCGGCGCGAGCGCCGACGCCCCCCTCACCTTTTCCGAAAACTCGCGTCCGACAAGCTCGGGGGCGAGCGAGCCTAGCCTTATTCTCTCGGCACTTCTGCGCCCGTCAAGCTCTACTATAAGCTCGGCAAGACCGTAGCCCGTGTCAAAATCTCTGCCATACGAGCCGGTTTCTATACCGGTAAGAACTATCTCCTTAACTCCGGAGGCAGAAAGGCTCTCCACCTCTTGGATAACCTCCTCGCGCGGCTTGCTTCGCACAGGCCCGCGTGCGCTTGCAATAGCGCAATAGGTGCATTTAGACTCGCAGCCGTCCTCTATCTTAACGTAGGCGCGCGTCCTCGGTGCGCTTCTTATGCACATAGGCTCAAAGGGTACGCCCGAAAGCGAGGATACAGACACCGCCTGTCCCATCGAGCGGTCCTTCATCAATTCAAGCACGGCATAGGGGAGCTTCATCTTTCCGTCGGTTCCGATAACTATATCCACGGGAAGGCGGACAACCTCGTCAGCTGCACGCTGGCTGTAGCAGCCCATAACGGCTATTATCGCATCGGGGCTTTTCGACCGAAGGCGCCTGATAATCTGCCTTGACTTCCTATCAGATTCCGCAGTAACCGTACAGGTGTTGACAACGTACGCGTCAGCGCGCTCACGCGGGGTCAGCACCTCAAATCCGAGATCGATAAAGCGCTCAGCTACCGCCTCGGTCTCATACTGCGAGACCTTGCACCCGAGAGTGTAAAGGGCAACCGTCGGCATCAGGTGTACGCCGAGGGATCAAGCACACCGATGAAGGGCAATGCGCGATACTTCTCATCAAAATCAAGACCGTATCCGATAACGAACTCGTCGGGAATCTCAGCTCCGACGTAATCCGCCTCGAACTCCACCTTGCGGCGGGAGGGCTTGTCCAGCATGGTGGCGGTACGCACACTCTTAGCACCCTTTTCAAGAAGATGCTTGGTCAAGAAGGCAAGGGTAACGCCGCTGTCAACTATATCCTCAACGACTATGAGGTTACACTCGGCAATATCGGGGCGGTCAATATCGAGCATGAGATTTATCTTACCGTCGGAGGTTGTCTTACCGCCGTAGGAGGAAACCCTCACGCACTCTATCTCTACGGGTACCTTGATTTTCTTCATCAGGTCTCCCATAAATACTATCGAGCCCTTAAGCACACACACCAGCACCACTCTGCCAGGTATGTCCTTATAGTCTCTGTCGATCTCAGCGGAGATGCGCGTGGTAATGGCGTCAATCTCCTCCTCGCTTATCAGAATCTTTGCGATATCACTCATATTGCCTCCCAAAATGCGGACGGTCCCGTTAATATAACGATATTCTACCAAAAAAGAAGTGGCTTGTCAAGGGCATCACCCCTATACATAAGTAAAATATTAACTAAAATATTAAAATATTAACTAAACACTACGCTCGCGCAGGCGCGAGCGGCTCTTTTACACGCAGTCTGCCGCGTTTTTTTGCTTCTTATAATATATTATTAATAAAAAATATTTGATTTTGCTCTTGACAAAAAGCACACCGTCGGGTATAATATACCTTGCGTTAGTATGTTTTACAATGCGAATACGCATGGCGGCGGGTAGCTCCGCTGTCAAGAACGATGTTAATTCTTACAAAGGAGGTGCTTGTCAATGAAGAGAACGTATCAGCCCAAGAAGAGACAGAGAAGCAAGGAACACGGCTTCAGAAAGAGAATGGCAACCGCTAACGGTAGAAAAGTTCTTAAGAGAAGACGCGCCAAAGGTAGAGCTAAGCTCACCTACTAATTCGACGTGGGACAACCACTCGGTGCTAATCGGTCACGCACTGTGACAGTCACAAAGTGACATACAAAACCTCCGATAAGTCGCCCGTCATTCCGGCATTTATCGGGGTTTTTGTTTGATTGCGATACGAGGAGGATTTCACTATGAAATTCACGGCTATAACCGAAAATCATCTTTATTCAAAAGCGTATTCGAAGGGAAAAAGAGCGGTAACATCGGCGCTCGCAGTTTATGTTCTTCCCGACTATGCGGCGATGAGGCTTGCGAAGGCGCACCCGCAGAAAATCAAGGTCAACCGTATAGGTCTGACCGCATCACGCGCACTTGGAGGTGCTGTGGTAAGAACGAGATGCCGCCGCCTTATGCGTGAGGCTATGCGCCTCATAATTAAGGAAAAGTCAATTAAAGTTGGCTTTTTGATAGTAATAGCGGCAAGACACGGTATGCTTCCCCTAAAAATGCCCGAGGTAAAAAAGCAACTAGCTTACGCCCTCGGCAAGCTTGATATGTACGAAGGCCAAAAGTAATGAAGCGTTTTATGATATGGCTCATAGGCCTCTACAGAAAGTATATCTCCCCGCTTAAGCCCCCGTGCTGCAGGTTTACACCGACCTGCTCGGCATACGCGATAGAGGCTTTTGAGAAGCGCGGATTTTTCGCAGGCTTTATACTGACGGTATGGAGAATTCTGCGTTGCAATCCCTTCTCGAAGGGCGGCTACGACCCGGTTCCCGAGCGCGGCTTCAGAAGCCCGAAGACGAGAACCCCGAATGCCTCGGAGATAGAAGACGACGGCTGCTCGCGCGCACACCGCCATGATAAGTGCTGCGGCGCAGAGGATACCCGCGCGTCAGACAGCTAAGCCCCACGGTGTAACTAACAAAAAAAGGAAAATAAGAAATGTTCGATTGGTTATATGACCTGCTCGGTATGATGATGGCGTTCTTCAGCTCCATCACCGGCAGCTATATATTGGCGCTTGCTATGTATGCGCTGATATTCAAGATTCTGTTTATCCCCTTTACCATCAAGCAACAGAAGAACCAGATCAAGATGGCGGGACTTGCCCCGAAGATCCAGCTCATAAAGGCTAAGTACAAGGGCAGAACCGACCAAAGATCTATGCAGAAGCAGCAGGAGGAGATAATGGAGCTGCAGCAGAAGGAGGGCTACAACGGCTGCTCCGGCTGTCTGCCTATGCTCATTCAGCTCCCTATAATCATGCTTCTTTACGCAGTTATACAAAGTCCCCTCACCTATATTGCAAGCGAGACGGACGTAGTCAAGGAGTATAACGAAAGGTACGACGATTCCTCCTACGTAACTCCCTCGGAGATCGAGACCTTCTACGGTGATGCCATCTACAAGAAGAACGAGGACGGAAGCCTTTACACCGACGAAAACGGTAACAGGGTGAGAATCGAGATCGACCCCGTCGCGAAGCTCTATACCGTATTCGGTCTTGAGAACACCGATGCCAAGAGCGAGATCGCGCTCATCAGCAAAATCTACGAAGCCGTTTACAACGAGGACGGCAGCGTTAACGAGGGTTATATCGCAGACGTTGAAAGATGCGGTATTGATTGGGAGAGCGTTCCCAACTTCCGTCTCTTCGGTACTAACCTCGCTGAGACCCCGAACATCACCAAGCCCTCTGTCATTATTATAATACCCTTCCTTGCGGCAATTTCCTCCTGGTTCTCCATGTGGCTCACCCGCAAGCTGAACGGAGGCGGCGCTCCCGGCGCAGCGGCTCAGGACGAGCAGACCGCGAAGTCCATGAAGATTATGGACCTCGTTATGCCCCTGATGACCCTGTTTATCGCCTTCAACTTCTCGGGTATGCTCGGTCTTTACTGGGTACTCCAGTCTATACTCGGACTTATCCAGAGCCTGATAATAGCCAAGGTTATGCCTATTCCGAAGTTCACCGAGGAGCAGATCCGCGAGCTTCACAAGCAAGAAAAAGAGGTTGAGAAGGCTGCAAGAGCCGCAGCGAAGAACACCCGTCATCGCTCGCTTCACTACATCGACGAGGAGGATTACGAGGAGCTTCCCGAAGCGCCCCAGAGCGAGAGTGCAAAGAAGAAGGGCACGAGCCTTAGCGGCGATGCGCCCGAAATTAAGGACTAATTTGAAAAGAATTGTTTGCTTTTGACTAGAATGGAGAATAAAATGGCAATAGAAATAAGAGAAATTACTGCAGCGGGTAAGGACGTTGCAGAGGCTAAGGAGAACGCGAGAGCGCTCCTTGGCGCAAGCGAGCTTGACGACGTTAAGTTCGAGGTTTTGCACATGGGCAGCCGCGGTATCTTCGGTATCATCGGTGTTAAGCCCGCGCAGGTGAGAGCATATATTGAGGTTGAGGTAGCGGAGCGTGAGCCTCGCCGCCAGAGAAGAGAGAGACCCAAGAGAGAGAAGGCCTCCGAGGAGGCTACCGCCGAGGCAGTAAAGGAAGAAAACGGCGAGGGTGGCGAGTCTGCCCCCAAGCATAAGAGAAACCGCAGAAGAAGAAAGGGCGGCAAGAGCCGCGAGGAAATCCCCACCACCTTTGAAACCGTGTCCAAGCCCAAGGGTGAGGTTATTCCCGAGGCTGAGCTTAAGATGGACAGACGAGAGGTTTCCGAGGGCGAGGATATGTCCTTCGACTTTATCAGCACCCTTATCAAGGATATCGGGCTTAACGCATACGCAGAGCTTTATTCCTGCGAGGACGGCACCAGAAGAATCGCTATCAAGGGCGAGGATGCATCGGTGCTTATCGGTCACCACGGCGACACTCTTGACGCTCTTCAGTACCTTGCTAACCTTGCATCCGCAAGAAAGAATGCAAACGGCGAGCGCGACAAGAGCCGCGTTACCATTGATATCGAGGGCTATCGCGCAAAGAGAGAGGACACCCTCCGCGCACTCGCACGCAGAATGGCTGCTAAGGCGCTTCGCAACAAGAGAAGCGTTATGCTTGAGCCTATGAGCGCATACGAGAGAAGGATTATCCACTCCGAGGTTCAGGGCATCGAGGGCGTATCCACAAACTCTATCGGCTCCGATAACAACCGTAAGATAGTTATCTACCTTGTGGACAAGAAGCCCGAGGAGATATTCGAGAACGAAGAGACCGAGGCAGAGGTTGATGCAGTAGCCGAGGAGGTAGTTACCGCCGAGGCAGAGGCTGTCGAGACCGAGACCGAGGAAATATAATATGCGTCAAGGTATAATTGCCGCAATTTCGACCCCACCCGGCAAGGGTGGGGTTGCGATTATCCGTCTGTCGGGCGAGGGCGCGCTTGAGCTTGTGTGCGGCGTCTTCCACCCGAAATCAAAAAGGGCGCTCAGGGACTATTCCCCGCGCACCCAGGTGTACGGATATGTAAAGGACAAGGACGAGATTCTCGACGACGGTCTTGCAACCTGGTTTGCACCGGGGCACTCGTACACGGGTGAGGAAACCGTCGAGCTTTCGATACACGGCGGCATGCTTGTGACAAGGCGCGTTTTAGAGCTTCTCTTCTCACACGGTGCTATCCCCGCCTCACGCGGAGAATTCACACGTCTCGCGTTTATAAACGGCAGGCTTTCGCTCAGCGAGGCTGAGGCAATAGGCGACCTTCTCGATGCCGAGAGCGACGAGCAGCTTCGTCTTTCCTCGTCGGGTGCGAGAGAGCGCCTGCGCTCGAGGATAGAGGAAATCCGCTCGGGGCTCGTGCATCTTTTAAGCTCGGTTTACGCACGTATAGACTATCCCGAGGAGGATCTCGGAGATATGAGCGAGGAGGAAATACTTACTGCCCTCACTGCCGAGCGCGAAAGGATATCTCGTCTTATTTCCACCTACCGCACGGGCAGAGCTATCAAGGAGGGTATTTCCACCGTTCTTGTGGGAAAGCCCAACGTCGGCAAGTCCACACTCTACAATCTGCTTCTCGGCGAGGACGCCGCGATAGTTACGGATATTCCGGGAACGACAAGAGACGTTCTCGAAGCAAAAGCTCCGCTCGGCAGGGTTCTTCTGCGTCTAGCGGACACGGCGGGAGTGCGCAGCGGTGACGACCTCGACAGCGTTGAGAAAATCGGCATAGAACGCACGATAGAGCGCCTCGGTGAGGCTGAGCTTATTCTCGCTCTCTTTGAGAGTGCGGACGAGCTTGACACACGCGACCGCGAGGTTATAGAAGCTATAAAGAGCGCGGGCGGCGCCAAAATAGCCGTGATTACAAAGACCGACAAATGCTCGTGTAACCCGATTAAAGACTGTGAGAGCCTCTTTGACAAGGTTATCGAGCTGTCAGCGAAGAGCGCGCCCGAGGCGGCAATCGATAGCATTACAAACGCTGTTGAGAGCCTCTTTACCGATGAGAAGATTAACACCGCGTCCGACGCTATCGTAGCCTCTGCGCGCCAGCACGCGGCGCTTTGTAGGGCACTCGGCTTTATAGATTCTGCAATCGAGGCATACAGGCTCGGTATCCCTGCCGATGCGGCATCCTCGGATATAGAGCTTTGTCTTGGCGAGATAGGGCAGATTGACGGGCGTACGGTCAGCGACGAGGTTGTCGCAGACATATTCTCGCGCTTCTGCGTCGGTAAGTAACACGCCGCTACCTGTCGGCATTTATTCCCACCGCGGGCGCACTCTCAGCCACAAGGCTCACCCCCGCCTCCCTTGCTTTTCCTATGCCCGCGCCGAGGAGTAAAACCAGCGTTATAACTCCGAATATACCAATAATACGATTCATAATTCCCTCCTATCTCGGCTTATATTATTTTAGCCACGGATGGGAAAAACATACGCAAGGTGAACGATATGGAAGAAAAAATCCCATTTTCGCAAAAAAGATTTTCTAAAAACGATAGCGGATTTATCTGCAAGAGCTGCGGCCGCGAGGTACTCCCCCTTGGGTACACCTCCCGCAACCACTGCCCCTTCTGCCTCTGCTCTCTGCACGTGGATATAAACCCCGGTGACAGAGCTAATCCCTGCGGCGGTCTTCTCCGCCCTATCAAGGCAGAGCCGGACGCAAAGCGCGGATATATCATTATCCATAAGTGCGACAGATGCGGTGCTATCGTCCGCAACAAGGCGGCACACGAGGCAAAGGTGCAGCCCGACGATACCGATCTTATCATTCGCCTTACGGCAGGCATAGAATAAACCGAGCTTCATAAACAAAAAAGACCTGCAATACAGGTCTTTTTTTCAAATATTTATTTACATTGCGGTATATTGAGAATAACGGACTTATATTATCACATCAAGACCTGCAAAGAAATCATCATACGAGCAGCCATAAATCCTTTTAAGCTCGATAATCACACTAACCTTTATATTCAGCTCCGCGCACAGCTTTTCCTGCGAAATCCCCTGCTTTTCACGAAGGACACGCAAATTATCGCCCATGCAGCTATCTCTGCGCAATTTTTGTATCACCAATATTCCTTCCGTCTTCTTATACTTTGGGATTATTTCGCGCGCAGAACCGCTTTCGTTGTTTTGACTACCTCCGCGATAGACTTAAGCTCTGCAGGAGTACAGTCCGACAGCAAGCCGTCGATCAGCGACACGGACACATGCTCGCTCTTTTTGAGATTGCTATACACCAGCTCGTCAAGAGTAACTTCAAGCGCATTAGCTATGCTTATCAAGGTCGGCAAAGCTGAGCTTTGTTGCCGCCCTTTCTATGTGAGACATATTAGAAGGCTCTACGCCCGACATCTCTGCGAGCTGTGCTTGAGTCAATCCCTTCGCTTTTCTGATTTCTCTTATTCTTGTACCAATAACAACGTAATCTATCAAAGCATTATCCTCCAATAATATTACTTACAAGCCATACTTACAAGCCTCTGAAGCACCGATTTTTGAGAAAATCCTTTATTTCTCCGTTATCGCTATCCTCATAATACTTTACCAACAGCTGCTTGAATTCGGGAACGATGCTCTCGGGAACGACCATAAGTCCCGCCCCGTGAGAGGCAAGATAGTGATTGGCGAATATTATTGCCGTTCTTTTGTTTCCGTCGTTAAAAATCTGCGTTTTCATAACGTAGAGCGCAAGCTCGATTGCAATGTCAACAGGTGCAGCTCCTGAGGCTACGATATTATCGATTTGTTCTCTCACCTCGTATTCGATGGGGAGCGGCGGAACGTAATTCGATCCACCAATCTTCACAGGCACTCCTCTGATCCTGCCACCGTCATAATAAAAACCTTCGTTGACAAGCCGTGCGATATATTGGCATACGTAGTAGCTTGTAGGAGACGTAACCACATCCTTATCAAGAACAAACTCCCACGCGTGCTTAAGATTCAATATCTTCTGAACATCCTCGGCGCTTACGTTATTCACCTTACCGTTCTCGATGATAAGCTCGGTGTCGGGAAAGGTAGTTGACACACCCTCTAGCACGGCTTGGTCATAAATTATGGACTTCATATTCGATCTTACAAAATCCAAATTCAAAATCACCTCGGGCGCCAGCTCCTCGCAAGTATACCCAAGCGCTGCAAGCTCCTTTTCTATGGAGCGTATTTTCTTTTTGAGTTCTCTTGCTTCCTTTACTCCGAGAAGCAAAGCCCGATGCAGCTCTTCAGAGTAAAGCCCTACGTAAGTTGATTTTATTTTGCCGGCATTACGCTTTCGTATATATAGATATTTTTTTCCGGAATTTTCCTTGATGTCAATTGTGCCCTCGTAAGGAATCAAGTTCAGCCTTGCCTGATACTCGGCCTTTGTTCTGAGCAAATTCTGTATTGTATCAAAATTGTTTTGCATAGCAACCGCCTTTTTGGGGAACATTCTTGACTTAATTATACAATATTGTTCCCCAAAATTCAAGAGGTTATTCGTAAATTATTATTATTTTTTCATGCCTATATTATAATAGCATTTAGGTATACGCTTGATACAACAGCACCATAAAACAAAGCTCGCCGGATAAGAAAGCTATCTGCTACACAAAAAAAGACCTGCAGCCGCAGGCCTTTTTCATATTTTATTTACATTACGGTATATTGAGAATAACGAACTTATATTATCACATCAAGACCTGCAAAGAAATCATCATACGAGCAGTTGTAAATCTTTTTAAGTTCGATAATCACACTAACCTTTATATTCAATTCCCCGGATTCATACTTAGCATAAGTGCTACGGCCTATATCGCATCCTCTGCGTTGAAGCTCAGCGCACAGCTTTTCCTGCGAAATCCCCAGTTTTTCACGAAGAACACGCAAATTATCGCCCATACATCTATCTCTGCGCAATTTTTGTATCATTGTAGCACCTCTTTTTTGACCAGTATTGGTTGCAAGTAATATCATTTTATGATATAATATGCAAGAATATTGACCGCTATACTGGTCTAAACGGGAAGGAGAGGATATTTTTTTGACAGTTACATTTTTCGGGCACAGAGATGCCTATAATATTGATACCGAAAAGCTGTTTCTTATGCTCTCAGAGCTGATTGAAAACGAGGGTGCCAATACCTTCTACGTAGGCAATAACGGCAATTTTGACAAGGCAGTACTGAGTGTGCTTGTAAGGCTGAAGGAAAAATATAAGCACGTAGAGTATACGGTGGTATTAGCATATATGCCGAGGGAAACACATTCAGAGTATGCTACTGAGTATCCTACGATGCTACCCGAGGTGGTTGCTCGTTCGTTTCCCAAATTTGCTATTTCTGCACGCAACCTTTGGATGATAGAAAACAGCGACACGGTAATAACTTACGCAAATCGCAACTTTGGCAGTGCTGCAAAATACAAATCCCTCGCAAAGAAAAAAGGAAAAAGAATAATAGAAGTGTCGCGCTCCGTGCGCAATATAGACGAAGAATAGAAATAAAAAAGACCTGCAATACAGGTCTTTTTCAAACATTTATTTACATTACGGTATAATAAGCAGTATAACTATTGCCACTGTCATACATACCGCGGCGACGGATAGCGTTATTACGGTAGATCGGTTGAACTTCATTGATTTAGCATCTCCCGCGGCAAAGCCTATGCGGCGCAGAGCCTGTGAGAGCGGCTTATAGAGGAACATCGCGAGTGCGCTGTTTAAGAGAGCCTTCGAGAAGTTGAAGGGCAAGAGGATGCGCGGTATCATCTCTATAACCCCCGCCGTATCAAGAGGTATTCCCACCTGCGCCATATAAAGCGGAGTGACGAAAATATTAAGTAAAAGCATAACTCCCGTAGTAGCCACCACGGCGGAAAATAAGCCTATGAGCGCGCCGTTTATGCTCTTTATTTTGCGGTAAATCAGCGAGGCTGTCATGGAGAATACGGCAGATGAAAGGAAGTTCATCACAAATCCGTACCAGCCCGTCGTGCTGATAGTGACAAGCTCGATAAAGGCGGCTATCAGCGATATAAGCACCGCGGATATCGGCCCGTATATGAACGACGCCATAGCAATTACAGCGTCCTTGAAGTCTAAGGAAAGGAAGCCCGCAATCGGGGGTATTATCTGGCAGACGAGCGCAACAACGTAGGCTAGGGCGGCAAATACTGCTATGCCGACAACGCGCTTTGTATCGAGGCTGCCACCTCTTTTATTCTGATCCATACACTTTCTCCTATTTACATATTATGTATTATATATATTGAATAGGAAAAGAAAAATCCCGATATTCATCGGGACAAGCGCAGACGGGTATAACACGCCTGCCACACTTCTTTTCTCATCCGGACTGTACCGTCGGCACAGGAATCTCACCTGTTCGGCTCTTAAGAGTTCGCGGGCTTTACCGCCGGTATGGAATTTCACCATTCCCAAAGAATTAAAATATTAGGTAAAATTAAGTGCCCGACAAACACAAAGTCTGTCGGGCACTGCTAAAAGTCAATCAAACTATCCTTTTACGGAAAATTCAATTAAGCCTCGATCTCAGCAACGACGCCCGAACCAACGGTACGGCCACCCTCACGGATAGCGAAACGAAGACCCTTCT
>CAYZZJ010000051.1:0-12038 GCA_964482885.1 uncultured Ruminococcus sp. | reverse complement strand
GCACTGTGTTGTTTTCTAACGCCCTCGCGCCGCTTCACTACCCAAAGGGGAAGGTTAAAAGGTCCCCCTGTCTCGCCTGCGGGCTCGGTTCGCTCGGGGTCAAAGAGTCCGCCGGACTCTTCTCTAGACCCTCACGCCGTTTCACTACCCAAAGGGGAAGGTCAAAAGGTTCGCCGTCTCGCATAGGTTCGCAGTGAAGTTCGTGGAGTGCGAGTGAAAAAAGAAAAGAGAGACTGCCTGCAGTCTCTCTTTAACTATTAGTCGAGGTTGAGCTTATTGAGCATATCTCTAAGCGCCTTAGCCTCTTCAACCGAGATGGTAACGCCCTTACCCATCTTCTCATGGTCGGGAGACCATGTGCGGATGTCGTATACAGGCTCTCTGTCGTTCCAGCTGATAAGGTTGAGTTCCTTGTTCCAGCCGTTGTTACCCTCGCTGACGATGCCGATTTTATCAACTACTTCGTATTTGATTTCAGGCATGCCCGTTCCCTCCTTCTTAGTTAGTGTATATTCTGCCGAGCTTCGGCACGATTTCGTATTTTAACCCTCATTTTACCTTATTCTACCATATACTTTTTATAAAGTCAATAAATATATTAAAATAATATGAAACATTTTGGAAAATTTTGTTTTCCAATATATTTTTGTGTAGCGCGCGACTTATACCCGCGCCGACTGTTAAGAATTACGGTGCGAAAGTTGTATATCCTCTCGGGCTTATGCTCGTTTTGCGCGCAATTTATGCTCATTTTTCGATTATGCCGCCACATCTTGCGGTGGGTTGCTCGTTTTTGCTATAATATGCATACGCTGTAAGGATTTTGTTATTGCTTTGATCCTTGCTTTATGGTACAATATCATGAGAATAACGGTGCGCCATGCGGCGCGGTTCTTTTCTCTTAATTCGGGAGGTAAAAATGCTTGATGTTGCGGTTATCGGCGCGGGAGTTGTAGGCGGCGTTGTGGCGAGGGAGCTTATGAAATACAAGCTCTCGGTATGCATACTTGAAAAGGAAGGCGACGTTGCCATGGGTGCGACGCGCGCAAACAGCGCGATCGTTCACGCGGGCTTCGATGCAAAGGAAGGCTCGCTTAAGGCGAGGCTCAACGTGCGCGGCTCTGAGCTTATGGAGGAGCTTTGTGCCGAGCTTGGCGTGAAATACAAGAGAAACGGCTCGCTTGTCGTGGGCTTTGGTGACGAGGACAGGGCTACGCTTGAGGGGCTGCTCGCCCGTGGCATAGCCAACGGTGTAAAGGAGCTTCGTCTGCTCTCCGCCCGTGAGGTGAGAGAGATAGAGCCTAATATCGGAGAGGGCGTTACCTCGGCGCTTTACGCACCCACGGGTGCTATCGTATGCCCATATGAGCTTGCTATGGCGGCGGTCGGCTGTGCTATGGATAACGGCGCTGTGCTTTATACCGATTTTGCCGTTTGTGCCATTGAGGATAAGGACGGCGCATACAGGATAAATGCCGCCGACGGCAGATGCGTCGAGGCTAAATACGTTATCAATTGCGCGGGCGTATATTCCGACGAGGTTGCGGCTATGGTCGGTGACGACAGCTTTACCGTACGCCCGAGGCGAGGCGAATACATGCTGCTCGACCGCGAGTGTGGCGGGCTTGTTTCGGCGACGATTTTCCGCTGCCCCTCGAAAATGGGCAAGGGTGTTCTCGTGACGCCTACCGTTGACGGAAATCTTCTGCTCGGCCCTACCGCCGAGGATATTGACGATAAGGAGGATAAGTCCACGACGGCAGAGGGGCTCGATAAGGTAAGACGACTTGCGGCAGAGCAGGTGTCGGGAATTGCCTTCGGCAAGGTTATAACCTCCTTTACGGGTCTGCGCTCCACCGGCTCTACGGGTGATTTCATCATAAGCACCCCGAGGCTCGGATTTATAAACTGTGCGGGAATTGAAAGCCCCGGACTTTCGGCGTCTCCCGCTATCGCGGAGTACGTAATCGAGCTTCTCAGAGAGGGGGGGATGGAGCTTATGCCGCGTGAGGACTTTGTCGGCACGCGCCGCCCGATGCACTTCTTCTCGGAGATGAGCGCCAAGGAGAAAAACGCGCTTATCGCAAAGGAGCCTGAGTACGCGCATATTATCTGCCGCTGCGAGGGGGTAAGCGAGGGAGAGATACTCTATGCCATAAGAACCAACCCCCGTCCTACGACCCTCGACGGAGTCAAGCGCCGCACACGTGCAAGCATGGGGCGCTGCCAGGGCGGCTTCTGCACGCCTTATATAATTGAGCTTCTTGCAAGCGAGATGGGCGTTGACTATACCGCCGTTACGAAATCCGGCGGCGAATCTTATATTAACGTAGGAAGGACGAAGGAGTGCTGATATGCCGTACGAGCTTAATGAAAAACGAAGCGTTGACCTTGTTATAGTCGGTGGCGGCCCTGCCGGAATGGCGGCTGCTGTGGCGGCGTATGATGCGGGACTTCGCGATATTCTTATACTTGAGAGGGATAATTCTCTCGGCGGTATTCTCCGCCAATGCATACACAACGGCTTCGGCTTGCACCGCTTCGGCGAGGAGCTGACAGGCCCCGAGTATGCTTACAGATACGAAAAAATGGTAGAGGAGCGCGGCATTCCTTATATGCTCGATACCATGGTTATCGGCATCGACGGCGAGCGTAATCTCACCGCGGTGAATCGCGAGTGCGGAATATTCACCGTTAAGTGCGGTGCGATAGTTCTTGCTATGGGTTGTCGCGAGCGTCCGCGCGGCGCGCTCAATATCGCAGGCAACAGACCCGCAGGCATCTACACCGCGGGTACGGCGCAGAAGTTCGTCAATATGAAGGGCTATATGCCCGGCCGCGAGGTCGTTATACTCGGCTCGGGTGATATCGGTCTGATTATGGCGCGCAGAATGACCCTCGAGGGTGCTACCGTTAAGGCTGTGTGCGAGCTTATGCCCTATTCGGGCGGCCTTGCGCGAAACATCGAGCAGTGCTTAAACGATTTTGATATACCCCTTTATCTCTCGACTACGGTCGTTGAGATACACGGAAAAGACCGTGTCACCGCTGTGACAGTGGCTGAGGTGGACGATAAACGCCGTCCTAAGCCCGAAACGGCGAGGACCATACCCTGCGATACCCTCTTGCTCTCCTGCGGCTTAATACCCGAAAATGAGCTTGCGAAGGCTGCGGGTATTTCGCTCGACCGCGTGACGAGCGGTGCCGTTGTCGACGGTGACAGACAGACGGATATACCCGGTATATTCGCTTGCGGAAACGTGCTTCACGTGCATGACCTTGTCGATTACGTGTCCGAGGAGGCTGTAATTGCAGGTCTTGCGGCGGTTAAATTCTTAAGAGGCGAGCTTTCATATGAGTGCGAGATTGCACTCTCCACCGACGGCAGGGTGCGCTATACCGTGCCGCAGAGGATAACCTCTGTTGCCGATACCACCGTATACTTCCGCGTTGCCGACGTATACCGCAATATGGCTGTTGTCGTAAGGGATGGTGAGCGCGTGATAATCAAGAAGAAAAAGCAGAAGCTCGCTCCCGGTGAGATGGAAACGGTGAAGCTCACGCGTGCGATGCTCGAGGGAGTCGAGAGCGACAGGCTTTCGTTCTCGGTTGAGGAGGCTTGATATGAAAGAAAGACTTTTAACCTGTATTATATGTCCGCGCGGCTGCTCCTTGCGCGTGACTCTCGGCGAGGACGGTGCGCCCACGAAGGTGGAGGGGAATGCCTGCCCTCGCGGCGTTGATTACGCTGTTAGTGAGTGTACCGCACCTATGCGTACGGTGACCTCGACCGTCAGATGCTGTAGCGGAGCAATCATTCCCGTTAAGACGAATAAGAGCGTTCCAAAGGCAAGGGTTTTTGAGGTAATGCGCGAGATAAACCGCACCTCCCCCGACGGAGAGCTTATTGTCGGTGACGTTATCATATCCGACGTTTGCGGCACGGGAGCTGACGTGGTCGTGACGGGGAAGGCGTAAGCGCGGGAGCGCTTACGCAACTATGATTGCCTCACCAAAAGGCTCGGCAAGTTATGAGTTATGATACGCTTCGCGTAGTTATGATTGCCCCGCAGGGGCAAGTTGTGAGTAGTTGAGGGCAATCATATCATAACGAGTACGTAGTACTCTCATAGCTGTGCGGCAGCACATCATAACATTCGCATAGCGAATCCATAACTCATAACTATAATAAAAACCGCAGAGCTGCACCTGTTGGTGTCGCAGCACTGCGGATTTTTTGTTAAAACGGCTTATTTATAGCCGTATTGTAAAGATTTATGTACTTTTCAAGATATCTTTCGCCGAAAATTCGCAGCGACTTGGAGTTGAAGTGTATGCCGTCCTCTTTAAGCTCAAGTCCCTTTGCGCTCGCTACTGCGAAGTAGGGTATCTCCCATTCGAGGGAGTGGTAGATGCGATTGAGGCGCTCGCCCGCACGCGATACGTACCAGTTCTCCGAGGCGCATTCGGTTATCTCGCCCGCTATGATAGGCAGGCAGGGATTTCCGAGGTCGCGGCGCAGGGAGCTGAACAGGTTTATAACGCCGTTACGGTAGGTCTCGGAATCGTTGGTGCTGTCGCTCTCGCCCTGGTGCCATATAATTCCCGCAAGGCGCGAGGTGCGCTCGGCAAGGCGACACTGCATCAAGGCGTGGTCGTAGAGAAGCTCTCCGGGCTGCCACTGCGCTATGGTCGTTCCTCCGTCGGCGCAGGGGATTATGCCGACCTCTCGGTCAAAGTGTTTCGACATACCGTCGGCAAAGCTGCCTGAAAGGCTGACGCCGCTCGGATATTTTATACCCGATATGGGTCTGTCTACGTTGATGGGGTCCTTCATCGGCTGCCATCTGCCCATTCTCAGCATATAGCAGCGAGGATTGTTAAGATCGGGAACCTCACCGAGATTTCCGCGCCCCGCCATATTCGACTGCCCTATCATCAGGAAGGATATTATCTCCTTGTTATCGAGGCTTACGCCGTCCTTAATATTCGCTGCCATTATATTCTCCTTTTGTTTATTTCAACAGCTCGTCGATTGCCTCGAGCGTGCTGTCCTGAATTTCTATCTCGCCTGTGGCAAGACATCTCTCCTTGTTGTATTTTTCCTTTTCGCCGGGGTAGTATATCTTATCAGCGCCGACTGCAACGGGGCCGCCGATAAAGTAGTCGATAAGGCTCTCGGAGCGCTCGATAAAGGCTTCCTTGCCGCCTGCATGCTCGAGGCTTATAGCCATAATGAAGTGACCGGTGTTTCCGCCCTCCTTGCCCTTCGGCTCCTTGTTCCAGGGGGCACAGGTAATGGGAGTTCCGGCATCGGGGAGCGCGCCAGAGAGCATCTCGACCATAAGCGCGAGGCCGTAGCCCTTGTAGCCGCCGAAGGGTATGAGCATACCGCCGTCGAAGAAATCGTCAAGCCTCGTGGTAGGTCTGCCGCACTTATCGACTATCCAGCCCTCGGGAATTGTCTCGTCGCCCCTTTTGCGCATCGCGTGCAGCTTCATATCCGAGCCGACGCTCATAGCGATATCGTATATCACCGTGCCATGCTTGCCCGCGGGCACTGCGTATGCGAAGGGGTTGTTTCCGATAGCCTTAGATGCACCGCCCGTTACCGCAAGCATGCGGGGCACGTTGCTGCACGCCATGCCTATCATTCCGCGCTCGGCACACATATTTGCATAGTAGCCTACGGCGCCGAGGTGGTGGCTGCCGCGAACGGCAACGATGCCGACGCCGGTTTCCTCAGCCTTCTTGATTGCAAGCTCGGTTGCCTTCTTCGCAATCGGAATACCGAGGCCGCCGTTGCCGCTGACCACCGCCATAGAGGGCGAGTCGCTGATTATCTCGATGTCACCCGCGGGCTTGATACCGCCGAGGCGTACGCACTCCGCATACTTGGGAATACGCATAAAGCCGTGTGTCCAGATGCCCTTCATCTCGGTGTCAAGAATAACCTCGACGACCTCGCGGGCGACTGCCTCGTCGACACCCTCGTTGGTTAAAACCTTTGTTGCTTTCTCTGTAATTTCCTTGATACTTACCTTTGCCATTTTTTCGTCCTTTCTTCGTTGAATCCGATTTTAATTCTGAATTTTCTTGACTGATGTAAAGTTTTGTTATATAATTGGTTTGAAGACACACTTAAAGGGGAGATTCTATGAGAGAGCGCGTATTCATATCCGCAACGAGCGGACTCAGAAGCGGAGAGCAAAGCTCGCACCCTCACGCCTGTGAGGAGCTGTACGTTTCGCTCGGCGGTCGGACGACCGATATCGTAAACGGGCAGGAGAATAAAACCCTTCCGCTCGACGTATTCGTTCTCAGCCGCGGCTCTGTTCACGGGCAGATAAACTCGGCAGAATACAGATATTGCATCTTCAAGTTTGATCTACCCTCTCTTATCTCAAGGCTTGGCGAGCTTGCGCTCGACGCTGCCTTTCAGTCGCTGTTTGTCGTAGACCCCGCTCTTCGCGAGTGCGGCGAGGGAAGTGCAAATATGCAGATTGACCCGCTTACCGCGGAGTATGCCGAGCTTTTATCAAGGCTGCTCGAGGAGGAGGGGGAGTGTGAGCTTGCGGACGAGCTGTTCACGTCCTTTGCGCTTCTTTTAGCCTCTCGCGCACACCGTAGGGAGAGCGCAGGCGGAGCAAAATCCGCCGTTTCCGAGGCTGTGCTGTACGTCAACACTCATTACGCCGGGGAAATTAACCTCGATACTCTTGCCTCGGTGTCGGGCTATTCCTCGCGCCACCTGTCGCGTGCATTCTCCGAGCTTGTGGGTACGTCACCGATGAAATATCTCGCGGACGTGCGCCTTGCACGTGCGGCATCGCTTATTGCCGAGGGGAAGCTCAGCGTGACCGAGGTTGCCGCCGCGGTCGGTATAGCCGACAGCAGCGCCTTTACCAAGAGCTTTCGCCGCCGCTTCGGCATGACGCCCAGCGAGTACAGGCGCTCTCTTATTGAGACTTAGCTCTTACAACCCAATTATATAACCGGATATGTCTTTTTTCTAGTATAAAACGGACGAATATTGGTGAATTACGGACAAAACCTTTTAGTTTTGCTGTCCGAGCGCGGCTCGGACAGCATCTTTTTTATATTTCAAGAATTTCATCGACGCCGAGCGTGCCGAGCAGCTCTCTCGGTCCTACTACGGTGAAGGTGGATTTTCCTATGACTTCATCGAGTAGGTGGGAAAGCTCTGACAGCTTTTCCTTGGTGGTTGCGATACACTCGCGCCTTTTCTTTATCACGTCGGCGTGTCCTAAGCCTGCGAGGTAAAGCGTTGTGGCATCGTTGCCGTCCATAGCGGGCGTGGTTACGGGGTCGAGAGCGCCGACAGAGCCGATTATAAATCTCGTGAGATCCTCCTCGCCTTCCAGCATTTCGCGCAGAAGCTCGGGCGCCCTCTTGTATATCGAGAGCGTTCTTGCGGGTGTGGGGTCGCGGTAGGAGTAGAACAGTGTCGTTCCGCTGTTAGAGCGGCTGGCGAAGCCTACGCCGTATGCGCCTCCCTTTACTCGCACCTCCTCCCACAGCACCTCAAAGTCGAGAATGGTGGAGAGGGTGGTCCAAGCGCCGTTGTGCGTTTTGGCACCCGTATCGTATAAATTGCCTGCCAAAGCGGCGTATGAAACCTGCGAGGGGATTGCTATACCCTCGTTTATTTTGGGAAGCGTTTCAATATCGGATACGCCCGACGGAGAACCCGATTTCATGGCGTTTATGGCAGTATGGGTGTAAATTTTGTCGCTCTTACCCGTCAGGGAGAGGGTTGCACGCTCGCGCACCAGTATTTTTTCTCTGAGGGCGTGCATCTTGTCTATAAGGGTGTCGATTTCCTCATCGGTGGCGTCCTTGTGCTTTTTCAGCCAGCGGTAAAATTCATAGCCCGCGGTGCGCTCCTTCATGGCATCGAAGCGGCTGTGTCTTGCGGCAGACCTCGTTACGGCTATGGAATGGCCGCGCTCGGTTATGAGGTCGGCATAGCTCGAGACGTGCTGTGAAAGAACCCTCTTGATAGCCTCTCGGTTCTCGAGTATTACGCCGTACATATATTCCTTTACGATGTCTAGTGCCGCAGACTTTTTGCTGTCGAGACAGGAGTAGCGCACCGCAAGGAAGAGCTTTGGCTCGTCTGCACGCTTGACCGGTAATACGCTGAGAGAGATTGAGCCGAGCGTGGATTTTCCTCTCGTGCGGAAGTAGTTTGCAGAGCCGCGCTCGGTGTCGAGATTGGGATATACAAGCCCCATAAAGGCAAGGAGCGGAATATCCTCGGACGGTGTATCCGATGCGTCAAAGTATATATCGGTGTAGGTTATGCCGCCCGTCGGAATGGGGTGGTCTATGAGGGTTGCACCCTCGTATTCGGTGATAATGCTCGGGGTTTCCCGCGGCTCGTCGCCAAGGTCCTCGACGGTAAGCGTCGGTATGGCTGCAAGCGCCTCAGGCGTGTCGGGGGTGCTTTGCCACTCGGAGAATGCGATAGTTTGCTCCGCAAGGGCTGCCAGCTTTTCCTCGGTCAGCTCACCAAGGCTCTCCGCAAGGCTCGCCTCCGATGCCGCCTCTCGCTCCTTTGCGATGCTCTTGCTCGGGCGGAGTATTAGGGTTGCGCGCGGTGTGTCAAGAATTTCGGTGAGCAGCTTTTCAAAGTAGCCCTCCTCGAGCGCCTCTCTCAGCTCCTTGAAGCTCCTTTCGTATTCAAGCACCTCTGCGGGGTGCATGCCGTAGAGCCAGACGTCATTTATTGTGGATAGGTAAACGATGCCCTTAGGCGAGGAGCCGTAATCAGCCTCGCGCGTTTTGAATTCGATGAGGTCTATGGACGCCTTGATAAGGCTCCTGTCGATGCCCACGCTCAGTATCTCGCGAAGGGTGCTGTCAAAGTGCGAAATAAGCTCATTTTCGCACCCGTCCTTAACGTTTTTGAACTCTATGTTGAGTGTTCCCCACTTGCACCCGGGTGACGAATATACGTATAAGTTGTCACAAAGACCCGATGCGAGTATCGCCTTTTTGAGGGGCGCGTCGTTCGAGTCGCAGATGGCGTCGGTGATTGCGGCGAGTGCCGTGTGAGCGTTGTTGTCGGAGAAATCGCGCGTGAGGTAGGTAAGATAAACTCTCGTTTTGTCTGTCTCGTCCTCCGCCTCGTCCATTTCGTAGTACTCTGTGAGCGGCTCGGTTATAATATCGCCGCCGCGCTCCACCTTGAACTCTGCCTCACATCTGTCGTATTCCCTAAGATAGGAGTCGAGCAGGGGTAGAATTTCGTCGAGCTTCGGCTCTCCGTCGAGGAACATATAAGCACCCGTGGGGTGATAATGGCGTCTGTGCGCCTCTGCAAAGTCCTCGTAGGTAAGACTTGTTATGGCATCGGGGTGTCCTCCCGAATCGTAGGAGTACGTGCCGCCGGGGAAGAGAAGCCTTGCGTTATAGTATGCGGCTATCGAGTCGGGTGAGGAGTAAACACCCTTCATCTCGCTGTAAACCACGCCGTTGTAGCCGACGTTACCCTCGCCGTCCGCCTCGTAGCGCCAGCCCTCCTGGCGGAATATTCGCTCGTCGGTGACCGCCTTCGGGTGCAGGACCGCGTCCATATAAACGTCAACGAGGTTGTAGAAGTCCTTATCGTTTCTCGACGCTACGGGGTATGCCGTACGGTCGGAGTAGGTCATGGCGTTGAGGAAGGTATTGAGCGAGCCCTTAAGCAGCTCGGTGAACGGCTCCTTCGTCGGGAATTTATCCGAGCCGCAAAGCACCGAATGCTCGAGAATATGGAATACGCCCGTGTCGTCGGTCGGAGGTGTCGGGAAGGTTATCGAAAAGGTGCGGGAAGCGTCACGGCGATTAAGGAAGCACAGCTTTGCTCCGCACTTAATATGCTCTAAGAGATACATTGTCGCATCGAGGTGCGGCAAATTACGCACGTCGGTTACACGAAAGCCGTGCAGTGTATCGTTTATATTCATCATTAATCAAAGCTCCTTAGGTATTTTTTAAGATGCTCGTTGCGCCAGGCTATATAGCCGCCGTAGTCCACAACGAACGAGGTGCAATGCTCGGCACCCGGGAAGATTTTAAGCGAGCAGGGCGTACCTGCCGCCTCTGCCGTCCTCATAAGCTCACGCGCCATTTCGACGGGTACGATGCTGTCTGCCTCGCCGTGAGCTATCAGTATCGGCGCGCCCTCGGGGTGGGTTATGGCACGTATCGGCGATGCCGCCTCGAGGTTGAAGCCGCCGAATATCCTCGCGCCGAGACGAATGAAGGGGTATATCAGCCTCGGGGGATAGCCCATTTTCTTGGCGGATGCAAGTATTGCGCCCTTCGGGGTTGAATACGGACAGTCGGCAATCACGCACTTAACCGTCTTTGGCAAACCTACCTCACGCGCCATAATGACACTCGCCGCGCCCATTGACGTACCGATGAGTATTATTTCGCACTCATCTCCGTATCTCTTTGTCAGATATTCTGTCCAGTCGACAATATCAAACCTCTCGTTTATGCCGAAGGAAATGACCTTGCCCTCGCTTTCGCCGTGTGCGCGCTGAGAGATGAGTAGCAGGTTGTGCCCGAGGTCGAGCGCCTCGCCTCCGCCGCCCGAGCCGTCACGCAGGGGAGAGCTTTTATATCCGTGACAGATAAGGTGTATCGGCGCACCCGTGTGACGGTAATACAGCCTCGCTGACAGCTTTGTGCCGTCGCGCGCGGTTATGGATACACTCTCGTATTCCTCACCCCTTATGCGCTCTATCATTCTGCCGAATTTCTCGGAATGCTCGGAGAAGCCGGGCTTATCAAGCCCGTGATAGGGGTCGTGATCACGCCTTTTTCGCTTGAAGATTATCGCGTAGGTAGCGTAGGCGACAAAAATTACACCTACGAGAATAAGAGCCGCCGCTGCGGATATTATTAGAATGAGCAGCACTGCTTCCTCGCCTGTCATAAGTAACTCCTCCTTTTGATGCGCTTTTGCGAGGCGCGCCGTCGGGCGTCCGTGTCCTCGCGTAATTCTATACATCGATTATACACCCTACCATGTGGCTCGGTCAACGGCTTTAGTGGCTATTTTTGGCAAAATTTATGATTTTTACTTATTTTTTTGAAATTAAAATTTAGATATAATCTAAATTTTAGAATAATTCTAAAAAAATTAGACAAATTCTAAAAAATCTATTGACAAGCGCGCCGTTACGTTGTATAATATTATCGTAAGGTAGGCGCAATTTTTCCTGCCTTTGACGAATGGAGGGCATTATGACAAAACAGAGAGCTGTCGTGCTTGACGTCATTCGTTCGGATATGTGTCATCATACCGCAGAGGAGATTTTCGAGCTTGCAAGGAAGAAGCTGCCGACCATATCGCGCGGAACGGTTTACAACAACCTGAAGGCGCTTGAGGCAGAGAAGATAATCAGAAAAATCTCGGGTGACGGTACGGCTGACAGGTATGACAATGCATTTGCGCCACACGGGCATATCATTTGTACCGAGTGCGGCCGTGTCTGGGATTTTACTATCGAGGACTTCGGTAGCACGCTTTCATCGGTTATCGGTATGGAGATAGATTCCTATGAATTGAAGGCGCGGGTTGTGTGCAGAGATTGCAGCGGACGGCATGATACCTTGGACACGGAAAAGTAAAATTGAAATTGCACTTGTATTTTCAGAAAATATCGGCTATAATTAAGATGATGAGGAAGGGTGCCTCGTGGCCGGGATTTGACACGGGTGCGCGCTAAAACGGCAAAAACAAACAAATTAAAACAAAACATACAATATTAAGGAGAAAAAACAATGAAGGACCTTAAGGGAACCAAAACAGAACAGAATCTCATGACCGCTTTCGCAGGTGAGTCTCAGGCAAGAAACAAGTACACCTACTTTGCATCGGTTGCAAAGAAGGAGGGCTACGAGCAGATCGCGGCTATCTTCCTTGAGACCGCAGAGAACGAGAAGGAGCATGCAAAGCTCTGGTTCAAGCATCTTGGTGGACTTGGCAATACCGCTTCTAACCTTCTTGCAGCTGC
>CAYZZJ010000050.1:0-12073 GCA_964482885.1 uncultured Ruminococcus sp. | reverse complement strand
CATGCTCTTGATGATTTTCCCGGGAGGCGCCGCCTTGATCTCAATTCCAGAGGTAAGAACGTCCTCGGGATCGGTGAGCGACAGCTCAGCGTTTCCTCCGCCGAACAGTTCCTTGAAGGTAATGCCGAAATGCTTGTTGATATCGTTGAATGCGGTAATGAAGTTATTACGCATCTCGCTCTCTATTCTTGAGATTATACCAAGAAGCTCCTCCTGAGACTTAGTCAGATCGACATACTGTGTGTTGAGATAATCATATCTCGTCTTGATCTCGGCGTACTTCTCGATAGATTCGGGATCGAAGTTTCCTATCGAACGCAGCTTAGAGCGGCAGGACGCCTGCTCTGCGGCTACCTCATCGCGGTTTTCTGCGGTTACGGGAGGATATTGCAGCGCAACTGCGTCCTCGTACGTAATCTCGTAATCATCCCAGAGCTGAGATCCAAGCCTGTCCTGGCGCTCCCTGAGCCTTGTGAGCGCCGTTTCATTCTTCAGAGAAGCCTCGAACGTCGTCTGCCTTGATGCATTCTTCTCTTTCATTCTCTGACGAATTTCCTGAAGCTCGCGCTCAAACTCGTCGCTTCCGCTTTCAACCTCTCTGCGCTCGGCCTGAACTCTTGCAAGCTCCTGCTCCAAGGACTCGTGCAGAACCTGATGCTCACTCTTTATATTGGTTATGCCGCTTCTGCGATTGTTAAGCTCGAGAATTCTGGCGTTTTGTCTTTCCTTCTCGCCGCTTAGCTCAAGAAGTCTTTCGTCTACCGAGCTTATAAGAGCCTCAAATGACTCACGCTCCTTGTTTTCCTCGGCAATACGAATGGATATTTCGCCGAGCCTTGACAAAACTCCGGATAGCTTCTCCTCGTAAACCGCGCTGTCCTCGCTGAGCTTAGTGCGCTTAGCTCTGATAGCGGCAATTCTCTCGCCTGCAGCGGTATGCTCGGCGTTCAGAGAAACTATCTCCTCCTCCGCTTGCACGCGGTGGTTAGAAAGATTGTCGTAATCCTCTTTGAATTTCTCTACAATTCTTCTGTTAGCTTCATACTTTGCGTTTGCGTTGTCAAGCGCGGAGAACTGAGTTCTCGAGAGGGTAAGAAGAACCTCCTTATCCTGTTCTGCGCCCTTATGCTGCTCTGTAAGCGAAGTAATATTTCCATTTGCGTTTGCTATTTCACCGCTGATCTTATCAAGCTTTGCTTCGAGGGACGTTCCCTTCTCTCTCAGCGCGACTATCTCAGCGCCTCGTGTAAGAATGCCGCTGTCACGCTTCGTGCTACCACCTGTAAACGAACCGCCGGCGTTTATAATCTGACCGTCAAGGGTAACTATCTTTACACGGTATCCAACCTTCTTTGCCGCAATCGATGCGTTGTCGATGTTATCAAATACAAGTGTACGAAGAAGAAGGAACTCGATTATAGAGCGGTAAGCCGAATCCGAGGTGACGAGAGTATCGGCTCTGCCTACAAAGCCCTCGCACTTCTTCGCCGTACGGATCTCATCGGTTTCCGTAGGGGATCGCATGGCGCTCACGGGATAGAAGGTTGCGCGACCTGCGTTTGCATGCTTAAGTGCGTAAATTGCGGCCTTCGCAGTCTGCTCGTTATCAACTACTATGTTCTGTAAGCTTGCGCCCAGCGCCGTTTCTATAGCCGTTATATGGCGCTTGTCAACGGTTATGAGTGACGAGAGAGGTCCGTAAATCTTTCCTGCCCCATTAATTCTGCCTGCACTGAACTCACGCATAACGAACTTAACGCTCTCGTAATATCCGTCGAAATGCTCCATCATTCGCTGAAGGTCATCGGCGCGCCTGATAAGCGCATCATGCTCAAGCTTCGCTGTATTGTACTCCTCCTGAAGCTCAGCGCGCCGAGCCGTCAGTTCCTCAAGCTTCGCCGCGGTTTCGGTAAGGATTTCATCTTTTTCTGCAATTTTGGTCTTAAATACCGAGGCGTTCTCCTCGCACTTCTCCGCTTCACGGCGAAGCACCTCGCCCTCGGCATCGTATTTTTCTATCTCAGCCGCTATCTCCAACGTCTTCTCGCCGTCGCTGCTCATGGCGTGGCGGAGGATATCAATACGTATTTTAAGATCGGTGGCACCGCGCTCCTCGGATTCGAGGTCAAGAAGCGCATCCTCGAGATCCTTCTTTATGCCCTCGATCGTAGATGTAAGGCGCTGCTGCTCGGTAAGTATATCAAATCTTATATCCGAAAGCTCGGCAATTCTCGCCTCTACCTCGGAAAGCTTGTCCGTATAGCCGCTCTTGGTTGCATTTACTGCATTCTCACTATTTTCAATCTCGGCAATTCTTGCTCGGCAGGCATCTATAAGCTCAGCAGAGTGTGCGTAGTCGAGATCTGCGGTACGCAGTGCGCTCTCGAGATTATGTATCTTTTCGGTAGTCGCGCGTATCTGCTCAAGCAGCTCGGCAGATTTAATCTTGTTAGACTGAGATTTCTCATAGAGATTCTCCGTCTGTGCTTCAAGATCAGAGATAACCTGCTCAAGTATTTCCAATTCGTGCTTTGAGAGCAGCCACGCGCGCTCTGCAGCGTCGATGTCCTCACGAATCTGCTTTGTGTCATAGAGCCAAAGAGAAACGTCTGCGCGCTTTTTACGCTCGAAAATCTCAAGACCTCGTCTTGCTTTTTCCGCGTCCTTTTCAAGAGTTGCTACCTGCGCCTCAACCTCAACCTTTATGTCGTTGATACGTTCGAGGTTCTCCGAAACACCCTTGAGCTTTCTCTCTGCCTCTTCTTTTCTGTATCTATACTTAGATATGCCGGCAGCTTCCTCAAATATGTTTCTGCGCTCGTCACTCTTCTTGGAGACTATCTCGGCAACCTTACCCTGTCCGATTATAGAATATCCCTCGCGACCTACACCGGTATTCATAAACAGCATATGAATATCGCGCAGACGTCTGGATTCCTTGTTAATCAGATACTCACTTTCGCCGGTTCTGTAATATCTACGGGTAATGGTAACCTCGTCAAACTCGGAGTCGAGTCTGTTTACAGGATCGGTGTTATCAAAGGTGACCGAAACCTCCGCAAAGCCCATAGGGCGGCGGTCATCAGTACCGCCGAAGATAACGTCCTCCATCTTCGTTCCACGGATATTACGGCTTGACAGCTCACCGAGAACCCAACGCATAGCATCGGAAATATTTGATTTTCCGCTTCCGTTAGGACCGACGATGACCGTAGCGCCGCGCTCGAAAGTCAGTACCGTTCTGTTTGGGAAGGATTTGAAGCCGTGAAGCTCCAGCGACTTTAAGTACATTATATTTCCCCTTCAAACTCTAATTTGAGTTCATATCCTATGAGGTCAGAATCCTCAATAAATCTTATGTCCGCAAGACCGAACTCCTTAATCAAGCGGATCTTATTTTCTTTCTTTTGTCCGATAGCCTTGGAAAGCGCTCCTGGTGCTACGTACACCCTGAGCCTGCGACCTGCTATCACATCTGATTGCCGAGCCTTATTGCAAATATTCTGATAATAAAGACGGCTGATTATCATCTCGCCAAGCG
Source organism: uncultured Ruminococcus sp. (assembly GCA_964482885.1). Taxonomy (GTDB): domain Bacteria; phylum Bacillota; class Clostridia; order Oscillospirales; family CAG-272; genus UBA1740. Next base: position 8,532 of record CAYZZJ010000050.1, on the reverse strand, counting down.
CGGGATGATTAGGCCCTGCAAAATACGTATCTTCGTTACTAAGGTTTTCGCTCGAGCAAAGCCCGATCCTGATTATTTCGACACCGCTATCCAAGAAAAGCTTAAGCGGACCAACGCTGCGATCCACGGCTTCGTCTACAGAGATCGGCGTGTATAAGCCGCAAAGCGCCATATCGCAAAGCTCTGTGTCCTTAAAAACAACCGTAGGATAAATTCGCGCGCCCTTAGCGCCAACATTAACTATAAACTCGGCTGTCGCAAGCTCGCTCTCCGGAGTAGATGCAGGCAGTCCTATCATCATCTGTCCGACAAGCTCAAAGCCGGCTTCGACTATCATTCGGCATGCTTTTTGCTCATCCTCAAAGGTATGTCCGCGCTTAGAGGCGCTAAGCACACGCTGATCCGTGCTTTGAAGCCCAAGCTCGATAACCTTAACCCCGTGAGAGGCAAGCATACCCAAAATCTCAGCATCAATATAGTCAGGACGCGTCGAGCATCTGATACCGGATATCCTTCCGGAACCGATGTAGTGTGCGGCAATTTCAAGCAGCCTCAGCATCAAGGAACGGTCGATGCCAGTAAATGAGCCGCCGAAGAATGCAATCTCCACCTCTGCATCGTTATCAATAGTGGATAGCGCGCTCTCGATCTGCGGTATAACGCTATCCGGGTCAAAATGCGACACTCCTGATATATGCCTTTGATTGCAGAACACGCATTGATTAGGACAGCCAAGATGCGGTATAAAGATCGGTATGTTTACGTGTCGTTTCATTGTCACTTTATTATACCGAACAGTTGCAGCGCTTTCTCTGCCGCACGCATTTCTGCTACGCGCTTGGTTCTTCCTTCTCCTGCGCCTACGGGATTGTTATTGATAAACGCCTCAGCAGAAAAGCTCTTCCTATGCTCAGGACCCGACTCGCGATACTCATATCTAAGCTCAGAGCCCGAGTTCTGCTCTACAAACTGCTGGAGCATCGACTTATAATCGGTGCTTCCGCGCGAAATAACCGATGCAATTTCGGAGTTAAACAGTGATAAAACAACTCTTCGACAGTCGGATACACCGCTTTTTGCCTGCGAATCCATATATATAGCGGCTATAAGAGCCTCCATAGCATCTGCTAAAACCTTAGGGCGCTGTCTTACGTCGGTGTTTTCTTCGCTTGCTCCGACATTAAGATAATCGCCAAGCATCACCGAAACGGCGATTTTTGCTAACGTATCTTCACATACGAGGCTTTGCCTATACTTAGTTAGTGCGCCTTCGGCGCTTTCCGGGCAGCGTGCAATAAGCTCCTCGGAAATGATAAATTCGAGAACAGCATCGCCCAAGAATTCGTAGGACTCGTTTGACTCCGCCCTGAATCCACGACGCTTCATCTCGTTCGAGTAGGAGGAATGTGTCAGGGCGCGCTCCAAAAGCGATATATCACTGAATTGGTATGAGAGTCTTTCCATTAGCGAAAATATTTCTTTTCCTACGCCCATGCGTCCTCCTTGTTAGATTTCCGTATACATTTTCTCTGCGTCCGCGAGCAGCTTCTTGATATCGTAATCCGCGGCAAACGCCTTGATCTCGCCATTTATTCCCGTATCTACGAAATGAATTGCCTGTCTTATGGCATTCTTAATAGCATTAGCATCAGAAGATCCGTGTGCCTTAAGAACGGGGCGCGATATGCCGAGCAGCGGCGCTCCGCCATGCTCTCCCGCATCAAAGCGTTGCTTAAGCTCCTTTATCTTTTCGCCCATGGTGAGCGTAGATACTTTTGTGACTATGTTTGTGGTAAGTACTTCCTTAAGCATATTAAGCATGAACTTGCCCATGCCCTCAACGGTCTTTAAGAATATGTTGCCGGTATAACCGTCGGTCACAAGAACGTCACAAACGTCAAACGGAACCGATTTTCCCTCAATGTTTCCAACGAACTCAAGCCCTGATTCAAGCAAAATCTGATAAGACTCTACCTGCAACGGATTGCCCTTGTTATACTCGGTTCCGTTATTGAGAAGACCAACTCTGGGGCGGTCGATGCCGTATATCTTCTCCATATATTTCGAGCCCATGAAAGCAAACTGACAGATGTTATCAGACGTTACCGCCAGATTTGCGCCCGAATCCATGAGGAGAACGGGGTTACCGAGAGGTAAAACAGAGGCTATTGCAGCCCTGTTTATTCCGGGAATTCTTTTTACAATTATCGTTGCACCCGTAATGAGCGCACCGGTATTTCCCGCACTGACAAACGCATCGGCTTCACCACGGGAGAGCGCCTTAAGACCTATGCTCATTGAGGAATCTTTTTTATCACGTATAACGCATAAAGGGTTGTCCTCCATGGTGATCACCGACGGTGCATCCATTATTTCAACGCCGGAAATATCAAGGTTGCTTTTAATAGCTATATCGGAGATGACGTTTTGGTCACCCACAAGCATAAACTCGTGCTCGTCATACTCTTTTTTAGCAATAAGTACGCCTTTAATTATTTCGAGAGGTGCATTGTCACCGCTCATAGCATCTATAAGAATTCTCATACAGATCAAAGAGAACAGAATTTATCGCGTATTATTGCAAGCGAACGCTCGGCATACGCCTCGTTTCTATTTCTTTTGCCTCCCTTGATTTTTTTAGAGAATGGCGCTATAATTCCAAAATTCGCATTCATCGGCTGGAAGGACGAAGAAATTCCGCCTTCGCTGACGTAGTGTGCAAGAGCGCCTATTTCCGTTTCCTTCGGGAAAATCAGCTCTTCCTCACCAAGTGCAAGCCTTGCGGCGTTTATACCCGCAACAAAGCCCGAGGACGCTGACTCAACGTAGCCCTCAACACCTGTCATTTGTCCCGCAAAGAAGAGCTTGGGATTTTTACGCATAGAATAGACGGGGGTAAGGAGGTTAGGAGAGTTAAGATAAGTGTTCCTGTGCATCACGCCGTAGCGTAGAAATTCAGCATTTTCAAGTCCGGGTATCTTTCCAAACACCTTTCTTTGCGCCCCGAACGTGAGATGCGTCTGGAAGCCAACTATGTTGTACATAGTTCCTTCTTTATTCTCTCGTCGCAGCTGAACGGTTGCGAATGCGTCCTCACCGGTCTCGGGCACAGGAAGTCCAACGGGCTTCATAGGTCCGAAGCGCAGAGTATCATATCCGCGCCTTGCCATCTCCTCAACGGGCATACAGCCCTCAAAGACCGTGAGATCCTCTTGCAGCTCTTTATCAAATGCTTTAAGCGGAGCTAACTCCGCATTTACAAGCTCATTGTAGAACACGCGGTATTCCTCCTCGGTCAAGGGGCAGTTAAGGTAATCTGTTGGATCACCCTTGCCGTACCTCGAAGCAAAGAAAGCGCGCGACATATCAATAGACGAAAAATCGATTATGGGTGCGGCAGCATCGAAGAAGTGAAGCTCGTCGCCACCCGTGATACCCGATATATACTCTGCCAGCTTCTCAGAGGTTAGCGGACCCGATGCAACGACGGTTATTTCATCATTGGAAATCTCGGTAACTTCCTCTCTGACTACGGTAATATTGGGGTGATTCTCAATTTTTTCTGTTATATACCTACTGAACTCTTCTCTGTTAACCGCAAGGGCGCTACCCGCGGGAACCTCGGTAGCGTACGCCGCCTCGATTATGAGAGAGCCAAGCAGCCGCATCTCTTCCTTCAAAAGACCGACAGCATTGCTGAGCTGGTTTGAACGAAGGGAATTGGAGCAGACAAGCTCTGCAAAGCCGTCCGTATGGTGTGCGGGCGAGGTGCGGACAGGTCGCATCTCATAAAGCTTAACCTTAACGCCGCGCTCTGCTGCCTGCCATGCCGCCTCGCAGCCTGCAAGTCCCGCACCGATAACCACTATGCTGGGTTTGCACATTAATTATTCTCCGTAACGTCCTGCTCTCTTGTATAGTCGCAGGAGGGATTTTTACACATTACAAGCTTACGGCTCTTGCGGTAATACAAGATATCCGAGCACCAAGGGCACTTTTCGTGAAGCGGCATATCCCATGACGAAAAGTCACAGTCGGGATATCTCTCGCAGCTGTAGAAGAGCGATTTGCTCCTTCCCTGTCTGCCTATTACCTTGGCAGAGCATCTCGGGCAAGCTACTCCGGTATCTATCACCTTTTGCTTGGTAAACTTACAGGTGGGATAATTCTCGCAAGCGTAGAAATCACCGTATTTACCGCGACGCACTATCATTTCTCCGCCGCAAAGCTCACACTTGAAGCCCGCAAGCACAGGTGCCTCGGGCGTAGCCTCGACCACGTTTCCATGCTCGTCGACAGCCTTCGTGTTTCTGCATGACGGGAAATTGGGACAAGCAAGGAATCTGCCGTATCTTCCCGTCTTATATACCATGGTGGCGCCGCACTTATCGCAAATTACGCCGCTCTCATCAGCAGGAACCTCGAGCTTACCCTCGGACTTGCCCGCCTCCTCGGCTGCCTTTAACTCCTCGTAAAATCTCTTATAGAAATCGGAGATAACGCCCTCGATAGTGTTCTTCTTGTGCTCGATAGAGTCAAGCTTTGACTCCATATCCGCCGTGAACTCATAGTCTATGATTTCGGGAAAATACTTTTTCATAAACTCGGTTATAACCTCGCCAAGCGGGGTTGCAACCAAAGATTTTCCGTCGCGCTTGACATACTCACGCGAGGTTATAATTGATATGGTGGGTGCGTAGGTAGATGGGCGGCCTATACCGTTTTCCTCGAGGAACTTGATAAGCGAAGCCTCGGTAAAGCGAGCGGGCGGCTCGGTAAAGTGCTGCTGTGTTGTGATTTCGCCAACATCGAGCTTTTCGCCCTTCTTAACACCGGGCAGCTTTGCAAGATTATCTCCGTCGGGAGATTCCTCGTCGGCACTCTGATCGTTATAAATGGACAGATAGCCCGTGGATTTAATAACGTATCCGCCCGCCTTGAATACATAGCCGCTGTTTTCGATCTCTACAGCTACCGTATCGAGAATCGCGGACGCCATCTGGCTGGCTATAAAACGCTCCCAGATCAGTCTGTAAAGCTTAAACTGATCGGCAGTAAGCATCTTCCTTATTTTCTTGGGTGTAACTCTGATGCTTGCAGGTCTTATAGCCTCGTGTGCATCCTGAGAGTTAGCATCAGCTTTATACACTCTGCGGGTGCGCGGCAAGCATTCCGCACCGTAGTTTTCTTCTATAAATGCCGCAGCATCCGCGGAAGCCACCTCGGAGATTCTAAGCGAGTCCGTACGCATGTAGGTTATAAGACCTTGAACGCCTCCAAACTCGGGACCGAGGTTCAAGCCGTCGTAAAGCTCCTGTGCTACCTTCATTGTCTTCTGAGCCTGGAAACCAAGTCTGCGCGAGGCCTCCTGCTGGAGAGTGGAGGTTGTAAAAGGCGGCATTGGCGCCTTTTTCTTTTGAAGCTTTTTGACGGACGTGACGGTGAATTCGCCGCCTCTGATTGCCTTTTCTATTTCCGCGGAATGCTCTGCACTTTCGATTTTGAGCTTACCATCCGCATTGCCGAAGAAGCGAGCAAGTATTTCTTCTCCCTTTGCGGTCTTTAATACCGTATCAAAAGACCAATACTCCTGGGGCACAAATGCTCTGATTTCTGCCTCTCTATCTGCTATGATACGCGCTGCAACAGATTGAACTCTTCCACCCGAAAGTCCGCTTTTAATACTTTTCCAAAGAAGCTCGCTGAGGCTGAAGCCGACAAGACGGTCTAGTATTCTGCGCGCCTGTTGAGAATTAACAAGGTCTTTGTTGATACGTCTCGGAGACTTTATCGCCTCACGCACAGCACCGCGCGTTATTTCGTTGAAGGTTACTCTGCATGCCGAATCCTCGGGAATACCAAGCTGCTCGGCAAGATGCCAGGAAATAGCCTCACCCTCGCGGTCGGGGTCGGTCGCGAGAAAGACCTTAGTGGCATTTTTAGCTTCGCGGCGAAGCTCTTTAATGACGTCTCCCTTACCGCGAATATTTATATACTTCGGCTTGAAGCCGTTTTCTACGTCAATTCCAAGACTGCTTTTGGGCAGATCACGAACGTGTCCCTTAGAGGCAATTACTCTGTAGTTTGATCCAAGGTAGCCCTTGATTGCATTTGCCTTTGCAGGAGACTCTACAATAACTAAATATGACATACGCTAAGTGGCACCTGCCACACCTTTCATCTTAAATTTCTCTTAACCCTGTCGCCCGGGAGTAAAATGACAAATCGCGACATCTCAAGCTTAAGAAGCATCTTCATAACACTTCTAAGGTCGGTCTTGTCGTCGACAAGCTCTTCTACAGAGCATTCCGTGTCCATTGGTATTTTCTTATAAAGACGTAACAGCTCGGCATCAAACACGGGCAATGGATTAGGGGTATCGACGCTCGCGTCGGCTACCGATTTCGGTTCCGCCGCTTCCTTTTCTAAAGCGGGCGCCTGCGCGACTTCAACCTTCTTACGTGTCATCGGAGGTCTGAATATACTGTCAGACGGTGTTACGGCTGAGATTTTATAATCGCACAGAACCTGATTCATATTTGCGTTGCGCTTTACCGGGAGATTAAACGGATTGAGAACCGCTCCAACCTCGTTACAGTACTCTCGCACGATATCATCCGCAGAGGTGCATAAGAGCGCCCCGTTTTTAATCAGCAAATGCGTTGCCTGACTGCCCTCGTTTCCGACGTTGCCGGGGAAGGCGTATACGGGTCTGCCTTGCGCCTTTGCGTGGCGTGCGGTTATCATCGAGCCGCTGTTCTCGTTTCCTTCCACCACTACGGTGACACGCGACAAACCGCTGATAATGCGATTTCTGCGCGGGAAGTTATAACGCTCGGGTCTTGTTCCGGGCGGATATTCGGTGAAGACACAGCCCGACTTCACAATTTCCTTCGCAAGCTGCAGATGCTCGGGAGGATAGCAAACGTCTATTCCGCTACCTAAAACGGCTATGGTCTTAGCTCCGGCAGCCAATGCGCCTGCCATGGCAACGCCATCTATTCCTACAGCCATACCGGATACTATGGTGGCACCCGCCATTCCCATATCATATCCCAAACGGAATGCGTTGATTCTGCCGTAGTCAGACAAAGATCTCGTGCCTACTATAGCACACCTGAAATCCTTATCAAAATTCGGTAATTTACCGCGATAATAAAGAAGCACGGGCGGGGTTGGTATATCCTTAAGAGATATAGGAAATTCATCGTCAAAGTATGAAATAATACCTACGCCCTTGGTAGTGCAAAATTTATAGATTTGCTCGGCTCTTTCAAGATTTTTGTCATTCAATCTTGCAGCGTCGCTGGATTTCGGACCAACCGAAGAGCGTATTTGCTTTTCGCTCGCTTCATAGATATCCTTGGCGCTGTCGAAGCTTTCGAGAAGTCGCGCAAAGGTAGCCGTATCAGGCGTGCATGCAAGTGAAAGCCATATTTCATAAACGCGCAAATCCATAACCTTCCCCCAAAAAATTTACTTCTTACCCTGCTCCCACATAAATATTGCCGCCGCCACCGATGCGTTCAAGGACTCGACGGAGGGCGCTATGGGTATATAGAGACTGGCATCGCACAAAGCGGAAATGTCACCGGGTATTCCATGCCCCTCGTTACCGATGATTATGATATCGCTGGGCTTAAGACAAACGTCGCGCAAGGAGCGCGCCCCCTTTGTAAGCTCGGCAGCAAAAACACGGCGACCGCTATTGCGTGCCGCAGATATAAAGGCAGAAAAATCCGAAACCTCGGATATCTTAACCTTAAATATGCCGCCCATAGCGCTTCTGACAGCCTTAGGACTGTAAACGTCGGCGCAGTCATCTGAAAGCAGAATACGATCCACTCCAAACGCTACTGCACTGCGTATTACAGCGCCCAGGTTGGACGGATCTCTGACTGAATATAATGCGAGAACTCTTTCATCGTGCTTGATGAAAAACTCTTCCTTATATATTATATCAGGATTAATCGAAAAGTCAAGGTATTTTATTACTGTTATCACACCTTGCGGCGCTTTTTCTGTCGATACCTTTTCAAAGGCGGTTTCTGAAAGAATATGTATTGGACAATCGTCTATCCCTCGTGCCTTTAACTCAGGGACGATAACGCTTAGAACGGCATCTCTCGCAGCTTCGCTGATGAGAATGTGGGAAATCGCCATTCCTGATACAATAGCTTCAAGAGTAAGCTTTACCCCCTCGGCTATAAAGGAATGCTCGGCGCGCCTGCCTTTCTTATCATGCAACGAGGCCACCCATTTTACAAGCGGATTGCTTCTGCTGGTTATAACCTCCATATAAACCTCCGTTTAGTCATCTATGAAAAAACCGCGGTTTACCTTGTTTGTAAACCGCGGGAAATATTAAAGTGCAGCCTTTGCCTTCTCGCAGATTGCCGCGAATGCTTCCTTGTCAGCAACAGCGATCTCTGCAAGCATCTTGCGGTTAAGCTCGATGCCTGCAAGCTTGAGCCCGTGCATAAGAGTGGAATAATTCATACCGCAAACCTTAGCCTGCGCGGAAATTCTGGT
>CAYZZJ010000049.1:0-12592 GCA_964482885.1 uncultured Ruminococcus sp. | reverse complement strand
TTTGAACTCTCGCGCCGGTATAGCCGACCTACACCCTTAGCAGGGGCGCCTCTTCGACCTCTTGAGTACATCTCCAGAGTAAACGAGCAGTGCTCGGACAGACCGTCGTTTGGTAGCCTGCCATAGTATTGTATCAAAATTTATACCGTTTGTCAATAGCAGAAGCGAAAAAACTTTGAGAACTCTATTTACTCTGTTTATATGCTCATCTTGACATGCGGCGCGCATGAGAGTATAATCAAGGTGTAGACTTTTATCGAAGGGGAGTGAGCTTGTGGCTACTAAATATCCTATAATCCTGGCGCATGGTATAGCTGCAAAGCAGCTCCGTATTATGAACGCCTTTGGCAGGATAGGTAAGAAGCTTGAGGAGGCGGGCTACGACGTTTACGTAGCGGATACCGACGGCTTCGGTAGGATTGAAACCAACGCCGAGCAGCTTAAGGAGTATATTCTCGGGGTGCTTCGTGAGACGGGTGCCGATAAGGTTAATATAATAGCTCATTCCAAGGGCGGTCTTGATGCTAAATATATGATAACCGAGCTTGGAATGGAGGATAGCGTCGCGTCACTCACTACTCTATGTACGCCGCACAAGGGCTCGATAATTGCATCCTCGGTATGGAAGCTCCCCGGATTTATGAAAAAGACGCTCGCCTTCTTCATCAATACCTTCTATAGAGTGTTTCTCCATGACAAGCAGCCCGATGCGCTGGGCGCGTGCGAGCAGCTGCGTAAGGTCGATGAGAGCGAGGAAACTCTCGCATTTTCGGAGAAAGTGTATTGCCAGAGCTACTCGAGCAGTTTGAAGCGCGGCAGAGATTGCTTTATAATGGCGCTGCCGATGCAGATATATAAGCACTTTGAGAATACGGACAATGACGGACTTGTTTCGGGCGAGTCGGCGAGGTTCGGCAACTACCGCGGCGAGTGCCTCGATATTTCGATTTCGCACGTTCAGATTATCGATCTGTTTTCGAGGCGCAGTCAGAAGGAAAAGATATACGCATTTTACACGGGGCTATGCTCCGAGCTTAGCGGTATGGGATTTTGATTAACAGAGGTGGAAAACAATGGAGCTTTGGGACGTATATAACTCGGATAGAGAAAAGACGGGTAAGAAGGTAGTGCGCGGCAGAGATAGTCTCGCCCCCGGGGAATATCACCTCGTGGTCATAGTGCTTGTTTTCTCAAGCGACGGAAGAATGCTTATACAAAAGCGCACCGCAAACAAAACGGGCTGGCCATCTATGTGGGATATCTCTGCGGGCGGTGCTGTCACCGCGGGCGAGAACAGTGCAGAGGGCGCAGAGCGCGAGCTGTTTGAGGAAATCGGTATAAAATACAGCTTCAAGGGTGTGCGCCCGCATTTCAGCTTTGCACACAGAATAGGCTTTGCGGATTGTTATATAATAACCAAGGACGTGAACCCCGAGGAGCTAAGGCTTCAGGAGAGCGAGGTCTCCGAGGTAAGGTATGCGACGATAGACGAAATACTCGCGCTTATAGAAGAGGGAAGCTTTGTTCCGTACTATGAGTCGATAGTTCGCCTTATGTTTGATATGCGCTCGGGATATGGCTCTCACAGGAATAAATGAACAAATTTGTCAACAAATATTTGCAAAAAGCAAAGGAGCGGGTAAAAATCCCCGTTCCTTTTTGTATTTACGTGTCGTACGATGTGAGATTAAACGTTACCGCCTGACACGCCCCAGTGCTTGAATTCGAGATAGTTGACGTATACTTTGTCCGGGTTGAGAGCGGCTACTCGAACAAGCGCGCTTGTGATAGCTGCGGTCAGATCGTTCAGCTCCTTTGGCTCTGCCGCGCCAAACAGGCTTACCTCCACCATAGCGCACGCAGTCTTCTCATCACCCTGGTAGGACATAGGAATATCACTGTGGAAGGCGAGCATAAGCTGCCCTTCGTTTTTGCCGCTGACAAGGCTGATTGAGCGACCGTACTCACATTTGATTTCGGTGATTTGTTCCTTCGTAAGCGGTTTGCTAGTAGTTGTTCTTATAAATGGCATATTTACCTCCGTTCGGCCGCCTGCGGCCTTTTAATTTGTTTCTTTTGCGGCGTTTACCGCAGCTACAACATCAGCGTACGTGTAAAGCGAGCCAAGGCATACGAGCGGCATTCCGTCGCGTACAGCCTCGTCAATAGCCAACTTTACAGCATCGGTTATTGCCGGCATAGGTACAGCTTCAACTCCGTAGGCGCGCAGCACCTCTGCGTATTCCTCGGCGCTGAGCGCGCGGGAATTGGCGGGTGTAATCGTGTATGCGCGCTCGGTGACTCTTGAAAGCGTTGAGGCTATTCTCGTGTAGTCCTTGTCGCGCAGAACTCCGCTGACAACGTACACACCTCCCTCGAAATATTTTTCAATGCTTTCTACCGCGGCACAGATGCCCTGTGGATTGTGCGCGCCGTCGAATACCATGATCGGATTATCCGATATAACCTCAAACCTCGCGTGCCATACAGCGGCTGCAAGACCCTCGCGCATCGCTCTATCGCTTATATCAAGACCCGCCTTGCGAAGGAGCGCCACAGCCTCGATAACGATAGCTGCATTTTTCGGCTGATATGCACCGAGCAGTGAAATTTTTATATCCTTATTATCCTTGTAGTCGAATACCGTTCCGTCAAGAGTCATGCTCTTAACCGAAAGCGCCGAATAATCCACTCTGATAAGCTCCGAGCCGCGCTCGCCTGCCACGGCTGCGATAACAGCGCCTGCTGCCTCGTCCTCGCCGCCGTAAAGTGCGGGGGTACCATGCTTGATTATTCCCGCCTTTTCCGTGGCTATTTGTTCTACCGTATCACCGAGAATGGCAGTGTGGTCGAGTGCTATGCCCGTGATGACGGAGAGCAGGGGAGCTTCTATAGCGTTCGTGGAATCAAGCCTGCCGCCAAGCCCCACCTCGAGGACCACGACGTCTACCTTTGCTTCGAGGAAATAGAGGAAGGCAACAGCCGTTATCAGCTCAAATTCGGTAGGCTTGTCAGGCATACTCTCTGCTATCGGCTTCACTCGCTCAACCAGGCGTACCAGCGTGTCCTTCGGTATGTTCTCGCCGTTAACTCTCATTCTCTCGCCGAACTCGGTGATGTAAGGAGAGGTGTATAATCCGACACGCATGCCGCTCTCCCTGAGAACCGAGTCGAGCATGGAGCAGAACGAGCCTTTGCCGTTAGTGCCGCCGACGTGAATGAATTTTAGCCCGCGCTCGGGGTGTCCAAGTCTCTCGCAAAGCTCGCCGATTCGCTCAAGCCCGGGCTTACAAAACGCCGAGCTTACACCGTGAATATATGCGATGGCGTCATCGTAGGTCATATGTGTTACAGACTCCGCTTCCTCCCTCGGCACGCTTTTGTCTATCAGCCGCCTCACCGCTCTGTTTTTATAGAGCAGGCAGATAATCAGTATCTCAATCGGCGCGATAACCAGATACAGCGGTATTCGCCACAGCACAAGCCAATTGTAGAACACAAAAAGTCCTATCGGCTTGATTATCATTGAGCCGATGATGTGTGCAGCCGCGCCTGCTACTATGAACTGCAGATTTCCGCGTTTTTTTATCACGCACTGCGCGATAATGCCCGCCGTCAAGCCTACCGAAAACGCGCCGAGCGTAACCACGAGGTTCGGCGGATACGCCTGCGCTGACAGAAGATAGCTGACGAGGTCACTCGCTGCACCTACAAGCCCGCCTATAACCGGCCCGAAAATTATGCCTGCAAGAATTATCGGCAGGTTTTCAAAGGTAACTCTGAAAAGCCCGTCTGCAAAATTCAGCACCGTCTTGCAGAATATACCGATAACCACGCTCATGGCGGTCAGCATAGCGGCAAGCGCAAGGTTCTTCACGTTAGAAAGTCCGTTAGCCTTTTTCATAAAAAACACCTCCATAATACAGATTTACACCTTCTGCACCATGGGGTATCCGAAAAGGATATTCTTGCGGTAACAGTGGGATGCGGAGGATATACCGCAAGGCTGAGCCTTTTCGTTCAGGCGACAACTCCCCGTCCGCCCGACACTTAAAACGCATATCTTCCTACTCTGTTAAAGGGGCTGACGTGTCTTATCAACCCTATGCACATATTGTAGCACATCGTATGGCGTATTTCAATAGCAAAATGAAATTTCAGAAAAAATAAAATCGGGCTGTACCTTTTGTCCCACAGCCCGATTGCGTTTGATGTTGCTATAATATATTTTACCAATATAATAGCCGATATTTGACAACCTATATCGTCATTTAGCGTGTTTATTGTAGATTTCAAGCAGCTTTTTGGTTACATCTCTCGTTGCCGCAGGCGTGTCCTTAAGAGGGAAGTCTATGCCTAGTCTCTCGTATTTTTCAAGACACAGCTTACGGAAGGGTAAAAGCTCAAGCCGCTCTATACAGCTGTATCCCGAGAGAAGCTTCGCCAAGGATAGCATAGCCGCCTCGGTGTCGTTTATACCGGGAACTATAACATGTCTTACCCATACGGGCTTATTTATTCGCTCGGCAAGCTCGAGAACTCCGATAGCACCCGAGATGCTGCCATGCACGTATCTTTGGTATTCCTCCTCGGTGGTAAACTTAACGTCGAGAAGTATAAGGTCACACTCGCGGATAAGCCTCATAGCCGCCTCGTCGGTTACAGCGCCCGAGGTGTCGAGCGCGACGTGCAGCCCCAATTCGTGCAAGCCACGCGCCAGCTCGAGGAAGAACTCCGCCTGCATGCACGGCTCGCCGCCCGAGAAGGTGACGCCGCCGTCCTTGATGTAGGGATACAGCCGTGCTATACGCTCCTTCAGCTCCTCAGAGTCCGTGATTTCTCCGTCGGAGAGATGCCAAGTATCGGGGTTGTGACAGTAAACGCACCTGTAAGGGCAGCCTGCCGCAAACACCACCGCGCGCACTCCCGGTCCGTCGACCGTGCCGAGAGACTGAAGGCTGTGTACGTATCCCTTCATGTTACACGCGCTCGTGGAAGGTGCGGTTGATTACCTCGCGCTGCTGCTCGGGAGAGAGCTTGTTGAAGTTTACCGCATAGCCCGAAACTCTGATGGTGAGATTGGGGTACTTGTCGGGGTTGAACATAGCGTCAATGAGTTTCTCGCGCTCAAGCACGTTTACGTTTATATGATGCGCGCCCTGCATGAAGTAACCGCCAAGTATGGAAACGAGGTTGGTAACGCGCTCATCGCGGTCGTGACCGAGAGCGTCGGGTATTATCGAGAAGGTGTTGGATATACCGTCGCGGCAATCGTCGTAGGAGAGCTTTGCCACGGAGTTGAGCGATGCGAGCGCACCGTTCTTCTCGCGGTTGTGCATGGGATTAGCACCGGGAGCGAAGGGCTCGCCCGATTTTCTTCCGTCGGGGGTAGCACCCGTCTTCTTTCCGTAAACCACGTTCGAGGTTATAGTAAGTGCCGAAAGAGTGTGGATAGCACCGCGATAGGTGGGCGTCTTGCGAAGCTCGGTGATGAAGCGGTGGAGAATATCCTTTGCAATCACATCCACTCTGTCGTCATCGTTTCCGAAGGTGGGGAACTCGCCCTCGCACTCGAAGTCGATTATAAGGTCGTTCTCACCGCGCACGGGCTTAACCCTTGCATACTTGATAGCCGAAAGGCTGTCTGCAATTACCGAAAGACCCGCAACTCCAAACGCCATAAGACGCTCAACGTCGGTATCGTGCAGAGCCATCTGTGTTCTCTCGTAGGCGTACTTGTCGTGCATGAAGTGAATGACGTTCATGGTGCTGACGTACTGCTCGGCAATCCAGGAGAGATATACGTTAAGCCTCTTTTCGACCTCCTCGTAATCGAGAACGTCACCCTCATAGGGAGTCATAACGGGACCGATCTGCATATTGTAGCGCTCGTCCTTGCCGCCGTTAAGAGCCATGAGAAGAACCTTGGGAAGGTTGCATCTCGCGCCGAAGAACTGCATCTGCTTTCCGACCTTCATCGCCGAAACGCAGCATGCAATAGCATAATCGTCGCCGTATATCGGGCGCATAAGATCGTCGCTCTCATACTGTATGGAATCGGTGTCTATCGAAACACCCGCGCAGAATCTCTTGAAGTTCTCGGGCAGTCTCTCGCTCCAGAGAACGGTGAGGTTAGGCTCGGGAGAGGAGCCGAGGTTGTAGAGCGTGTGCAGGAATCTGTAGGAGTTCTTGGTGACGAGGGTTCTGCCGTCCTCGCCCATACCGCCGACAGCCTCGGTGATCCACATGGGATCGCCGCCGAACAGCTCGTTGTACTCGGGTGTGCGCAGATGCCTTATCATACGCAGCTTGATCACGAGCTGGTCGATAAGCTCCTGAGCCTCGGTCTCGGTAATAACGCCGCGAGCAAGGTCACGCTCAAGATATATGTCAATAAAGGTGCTTACTCTGCCGAGCGACATAGCCGCGCCGTTCTGCTCCTTGTTTGCCGCAAGGTAGCCGAAATAGAGCCACTGAATAGCCTCTCTTGCATTTTCCGCAGGTCTTGAGATATCAAAGCCGTAGCCCGACGCCATCTCAATAAGGAAGCCGAGGAAGGTTATCTGCTTATACAGCTCCTCGCTTCTGTTAATAGTGTCGGCATTCATCTGTAGCTTTGCGAGAGCCGCCTTGTCCTTCTTCTTTTCCTCTATCAGCCTGTTAACACCGTAGAGTGCAATTCTGCGGTAGTCACCGATTATTCTTCCTCTGCCGTAGGCATCGGGAAGACCGGTGAGAATGCCCGCGTGACGCATCTGTCGCATCGTGTCGGTATAAGCGCGGAATACTCCGTCGTTATGGGTGGTGCGGAATCTGAACTCGTCCTCGATCTTATCCGAAAGAGTGTGGCCGTACGCCTGACAGGCGGAGCGCGCCATTCTTATTCCGCCGAAGGGGTGAATACCGCGTACGAGAGGAGCGCCCGTCTGCAGACCGACGATAAGCTCGTCATCGCGATCAAGATACGCAGGGGGATAGGTAGTGAGCGAGGATACCGTCTCGGTATCGATATCGAGAACTCCGCCCCGTTCTCTCTCAAGCCTCGTAAGCTCGCCGAGCTTGTCCATTATTCTATTGGTTTTGTCCGTTGCTCCCGTAAGGAAGCTCTCGTCACCCTCGTAAGGGGTATAATTTTTCTGAATGAAATCTCTTACGTTGATTTCGGTCTGCCAGTCACCGGGGTTGAAGCCGTACCAGGCATTTTTCTTTGTCGAATTTTCCATAGTGGATCCTTTCTCCGTAGCGTCAAAAAAAGCAGCCTCGCGCATAACTACACAAAACTGCCCAGACGTACGGCGATATAACTCTTATGCTCCACGTGGGTTTTCCCACTTGACCGTCAGTTACACAAGAGTCGCTGTTTTTTAGTGATTAAATTATATCATATCATTGCCTTTAAGTCAATAGACTTAGGTAAAAAAACACGACAGAGCGCGAGCGGTGTCACACCCTGTCGTATCAGTTACACGCCCTCGAGCATTTGCTTAACCTCGTCAAAGGACGCGGGTGCATCGGCGTCTTTATTATCAATCCTATCCATAATATCGGCAAAGAGCAGCGCGCGCCTTCTCGAGCGAATGAAATTCTCTATCCAATACATAAATTTTGTGCCCGGCGAGAGTGACTCAAGCGGCTTCATTCTCTCATACATGGGAAGCCCGTCGGATGCGTCGCGCCAGGTGTCAACGAATGCAAGCTCGTAGCCCTCGCCCGGCATCTCGCGCTCCGCGTATTCAAAGGCGTCCGCCTCTATAATTCTGACCTTCTCGGAGTGCTTGAATTGCGGGAGAATATAGGTCTTGAAAAGCCTTATCACGTCGGGGCTTTTTTCTACGACCGTGATACTCTCTACCTCCGGCTTCTCCGAGCACATATAAGCGTAGTAGCCAAGCCCGAGACCGAAGGTCACGACCTTACCGTGCGCCGCCTCTATTGCCTCGTCCGAGGTATCGAGATCAACGGGTGTCAGCGTCATCCATTCGTTTCCGTCCTCAAGCACGGCAGGGAAGTGAAACTCCTCCTCAAAGAAACCGAGCGGAGGAACCTCGCGAAAGTCCTCGAGCAGCATCATATCGTGGCAGATGACACCGCGGTAGGGAGGGTAGGATTCGAGCTTGTATTCCCAGCTCCCATCCTTGATATTTTCGATTTTTATATTCTTGTAGTAGGGGTTCTCGGTATACCTATTTGCATCCAGAATTCTCACGGCAGGGGTTAAGTAATTGCGGATAAGCAGCCTGTCCTCGGCACCTTTTTCCATATCCAGTCCAAATGCCTCGGAGAGTATAGCCACCACCGCCTCGGCGTGCGTGAAATATCCGCCCTCGCAAAGTGTGTCAACCATTTTCCTCGTTATAAACTCGGGATAGCGCTCAAGATAAAGCGCGAGTAGCCGCGTTATTTTGAAATTATATCCGAAAACCTCGTCAAGTCGGGATAATAAAAGCCTGTCCTTTTGCGTCATAATTCCTCCGTAGGAAGGGTAATGTCAATTAAAATTATAGTCGCAAAAGAGGTTAAAGTCAATAAAAACTTGACACGGGCGCTAAAATAATATATTATATATTTGGCAGACTGTGCCGATATCTATGAAACGGAAAGTTGTTAATGAAGCTTGTAGATAAATTTATCCGCTCACAGCTTGAGCTGACAAAAACAATGGCTGACGGTGCGCCGCTTGAGTCTACCCGCTCTATGCACGAGAAGGTTGGAAAGCTGATGCATTTCTCGAGGCGCCGCGACGTCGTAGTCGTTGAAAACCATATAGAAGAGCCGCCATCTTCTCTGGTCGTTCCACGCGATGAGCTGCGCGGAGGTGTCATAATATACCTTCACGGCGGAGGCTACGTATGCGGAGGTATGGAGGCGGCAAAGGGCTTTGCCGCGGTTCTTTCCGCCGAGTGCGGAATGAGGGTTGTGTGCGTCCAGTATCGCCTCGCACCCGAGAATCCCTATCCCGCAGCACTTGAGGACGCTCTTGCCGCTTATACTGCCGTTATAGACGGCGGGGTATCCGCTGAGCGCATTATTCTCGCAGGCGACAGTGCGGGCGGCGGACTTGCTTACGCGCTTTGCCTTAAGCTTAAAGGACTCGGATGTGAGCTACCCGCGGGAATTATCGCTATATCACCGTGGTGTGACCTCACGCTCTCAGGCAGCTCTTATAGGGATAACCGCGAGGCTGACCTGTCGCTGACTATTGACAGACTGCAGTTCTTTGCCGATTGCTACGTAGGCGAGGAGTATTGTACGCCGAAGGGAAGTGCCGCATCGGGCGCACGTCTCGGAGAGGGGCGCACCGGCAAGAACAAAGGGCTGAAAATGGATCCGCTCGTCTCTCCTATATTTGCCGATCTTTGCGGTATGCCCCCTTCGCTCATTTTCGTAGGAGGCGACGAGATGCTTCTCTCGGATGCCGAGGGAATGCGCGACAGACTCATCGAGGCGGGCTGCGATGCAATTCTTGTTACACGCCCCGAGATGTGGCATGACTATGTTCTTTACGGCATCAAGAGGTTCAAGGGTGACTTTGACCAGATGTGCGCCTTTATCAGGCGTGTGATGCCGCGCGACAGCGAGCGAAAATTGAAGTGGATGCCGCTTGACAACGCGGCAAAGATATATCCAGCCAGCCGCACCTCGAGATGGAATAACGTTTTCAGGCTTTCGATGACGCTGACCGAGGATATTGACCGCTCGCTTCTGCAGTCAGCCCTCGACGTTACCGTAAGGAGATTCCCCTCTATATCCGTAAGGCTGCGACGAGGAGTATTCTGGTATTATCTTGAGGAAATACCTCACGCGCCGAAGGTGCAGGATGAGAAGTGCTATCCTCTTGTTCGTATGCCCTTTGACGATATCAGACAGTGCGCCTTCCGCGTCATTGCTTACGGAAATCGTATAGCCTGCGAGTTCTTCCACGCGCTCACCGACGGAAACGGTGCTATGGTGTTCCTTAAAACTCTTGTTGCGGAATATCTTACCCAAAAATATTCTGTAAGTATCACACCCTCATGTGGTGTCCTTGACAGGCTTGAGCCTCCGCGCGAGGAGGAGCGTATAGACCAGTTTCCGAGGCATAAGTCTACGGTGACAAAGTCGCGCAATGAGAGCGACTCATACCGTATACACGGCACGCCGGAGGAGGACGGCTTCTGTCATCTTACCACCTTTATTCTTCGCTCCCCCGAGCTGGTGGAGCTTGCTCATAAGTGGAAGGTATCAGTGACGTCGGTTCTTTCCGCCGCGTTTGCTATGGCGGCAATCAGACTGCAGAATGAAGATAAAGTAAACAAAAGGCGTCATAAGGACGTCAAAATACTTCTGCCGTGTGATTTGAGACGCTTGTATGGCGTTGACACGCTGCGTAACTTTGTATTGTATGTGACTCCTGCGATAGACCCGCGTCTCGGTGAATACACCGTCGAGGAGATAGCTAAGATCACGCAAGCTAAAATGTCACTCGAGATAACCAAAAAGAATATGAGCGCCATGATATACACCAACGTCAAGGACGAGGAAAATATGATACTTAAGCTGGCTCCGCTCTTCTTGAAAAATGCGGTAATGAAGCTTTTCTTCTTGCTCTTTGGCGAGAAAAAATCGACCTTGTCGCTCTCCAACCTCGGCATCCTTCGTCTTCCGCCGGAAATGGAGCCGTACGTCACGCGCGCGGATTTTATACTGGGCACTCAGGCGTCCGGACCCTACAACGCGGGCGTCATCTCATACGGTGATACCCTATACCTTAACGTAATCAGAGATATCAAAGAACCAAGGCTTGAGCGAGAGCTTTACCGCGTCCTGCGCGAGTGCGGTATCCACGTCAAGCTTGAGAGTAATGAGAGGTAAATATGTATTGTATAAAGTGTGGAGTAGAGCTTGCAGACAGCGAACGTAAGTGCCCTCTGTGTGCTACTCCTGTCTACTATCCGGGGCTTAGCAATAATCCCGAGCGCCCCTTCCCCCCGACCGAGCCAAAGGAGGATAAAATAAACCTCAGAGGTCTTAATTTCATTCTCACCTTCGCCGTTATTCTTTCGGGTATAATCAGCGTTGTCGCAGATCTGAATACCGGTCTCCCCGGCATATCCTGGTCGATGCTCGTCGTCGGTGCGCTCGTTCTCGCCTACGTTGTGGTGGTCCTTCCGCTCTGGTTCGTGAGGCGCTCTCCAGCAATATTCGTTCCCGTAGATTTTGCCGTGGCGGCGATATACGTATGGTATATTTCCTTTACCACGGGCGGTGATTGGTATTTCACGTTGGCACTCCCGATAATCGGTGCATTTGCCCTTATCGTGTGCAGCATCGCCATACTGACACATTATATTAAGCGCGGTCATCTTTATATTTATGGTGGTGCATCTATTGCTCTGGGTGCGTTCAGCGTAATGATAGAATGGCTCATTCACGTTACCTTTCCGATGCCTGCTCACCACATGTGGAGCCCGTATCCCGCTATCTCGCTTGTGCTTATCGGCATCATGCTCATCGTTATTGCTATAGTTAAGCCCCTGCGCGAGTCGCTGGCTCGAATATTTGCACTTTAATCTATCCATCACGCGTATATCCTTTGAAATTCAATAATGATAAGGAGTGATTTTTTTGGGAATTAAAAGCAAAAGGCGAATAACCCTGATGCTCATCGATTTGGGTATAATACTTTTAATGTACGCATTTGCTTACATTTTGATGGTTGTTACCAACACAGAGGACCCCGGTGAGTCGGTAACGTTCATACTGAATCTTCTCTTGTTTGCCACCGGTCTTATGGGTGCGCGATTTATCGGAAGGGTGTATTGGAACGTCTGGAGATATGCGAATGCTAAGGCTTATCTGAGCATCGTTATATCCGATTCCATAGGTGGTGCCGTAGCTCTCGTTATCAGCTCGTTTATCCCATACCTGTTCATCGGCTGGTGGCGCAGCGTGGCACTAATTGCTATGATAATCGCCGCAACTCTCTCGTCGAGATTCGTATACCAGCAGAGACATAAGGTATCGAACAGGGGTCTCTCTGCGGAATCGAGTAAGATCACCGTTGCGATAGTAGGTGCGGGTCAGGTTGGTACGCTGCTTGCAGAGGAGCTTTTATACTTCCGCGTATCGCACTATATGCCCGTAATGTTTATCGACAACAGCCGTGATAAGGTTGGCAGCCGTGTTGAGGGAATCCCCGTATTTGAAGAAAACGAAGCAACGCTCGAGGTTATAGCTCATAAGGGCGTTCAGGAGATATTTATCGCTATTCCTCAGCTTGCGGCAGAGCGTGCCAAGGCGCTGTTTGATTATTACAGCCGCACGGGCTGTAAGGTAAAGCTGTATGATTTTGCAACCAACTCGGATTCAGGCAGCACCGAGGGTGACAGAAGAGTTATCCGCGAGTTCAACATTGAAGACCTGCTTTTCAGAAGTGCAAAGGAGGTAATCGGTGAGGAGGCGCGCGAGTTCTACCGCGGCAAGGTTGTGCTTATCACCGGCGGCGGAGGCTCTATCGGCAGCGAGCTTGCCCGTCAGGTTGCTAAATGCTTACCCGAGAAGCTGATTATATTCGACATTTACGAGAACAATGCCTACGATATACAGCAGGAGC
>CAYZZJ010000048.1:0-12749 GCA_964482885.1 uncultured Ruminococcus sp. | reverse complement strand
AGGACGGTCTTACCAACACCCGCACCGCCGAACAGACCGATCTTACCGCCCTTGGCATAGGGCGCGATAAGGTCTACGACCTTGATACCGGTTTCAAGAATCTCGGTGGTGCCCTCCTGCTCTGAGTAGGAGGGGGGATCTCTGTGTATGCACCACTTCTCGTCCGCTTCAACCGCAGAGCCGTTATCTATCGGCTCGCCGAGAAGGTTAAAGATACGTCCGAGAGTGGCCTTTCCTACGGGAACGGTTATACCCGTGCCGCGATATACCGCATCAACACCACGGGGCAGTCCGTCGGTCGAGGACATCGCAATACATCTTACAACGTCGTCACCGAGCTGGCTTGCTACCTCTGCGACTATTTTCTTACCCTCATACTCAATCTCTATCGCGCCGAGAAGCTCGGGGAGCGAGCCTGCCTCAAAGCGGATATCAAGCACGGGGCCGATTATTTGTATTACCTTGCCGTGAATTTCCTTCATATCTCAAAAAATCCTTTCATGCTATCCCGAGCTAAAGTGCCTCAGCACCCGATACAATCTCGGTTATCTCCTGAGTGATAATTGCCTGCCTTGCTCTGTTATAGCGGAGCATCAGATCGTCTATCATCTCCTTAGCATTTTTGTTTGCTGCATTCATCGCGCTCCTGCGCGCACCAGACTCGGAGGCGAGAGCCTCGCACACCGCGGAATAAAGCACTCCGCCAACGTACCTCGGCACTATCGCCGCGAGCATTTCCTCGGGATCAGCGTCGTACTCGGGCGCGCCCTCGTTGCAACTGTCCTTATCCTCAAGAGGAAGCAGCTGCTCGTATACGGGCGACTGCGTCATCATCGAAACGAATTTTGTATAAACCAGGACTACCCTGCCGTACTCACCGTCAAGGAAGCCACGGGTTATTTCCTCACCGAGCGCAAGCACGTCACCTACGCCAAGCTCGGCAACGTAACCGACCTCGCCGCATATCGTGACGCCGCGCGCCTTATAATGCTCGCACGCCTTCTTGCCTATAGGATAGACCAGATCCCCCTCGCCGATAAGACGCGAGAGAAGCCTGAAAACGTTTGCGTTGTATCCGCCCGCAAGTCCTCTGTCACCCGCGATAACCACGTACAACGCTTTATCTGAGGCGGAGGGCTTCGTGTATGCGGAATCGGAAAGCTCTGCGGCGGCAATAACCTTTTCTATTGCCTCGCCGAGAGTTTCATAGAAGGGGCGCGTACGCTCCACACGCTCCTTAGCTCGTCTAAGCTTGGAGGTGGCAACAAGCTCCATAGCACCCGTGATCTGCATGGTGCTTTTAACGCTTTTTATACGCGCTTTTATTCCATTCATTCCTGCACCTGCCATACGCGCTCCTTTCAGAAAAATAGAATTATGACAATATAAGTTGTCTTTATGCTATAAATTTAGACTTTACCTTGTCTATAGCGGCACGAAGCTCCGCCTCGCGCGCCTCGTCGAGAACGCCGGTAGTTCTGATAGAGTCGAGTAGCTCGGGGCAGCTTGCCGTAAGATGCTCGAAAAGCTCCTGCTCAAATGCCGCGATATCCTCTACGGCAACCTCACCAAGAAGATTGTTTACTACCGCGTAGATGATAGCGACCTGAAGCTCCACCGCGATAGGCGAGCTTCTGCCCTGCTTAAGCACCTCAACGATTCTCGCCCCCTGGTCAAGGCGCGCGCGTGTGTCGGCATCAAGATCCGAGCCGAACTGTGCGAAGCCCTGAAGCTCTCTGTACTGAGAATAGAGCAGCTTAAGCGTTCCCGCGACCTTTTTCATTGCCTTTATCTGTGCGTTTCCGCCGACACGGGATACCGATATACCAGGGTTGACCGCAGGGCGTACGCCCGAGTGGAACAGCTCCGACTCGAGGAATATCTGTCCATCGGTAATTGAAATTACGTTAGTGGGTATATACGCCGATACGTCACCCGCCTGCGTTTCAATAATAGGAAGGGCGGTAAGAGAGCCACCTCCGCACTCGTCCGAAAGCCTTGCGGCACGCTCAAGAAGCCTTGAATGCAGATAGAATACGTCGCCGGGATAAGCCTCACGGCCCGGAGGTCTTCTTATGAGAAGCGAGAGCGCACGGTATGCCACGGCGTGCTTTGAAAGATCGTCGTAGACGATAAGCACGTCGCGTCCCTTATCCATAAAGTACTCGCCCATAGCACAGCCTGCATAGGGAGCGATATACTGAAGGGGGGCGGGGTCTGCCGCGGTTGCCGCCACAACTATCGTATAGTCCATAGCGCCCGCCCTGTGAAGCGTCTCAACAACGCCGGTAACGGTAGACTGCTTCTGACCTATCGCTACGTAGATACAGATAACATCCTTGCCCCTCTGGTTGATTATGGTATCGGTTGCAATAACCGTCTTACCTGTCTGTCTGTCGCCGATGATAAGCTCACGCTGTCCGCGCCCGATGGGAATCATCGAGTCAATCGCCTTGATACCCGTCTGAAGGGGAACCGAAACCGACTTTCTCTCTATAATTCCGTATGCGCGGCGCTCAATCGGGCTATATCCGTCGTTATCAATCGGACCCTTGGCATCAATAGGCTGACCGAGCGCGTCAACAACTCTACCTATAAGCGCCTCACCGACAGGAACCGATACTACTCTGCCCGTACGCTTAACAAGGCTGCCCTCGGCAATACCCACGTCACTTCCGAGAAGAACGCAGCTGACGAAATTTTCCTCAAGGTTAAGGGCCATGCCGAACGATCCGTTCACGAACTCGAGCAGCTCGTTTGCGCGACACTTTTCAATGCCATGCACCTTAGCAATACCGTCACCCACGGATATTACGTATCCGACCTCGTCCTCGCGGACACGGGTGGAGTAGTTGCGTATCTGCTCTTTTATGATTTTGCTGATGTCTTCGATTTTAGACTGCATATCCTTCACCAACTTTTAGATGCACGGCTACCCGTGCAGAATTTTATATGACGGTCTGCCCGATAGAACGGGATAGCTCGTCGAGCCTCGTCTTTACCGAGCCGTCACGCTGTATGCCCATATACCTCAGCTTTATGCCGCCAAGTATAGACGGGTCTACCTTGTTTTCAATTACAATCTGCTTACCTGTGATGCCAGAGAGCTTTGCTGCAAGAGTCCTTTTCTGCCCCTCGTCAAGCGCAACTGCGCTGATAACCTCGGCGCGCACGATGCCGCGCGACTCCATATACTCGTCCTCGTATACGCGGAGCGTGCGTACTATCGCATAGGAAAGTCTGCGCTCTGCAAGGAGCTTTATGAGATTAACAAGGCTCTCGTCAAGAGTTCCAAGCGCCCCGTCTATCAGCGCTATGCGCTCGGTAACGGAGAGCGCGGGAGTGTCGAGCATCTTATCGTAATCGGGATTAGCACCGAACAGCTGGGCTACCGCTCTCGCCTCATCTCGCACGCGCTCGGTTGTACCAAGCTCCTCGGTGAGCATGAAGAGTGCGCGCCCGTATTCGCGGGCAACTGCGTACGCGTCGCTCATTCCTTATCCCCCATTTCATCAATAAAGGAATCAATGAGCGCCCTATGCTCGTCCTCGGAAATATCTCTTTCGATAACCGCCTCTGCAATACTGATAGCCATGGACGATACCTCGCCCTTTATCTCGTTCACAGCGCGGCGGCGCTCAAGCTGGATCTCCTCGCCTGCGCGCTCGATAATCCTCTCTGCGGTTGCCTCCGCCTCCTTGATTATCTCCTCCTCGCGAAGAATTGCGCGGCGCTGAGCCGTACGGACTATCTCCTCGCTCTCCTCCTTAGCGGTGGAAATCTTCTCGGTGTATTCAGCCTCAAGCTCATGCGCCCGACGCTCCGCCTCCTCGGCGGACGAATACATATCGTCGACCTCCTTCTGCCTTGAGTCTATCATGTTCCTGATTGGCTTAAAGAGGATTTTCTTCAAGAAAATATACAGAATAAGCAGGTTACACCAGGCGAAAATCATCGTCCAGAAGTTAACTCCGACGAAGCTTTCAAAGCCATTCAAAAATTCAACCATGGTATTTCCTTTCAAAACTTGTGTAATGCTGCGCGAGACTTACGAAATGGGAATGAACATAAGAAGAAGTGATATTACGAGAGAATAGATACCCGTGGTCTCGGTAATTGCACAGCCGAGAATCATGTTCGTACGCAGAGAGCTTGCCATCTCGGGCTGGCGAGCCATAGCCTCGAGTGCCTTACCTACTGCATTACCCTCACCGATTGCAGGGCCGATAGCTCCGATACCCATGCAAAGACCTGCGCCAAGCGCTCTTGCTGCTGCAACAATGCTTCCTTCTAACATTTTTGTTTTCTCCTTTTTTATTTGTTAAATTTATTATTCTTATTCGGTAACGGACGCCTCGTCGGTGCTCTCCTCCTCGGCGGGAGGGGGAGATGCCGAGCCTACGTATACCATCGTCAGCAGACAGAATACGAACGCCTGCACAAATCCCGAGAACAGATCAAAGTATATCGACAGAAATGCCGGGATACCAACCTGGAATATCGGGGGGAACACCTCAACCACAGCCTGTGGCAGCCAGCCGAAGACGAAAGAGGTAAGAGCGCTGAGAGCGCCGTATATAAGCGCGGTCAATACAGATCCGCCCGTCATATTACCGAAATGACGGAACGCCATTGATATGGGCTGTGCTATCTCGGATACAATGTTCATCGGCGTCATAACCACGATAGGCTCTGTGAAGCCCTTGAGCCAGCCGAGAAATCCGTTAGCCTTTATCGAGTTATACCAGACTAGCGCCGTGGTAACGAGCGACCATGCCATAGTCACGGAAAGATCCGCCGTAGATGCGCGGAGTATACCCGTCATACCGAGAACGCTTCCGACTATTGAGGACAGGAAGAGCGTGCCGATGTATGGCGCGTACTTCATGTTATGCTCACCCATGACCTCACGCACGAGGTTGTAAAGCATATCGACCAGCTTCTCGGCTATAACCTGTAAGCCCGATGGTCGCTTAGTCAGCTTCTTAGTTACAACCGATGCTAAAATAATCAGAAGCACCGTAGTCACAAGCAGCGTTATCGTCGTCTGCGTGACTATATTAACAGGACCTATAAGAGGTAGATTCAGAGTAACGTATATCTTAGGACCTGCAACGTTCAAATCCAAGGCTTACTCCACCTCGCTTTCTTTATCTTCGGGTTCGGGAGCGGCATTTTCACCTTTTTGCGAACCTTTATTTACAAATTTAGACCTCAGAATTTCAGATACGAATATTATCGGTCTGTATGCCAGCATAGGTATTACGGTTGCGATCACGTTGAAATAATCGCCGAGGAGGAATGCTCCGACGAGGGCGCCGAGCATAAGCAGAGTGCGAATAACGTAGGTTCCGCTTGTCGCGAGCTTTATCTGCGACGCATGCTCTGCCGCAAAAGCGGCAGCCTCCTCATCACTCATATCACCCTCGCCGCGCAGGGCAATATATTTATTCACCGCACGGTTAACCGAAAATGAAAGTATAAACAAATTGAGAACTATCACCGCGCTGCCGAGCGCAGCACCCGTCACGACCTTATAATCGAAGGCACCGATGATGCCGTATACGGCGCAAGTAATCAGCGAAACTATGGCCTCACCTGCAAGAACAACGAATACCTCACGATATGCGTCGAGGATATTCTTCATTTTTCCCATCGTTACCTCCCACGGCGATTTCTTTTCTCATTGGCGCGCTCCAGCCTGCCAAGTCCCGCCATGGCTACAAGAATAAACTTCACCATAGACCACATTCCAAGTCCCAGACCAAGCAGTATAGCGGGTATGTATACCCACGTGCCGACGCCTGCGAGAGTGAGAAGGTATCCAACACCCACAAAGGCAGCCGCAGAGAACAAAAGTGTGAAAAGAGCCTGCATAATGATGCTAAGGGAATATATGAAGCTTATAGCCTGCCCCTTCATTACGCCACCTCCGATCACGTTCATCAATAGATATGCTAGCACACCCGCGCGCGTAAATCAATACCTTTTAGATAAGTTAACAATATCTTTTAGATAAGTTAATATATTAACAGAGACGCCCGCTGCTTAAGAAGGTGCGTCGGGTATTAACCTACGCCCCGAATATAGCCAATATAATTACTTGCCGATTACGTTATAAATAAGCGGCAGCTCGACAGGCTTCTCAGAAGATACACTGAGAGCGCCGAGATACATACGCTCCGCCTCGGAAAGACCTACCTCGGAGGAAGAATAAAGCGTCGCTATAATCTCACTGCGGGATATACGGTCACCCGTCTTTTTCTCAATGATAATACCTGCGGTAAAGTCGATCTTATCCTCCTTGGTAACTCTGCCTGCGCCGAGCGCAACCGACGCAAGACCGATCTGCTCGGTATTCATCGAGGTTATGTATCCGTCCGACTCTGCTCTTACCTCTTTCACGTAGGCAGCCTTCGGGAAAAGCTCGGGATCTGCGGCGTAGCGTGCATCTCCGCCCTGCTCGCCTATCCACTCGACAAACTTAGCACGCGCCCTGCCCGAAGATATTGCCTCCTCGCACATACGGCGAGCCTCAAGCGGCTCTCTGCCAAGCGAGAGGTGTATCATCTCGGTAGCGAGAGAAAGCGCAACCTCGCGCAAATCGGCAGGTCCTTTTCCGGAGAGGACCTCTATTGCCTCCTTGACCTCGAGGATATTACCTACCGCGTGGCCGAGGGGCACGTCCATATTTGTAATAAGCGCAGAAACGCGTCTGCCTCTCTTGTAGCCTATATCAACCATGCTTCGCGCAAGCTCGGTTGCCGCCTCAGGGGTCTTCATAAACGAGCCTGAGCCGTACTTTACGTCAAGCACTATGGATTTCGTTCCCGCAGCGAGCTTCTTGCCCATAATGGACGAGGTGATAAGCGGGATAGAATCAACGGTTGCGGTAACGTCACGCAGAGCGTACAGCTTCTTGTCCGCGGGGGCAAGGTTACCCGACTGACCGATGACCGCTATGCCGATTTTCTTAACCTGCTCTATAAACTCCTCGGGAGAAAGAGAGGTCTTATACCCCGGGAAGGACTCGAGCTTATCAACCGTTCCGCCCGTATGACCGAGACCTCTGCCCGACATCTTGGCAACCTTCGCACCGAGAGATGCGACTATAGGGGCTATTATCATGGTGGTCTTATCACCGACGCCGCCCGTGGAATGCTTATCAACCGTGCTGTCGCCGAGCATGGAAAGGTCGACGACGTCGCCCGAGTCGCATATTGCCTGAGTCAGCGTTGCCGCCTCTCGGGACGTGCAGCCACGAAGGCAGATTGCCATAAGCAGCGCGGACACCTGATAGTCGGGAATATCTGCGCGAGTGTAGCCGTCGATAAAGAATTTTATCTCCTCGTCGGTAAGCTCCTCGCCGTGTTTTTTCTTGGTTATTATATCGTAAATGTGCATATATATGTCCACCCGTGTTGAATTAGCCTTACAGCTTTTCCTTCGTAAATGCAGCGGGAAGCATCTCTGTAAGAGTATGGCACTCGGGCTTACCCAACTGTCCTGTGATTATGACGAAATCATCGTCACAGAACTCTGCCATCACCTGCCGGCAAACGCCGCAGGGATAGAAGCCGTCGCGCGACGCCTCGCCCCTTTTACCGCCCGCTATCGCGATAGCCTCAAGCTCACGCTCTCCGTCAAGCACAGCTGCGAAAATTGCCGTACGCTCGGCGCACACCGTGGGGGTGTAGGATGCGTTTTCTATGTTCGCGCCTACGTACACCTTGCCCGACGCTGTAAGAAGTGCTGCGCCGACGGTTATATCCGAGTAGGGCGAATACGCAGACTCGCGCGCACGCTCCGCCACCTCGTAAAGCTCGTAATAGCTTTCCTTTATTTTCTTCATTCTCTACCTCTCTTAGGGAATTAAAAGCTCGCGCACAAGCCTGCCTACATTGTCAAAGCCGAGGAGCGTGCCGAGATTTTTGCCCTCCTCACCCTTCCTGTACATAAGCATCGGAATATATTCTCTCGTATGGTCGGTCGAGCTGTCACCGGGGTCACAGCCGTGATCGGCGGTGATTATAAGACAGTCCTCCTCGCCAAGTCTGTCGAGCATCTCGGGCAGCGCCGCATCAAACTCCGAGAGAGCCGCGGCATAGCCGTCAATATCCTGCCTGTGTCCGTAAAGCATATCAAAGTCAACGAGATTTATAAAACATAAGCCACTGAAGTCGCGCTCCATAAGCTTGATCGATGTCGCAATACCCTCGGTGTTACCGTGTGTGGGTATAGACTCGGTTATGCCTACTCCGCCGAATATATCGCTTATCTTTCCTACGCCTATAACGTCAAGACCCGCGCCCGAGATAGCATCAAGTGCCGTGGGCGAGGGGGGAAGGAGCGAGAAGTCGCGGCGTCTGTCGGTGCGCTTGAAGGCGCCGGGTGTGCCGATGAACGGACGTGCTATAACGCGACCGACACCGTGCTTTCCAATAAGCATCTCGCGCGCCGCACGGCAAAGCTCGTAGAGCCTATCTATCGGTATAACGTCCTCGTGCGCGGCAATCTGAAAGACACTGTCGGCAGAGGTGTATACTATCGGCTTACCCGTCCTCATATGCTCCTCGCCGAACTTGTCTATAACCACAGTTCCTGAGTACGGCTTGTTCGCAAGAACGCCGTTAAGCGAACATTTCTTTACAAATTCCTCTATAATCTCATCGGGGAAGCCGTCGGGATAGGTGGGCATAGGATGCTCGGATACAACACCCATAAGCTCCCAATGACCGACCGTGGTATCCTTGCCGCGGCTCTTCTCGCGTATTCTTGCAACGGTCGCGCGAGGTTCTGCGGAGGGCAGATAATCCACGCCGTCTATGCTGCCAAGTCCGAGAGATATAAGATTGGGTATATCAAATTTACTCGATGCGGATATTCTCCTCATCGTATTTGCGCCCTCGTCGCCGAAATCGGCAGCATCAGGTGCCGCGCCGATACCGACCGAATCGAGAACTATAACAAAAACTCTTTTAGCCTTTTTCATTTGTTCCTCCTTTTGTGCGGGAGGCATTGTCGCGCCCTCGCGCAAAATCAAAGTCTGATTGCCGTATTGAGGGCAATCTCCATCATCTCGGTGAAGGAGTTCTGCCTCTCCTCGGCAGTGGTAGCCTCACCCGTGAGAAGGTGATCGGAAACGGTACAGATAGCAAGAGCGTTCTTGCCTGCGTAAGCCGCATTCATATAGAGCGCAGCCGCCTCCATCTCAACGCCGAGAACACCGAGCTTTATCCACTTCTCCGTGGCGGTAGCATCAGCGTTATAGAAGGTGTCGGACGAGAGAATATTTCCTACTACGTAGGAGGCACCGAGCTTCTCGGCCTCCTCTATTGCCGTTCTCATCATTCTGTAATCGGCAATGGGAGCATAGGTGCCCTGCAGGTTATACTGCACCGCGAAGTTAGAGTTGGTACAAGCACCCATACCTATGATGATATCGCGTATTTTAACTCTCTCGGACATACCGCCGATAGAGCCGATACGCATAATGTTCTCAACTCCGAAGAAATTATACAGCTCGTAGGAATAGATGCCTATCGAGGGCATTCCCATTCCGCTCGCCATAACCGAAACGCGCTCACCGCGCCAGGTGCCGGTGTAGCCCTGAATACCTCTTACATTGTTTATAAGCTTTGCGCCCTCGAGGAAGTTCTCCGCGATAAACTTGGCGCGAAGGGGGTCTCCGGGCATAAGCACCGTTTTCGCAAAATCCGCGGGAGACGCATTAATATGAGGTGTTGCCATAATTATACTTCCCTTCTTTTAATATCCAAAGCCCTGCTCGTTCTTGGCAAGCTTCACAATTCTGCTCGTGCCGAGCCTTGTCGCACCGAGCTTGATAAACTCCTCAGCATCTGCGAGCGAGGAAATGCCGCCCGCCGCCTTGATAGCAACTCCGGGACCTACATGCTCGCTAAAGAGCTTTATATCGTGGGGGGTAGCGCCCGCGGTGGAGAAGCCGGTCGAGGTCTTGATGAAATCGGCACCCGCCTCGGTAACTATCTCGCACATCTTGATCTTCTCCTCATCGGTGAGAAGGCAGGTCTCGATTATTACCTTAAGAATCTTAGGACCGACTACCGACTTGATAGCGCGGATCTCGTTGAGGATCTCATCCCATCTACCGTCCTTCACGTCGCAGGTGTTGATAACCATATCCACCTCGTCCGCACCGTCAATAATAGCCATATCAGCCTCATAAACCTTAGATGCCGAGGTCGAATAACCGTTCGGGAAGCCTATGACGGTGCATATCGGGAGCTTTCCCTCCACGTACTGTGCCGCACGGCGAACGTAGCAGGCGGGAATGCACGCGGACGCGCAGCCGAACCTAATAGCATCGTCAAGCACGAGCTTTATGTCCTCCCACTTTGCACATCTGTCAAGCAGAGTGTGGTCGCATTTAGATAAAATTTCCTTGATTTCCATTTTTATTTTCCTCTCTTTATTTCTTCCATGTAGCATCTGTGGCACATG
The DNA here is from genome assembly GCA_964482885.1 of uncultured Ruminococcus sp. Classification (GTDB taxonomy): domain Bacteria; phylum Bacillota; class Clostridia; order Oscillospirales; family CAG-272; genus UBA1740. The sequence continues at coordinate 2,267 of CAYZZJ010000048.1, read as the reverse complement.
GCAATATAAGCATCGTTTCCTCCGAGCATGACCTGCGAGCCCTTCGTGACCACCTTGCCGTCCTCGGAGATTCTAGCGTTGACGGTTGCCTTCGAGCCGCAGCGGCATATAGTCTTTATCTCGGCTATTGAATCCGCAACCTCGAAGAGCCTGCGGCTGCCCGGGAAGAGCGTGGTCAAGAAGTCGGTGCGCAGACCGAAGCAAAGCACGGGAATATCGTACTCATCAACGATACGTCTCATATCGTTAACCTGCTCGGGCGTAAAGAACTGACACTCGTCACCTATGATAACGTCAATATCCTTATGCTCCGCGAGGAACATATCGAGAATCGACTCACCCGATGCGATAGGCGTGCATTCCGCAGTAAGACCTATCCTCGAGCGAATGGCGCTCTCGCCGTCACGCGTGTCGGTAGCGGGCTTTATGAGCCAGACGCGCATACCGCGCTCCTCGTAATTGAATTTGGTTATAAGCGCCTGCGCCGTCTTCGACGAGCCCATAGCACCGTACTTAAAATAGAGCTTTGCCATATTTCACCGTCCTTAACTTTTTTGCCTAGCCTTTTAATTATATCACACGCCCGCACGAAAATAAAGAGGGATTTGCTTTTTTCGGCATAGTGACAAAAGAAATAGCGCAAAATTTGGGATTTTGTATATACGCAAGCTTCCCGCCCGGCGTATCGACGAATCGATTGCTTGCATTCCGAAAATATCGCAAACAAACAGCAAAGGCGGCAGAGCATCTTTCTCTGCCGCCGCGGGTCTCCATAGGCATTTGTGGTTGAAATGTAAACCGTTATTTACCGAATATAGACGCAAACAGGTCCGAGAACCATTTTGCGATATTGGCAAAGAAGGTAACTATCGCGTCGATAAAGCTTGCGGGAGTCTCCTCGTATACTGCGGTGTAGGTAGCGCTGCCGGAGCAGGTGGTGACGGGCTCCGTATCCCAGCCTACGAAGGTGTATTTGTGCTGACCGTCCCCCTCCTTTTCGGGGGCTGTGGGCACAGTTATCTCCTCTCCCCACTTGTAGTTTTCACTCGATATAACCTCATCGCCCGCCCTGAACTCGACGGTGTATTCCGCAAAGTCGAGCCAGCGAGATTTGGAAAGGTACTCGTCGGCGAGGCGCTGTAAGCCGTCCATATCGGTCTTAGAATAGAATATTTCCCTCATATTGGTGACGGATTCATCCTGCTCTGTCGCCGGATCGTCGTAGATATAATAGGATTCAATATACTTATCTATATTGAGGTACTTGCTCGACATATCATATATGAACTCGTAGGGCTGTCCTACGGTCGTCTCGCCCGTGAACGTAGCGTAGGTCATAACGGTAGCAAGATAGCCCGCTAGAAGATTCTGGTGATATCCGTCAGCCTTACTCCTCGACACCACGAATGACTGATAGTTATAGTCTATTACCGAGCCGGGAACCTTCGCGTTACCCTCGGTAACGTCGTACACAAGCGCGCCCCAGTCAATAACCTTTATGCCGAGCTTCTCTATCGCGGGCTGTACCGATGCCGTTACGTACCTGTAGCCGGGAAGCTGCTGATACAGACGGTGGTGAGCGAACAGATAAAACTCGGTATCGGGGTTAGCCGCGAGGAATACGTCCATACACATTTTAAGGCTGTCAACGTACCGCTCGGGAGTATTATGCTCGGGAGTCAGTATATCCTGCAGGACAACTATATCGTAATTTCTGTCGGTAAGGTCGTCGAGATGAACGTGGCCGTTGCAAGCAGGCTCACCCGCATCACACACCTCACCGTCGAATATATCCGTCAGATCATGGCCGCCGTAGCACCAGTCGGTAACAGTGAGATTCTTAACGCCGTTAAGCTCGGCAAGGCGGACGAACAAGCCCTTCTCCCCCTCGGTGCGCGTCACCTGACTGAACACCGATGCGCCCGTACGCTCGACAAGACCGCCGTAATAGGTGTAGGAGCAGCCTGCAAAGAGTATCTTCTTACCGTCAAGCGCGGACGCGCCCTCTCCTACGCCGAGGCGCTCTGAGGTCACGGTAGTATCAGAGGCTGTGGCGGGCTCCGCAAAGCCAACAATACCAAAGGCCGCCACCAAGGTAACAATTAATGAAAGGCACAAAAGCGCCAATACGATTCTTCTACTCATAGTAATCCTCCGAGTTAAATCAATGCTTGTTTATTTCATTATGCGCACAAACCCGGTAAGGTTTGCGCAAAAGCTTTGGAGCGCGCTTATCGCCCTTTATTTAACAGCACGCCACGAAACGT
>CAYZZJ010000047.1:0-12825 GCA_964482885.1 uncultured Ruminococcus sp. | reverse complement strand
AAACACCACCTTGTGTGGTGTTTTCTTTTTGCCTTCGGGGACTCGAAGGGGAGCGGTAGTGAATGCCAGTCCTCCATCTAAAAACGCTCAGCATGGCACTACGTAGTCATTTTACAGATGCTAAACTATGCATTTCGTTTTTTGCTCGGCTAATATTGATTTTATTCGTTTTCCATAGTATAATAAACGTATAAAATTATTAATGATAAATAATCGTTGAGGAGATTTATTTATGCATAAGATTGAGGGGATATTATTTGGAATTGCATTGATCCTTTTCGGAATTGCTTCAATTTTAATTGCGGATATCACGCAGTGGGGATTCTTTGAGGTTTTAGGTGTTATTTGCCCTTTTTTGGGACTTGCATCTGCAATTATCGGGCTTTTTGATAGAGGTGGCTCTGATAGTAACGACGATAATACATAATATAATATTTCCTTTTCCTATTTACACTTTTTCGATTTAGTGATATAATAGTATAGGTAATCAAAACATCATATCTAAGGAGAAAAATATGAAACTAATAATTAAAGACAACTATGATGCTCTGAGCGATTGGGCTGCAAATCATATTGCCGACGCCATAAATAACCATAAGGAGAGCCGTCCTTTCGTTCTTGGACTGCCTACGGGTTCATCTCCTCTCGGTGTTTATAAGAGACTCATCGAGATGAACGAGGCGGGGAAGGTGAGCTTCAAGAACGTAGTAACCTTCAATATGGATGAGTACGTCGGTCTTCCCAGAGAGCATGACCAGAGCTATTGGTATTTCATGCATGACAACTTCTTCAATCATATAGATATCCCTGCTGAAAACGTAAATATCCTTAACGGCATGGCAGAGGACCTTGAGGCGGAATGCCAGCGCTACGAGGATAAGATCGCGTCTTACGGTGGCATAGATCTCTTTATGGGCGGCAGTGGTGTTGACGGACACATTGCCTTCAACGAGCCTTTCACCTCTCTTTCCTCCAGAACGGGTGTCCGCGCCTTGACAGAGGATACTCTTATTGTCAACTCCCGCTTCTTCGATAACGATGTAACCAAGGTTCCGAAGACTGCGCTTTCCGTAGGTGTCGGTACCGTATGCGATTCCAAGCAGGTTATGCTCCTTATCAGCGGTCACAATAAGGCCCGCGCGCTTCGTCATTGCGTAGAGGGCGGCGTCGATCACGCTTGGACGATCAGCGCCCTTCAGCTTCACAAGGACGGAATCATTGTTTGCGATGAACCCGCTTGCGGAGAGCTGAAGGTTGATACTTACAAGTATTTCAAGGAAATTTATAAAAACGAAAAGTAAAATAAAGCGGCGGAGCAGCTCGTCAGTTGCTCCGCCTATTTATTTTATATCCTTGCAAAAACACATTATATATGATAAAATATATGGGTAATGCTTTATAGTATATTTTTGCTTATTTGCTGCCAAAGAGGAGTAAAATGTATTCAAGAGAAGAAATTGATAAACAGATAAAAGAAATGAATATCCCCGACGGAGCGATAGTTCTGATGCATACGTCCTTGCGTGCGATAGGGAAGATAGAGGGTGGCGCTGAGGCGCTTCTCGAGCTGCTTGTAGAAAATATAACCTCGCGCGGAGGGATATTCTGCGTCCCAACCCATACCTGGGATAACCTTTTCCTTGGGTGCGACACTCTCGACCTTGGCAAGAGGGAGTCTTGCCTCGGTGTATTTCCCAATATTGCCCTCCGGGATCCGCGCGGGATAAGGAGCTGCAATCCCACGCACTCGATAGTAGCCTTTGGAGATAAGGAACGCATAAACGAGCTGATAAAGGACGAGCTTTCGATTGATACGCCCACAGCCCCTGATAGCTTTTACGGAAAGCTTTGTCGGCCCAACGCATACATATTACTCGTTGGAGTAGGTCAAAATAGCAATACTTATTTACATTCCGCTGAAGAAATGCTTGATTTTCCAAGCCGAATGGTTGACGAGCGGACGCCTGTAAGTGTGAGGTATAGCGACGGCAGGGTAGAGCATAGGTCTATGCGTATGTTTGATGAAAGCGTTCACGGGGACGTATCAGAGAAGTTCTGTCGCTATGAGCCCGCCTTCAGGCATTTCGGTGCTATAGAGGATTTCAGAATCGGTGACGCCGCCGTTCAGCTTTGCTCGACCTTGCGTATCAAGGAAGCAATGACTGTAATGGCAGAACGTTCGGATCTTCGCGATCCTCTTGCACACGGTGATGCAGTACCGGAGGACTTATACCTATAGAAACAGCTGATAATAATGAATAGTAAAAGTGTCACAAATAACCGTTTTAGCCTTGACAATTAGGACAGGCTACTGTATAATGTATTTATTTATAAATAAACGAAAGAGGTATCACAATGAGAGATTATGCACTTCTTCGCGAGCTTGACCCGGAGGTCTACGCAGCCGTGTCTAACGAAACGTCGAGACAGCGTAATAAGATTGAGCTTATCGCATCCGAAAACTTTGTTTCCGAGACGGTTATGGAGGCTAACGGTACTACGCTTACCAATAAGTACGCCGAAGGATATCCCTCTAAGAGGTATTACGGAGGCTGCGAACACGTTGACGTTGTAGAGAATATAGCAATTGAACGCGCAAAGAAGCTCTTTGGCGCAGGCTATGCGAATGTTCAGCCTCACTCAGGCGCACAGGCAAATATGGCTGTCTTTTATGCGCTTCTCACTCCCGGTGATACCGTTCTTTCTATGAATCTTGCACACGGCGGTCATCTCAGTCACGGCTCGCCTGTAAACATGTCGGGCAAGTATTGGAATATAGTTCCTTACGGCGTAAGCGCTGATACTGAAACGATTGATTACGAGGAGGTAAGACGCCTCGCCCTCGAATCCAAGCCTAAGCTTATTCTCGCGGGCGCATCGGCATACCCAAGAGTAATAGATTTTAAGCGCTTTAGAGAGATTGCAGATGAGGTTGGCGCTTATCTCATGGTAGACATGGCTCATATCGCAGGTCTTGTCGCCGCCGGCGTCCACCCCAGCCCCGTGCCTTATGCGCACGTCACCACCACTACTACCCACAAGACCCTTCGCGGTCCTCGCGGAGGCCTTATCCTCACGAATGACGAGGAGCTTGCCAAGCTCATAAATAAGGCTATTTTCCCCGGCATTCAGGGCGGCCCGCTCATGCACACCATTACCGCCAAGGCGGTTTGCTTCGGCGAGGCGCTTGCCCCCGAGTTCAAGGAATATGCGGCACGCATTATCGAGAACACCAAGGCACTTGCCGACGGGCTTATAAAGGAAGGCTTCCGCCTTGTTTCGGGCGGCACGGACAACCACCTTATGCTCGTCGATCTGACAGGCATGAAGGTAAGCACCGGCAAGGAGGCGGAGCATCTTCTCGACGAGGTTGGCATTACCTGTAATAAGAACGCAATCCCTTACGATACGCAGAAGCCCTTCGTTACCAGCGGTATCCGTCTTGGCACAGCCGCCGTCACCACCCGCGGCTTCCTGCCCGAGGATCTTACCGAGGTCGCTACGCTTATCGCAATGACCCTCAAGGGCTTTGAAACTAATCGCGACGAGGTCGTTGCAAGAGTGGCAAAGCTCTGTGCTAAGTACCCCCTTTACGAATAAAATCGGTTATATAAAGCGGTATGGCATTTCGGTGCTATACAAACAAAAAGAGCAAGGATAAAAGGACGAAACCTTCTATTCTTGCTCTGATTTTTTATGTCTATATATTCCTCGTCGGATTAGCTAAAGCTTACACAGTCGCTAAGGCTGCTTGCCCAAGCGGGAAGCTCGACAGTTATGTAATCTGCATAGTTCTCGGCGGTAAGTACAACGCCATCGCAAGTGCAGTTATTCAAGCTGATCACGTTGCCTTCAGCCAACGAACTTAGATCAATGTAGTAGCCATTCTCAAAGATGCAGTCGGTAAAGGTAGCCTGACCGTAAGGTCTGATCAGACGGTCATAGTCCTGATCATAGCCGTTATTCTGCCAACATTTAGTAGAATTTTCGCCTAACTTACAGTTGGTGAAGGATACGGAATCCATGCCTGCCAGGCTGGTCCAGCCGTTGACGGTGGAGTTGGTAACTATCAGATCCTGACCGTTATGCTCTGCGGTGTTGATTGCATAGCCGGGACCGTCGATTACAACGTTGTCAATAATGACATCCTCGGTGGGAGCATAGATAACGATTCCGCGACCACCGCCAACAATGTTGAGGTTCTTAATGGTGCCGCCGTGGGTAACGATCACATACGCGCTCGTACCGGTTTCGGTCAAGGTATTACCGTTGCCGTCCAGAGTGCCGCCATATTGTGCTACGCCAACCTTATTACCGTATGCTTCGGTTACACCATTGTTGGTGATGACAGTACCGGTTACAGTCAAATCATCGGTCATGACAGCGTTGCCGCCGTTTGTGAGAGCATCTCCAAGCTCGGTAGCGTTCTTTACCTGAGTAACCTTTGCCGCATCGCTGCCGTCAGCAGCATCACCGAGAACCTTAACCTCGTAGCCGTATGCAGAGGTCTGAGCAGCATAGACTCTTGCCGCTACTGTGGTATTCTTAACGTAGATAGTAATTCCGGTCGCATCGCCGTTATCGGAATGAGTTGCGAACTGGCTACCCGTGAAGGTTACGTCATCACCAAGAAGGTAGATGCTGGTCAGATTAGGGCAAGAACGGAAAGCATAGTTCTCAAAAGCAACGTTGCCCTCTACCGTAACGGTAGTAAGGTTAGCCATATCTCTGAATGCACCATCACCGATAACTTCAACATTATCAGGAATATTAAGCTCATCCATACCGGTCTGTCTCAAAGCCTGTGCGCGAATTGCCTTAAGAGTAGAGGGGAAATTGATAGAAGTAAGAGTCTTAACACCGGTGATAGCTCTTGCCTTGATCTCCACTAACCCTTCAGGAAGAGTAATGCTCTCAATAGGAGAGGACTTGCTGAACACAGGTACAGCTCCATTGTATACATCACCCTGACCAAGAATAGTCACATCTTCCGGAACAGTAAAGCTTGCACCTACGTTGCCGTAAGGAACACTAGCAAGTACGACATTACCATCAATGGTATAATGGTAGGTGTTTCCTTCGATAACCTGAACGTCCATATCGGGGATTTCGATGTCATCGTAGTCGCTGCCGAATGCACCCTCTTCAACGTTGTCCTGAGTTGCCATCAGAATTACGGAGAAGTCGGTTCCTATGGAAAGGCCCTGATAGTCGTTGCCTGCATTCTCGTTCATCTTAAGAGCGATTGTTACGATATCGGAGGTGCTTGCCTCGAGATCGCCTGCCATGTTTGCGGGCATACCGTCGAGAACGTCCGTGAGAGTGCCGATCTTGGTAAGCTCTGCCATATTGCTGTCAGCGAGAGTATACTCACCCTCTGCGTAGTATACGTCTATAGCATCGGAAAGCTTGCTTACCTCGCCGTTTGCAGCTATGTTCAGGTGATACTTGAGTGCGAGCGTTCCAACGTTGCTGATTTTAACGTTCTTAGCCTCAACGTATCCGGGCTCCCACTTGTCATAGTTGAATATAGCGCCGGTGGAAGCGTCCTTATAGGTCTGCTGTGCGCCGTTTGCGGTTGCGTCCTTCCACTCCATCTTTACTTCGAGTGTACCGGACTGAACGATGTTTCCTTCACTTGATGCACTATCGGTAAACCAAGCGAAGGTTGTTCCAATAAGAGACGTGAAGCAGAGGCAAAGAATCAGAATGCTTGCTATCAGAGCGCTCTTTGTGGAGTGCGTTTTTGTCATTTCTTAATGACCTCCTTCAAATTTTTTGCCGATGTTCCGGCAACCAAAGAGCAGAAGCATACGCCGGCTCATGCCCTTTGATTGCCGCCTGACTCTGCCGAGAAGTCAGGACGGCGCAAAAAAAACAGTGTACACCGATTATTACAATAGATGTACACCGCAGGCGATTATTATTGTCTAAAAATAACAATCTTGTAATTTTTACTATGTAAAACCCTCCGAAAATATTGACTTGACCTGGCATTTGTAGTATAATGTTGCCATTAAAATACATCTATTGTAATAATTGGTGTCCTTCTATAGCAGCTTGCCGAGCTTGTTCATCATTTCCTTCTTATGCTCCATTAAGGAGTGAGCATATCGGTTCAGTGTTATTGCCGTGGACTTGTGACCGAGGATCTCCGAGAGCGTTTTTACGTCCATGCCGCACTCGAGCGCGCGCGTTGCGAACGTGTGGCGCAATGAATGGAATCCGCGGTGTTGAATATTAAGCCTCTTGAGCAATAGCGAGAAGCTGCGTTGGTAGGATCTTACCGAGATTGGCTCTGTGCCATTCGACACAATGTGTGTCGAATGGCTTTTTTTCTTTGCGCTCTGCAGGTGGGGGATAAGTTGCCTAGGTATTGGTATTGTGCGAATTGATGAGTTGGTTTTGGGCGTGTCGGTTATTCTGCAAAAGGTGCCGTTAGCCACCTTCCCGTAATAACACGCCTTGTTTACTCGCAGCTCTCTCTTTTTTATATCCACATCGCTCCATTCCAGCGCTAACAGCTCGCCTATTCGAAGCCCGGTGTACAAGCATAGCAGAATACCGAAGAATCTGACCCTGTCACCGTCTAAGATGTAATTCTCGATCTTTTTTTGCTCTCTGACAGAAAAGCATTCCACCTTATTTTCGTTCGCCTTCGGTCGCTTGATTTTGTCACCAATATATTCGTTGACAATACCGATTGAATGTGCTGTTTTCAGCGCTCCCTGCATCACGGTTATGATAGAATTGATCGAATTTGCCGATAAGCCCCCACCCGTGCGGAGATTTCCGCTCTCTGCCAATCCCGTAACGTAGTGCTGTAGCACGTACGGAGTTATTTCTGAAAGCTCTAAATCCCCGAGCAGCGGATTTATATGCTTCTCCACGATCTGGGCATATCGCGCGTAGGTTCGTCCCTTGGCGGATAACCGGACGTAATTTTCCAACCAATTTGATAGCCACTCTTTGTATAACATTTTTACTCCTCCTCATTAAAAAATCAGCAGCAGCTACCGCTCGGTAACTACTGCTGAATATTATATATTAAATTGCCGTTAAAATTACATACACATATCACGTTATACTTATTGAGGTTTTTGCGTTACGCTGCGCAGGCTTTATCCTGCAACCACTTTGTTGGCGCTCTTACCGCCTTGTGTAATGAGCCAGTGCATAGCGCTCTCCATATCTATCTCGTGCCCACCGTCAAAAATATCGATGTAGAGACGGGCATCGGGATGCTCGCTCATCATTCGGCGATAGAAGCTTAAGCTCTGCTCGACGGGTACGATTGGATCCCACTTTCCGTGGAATATTTTGAGATTTGCCGTCGCTATACGGTCTATATAGCTTATCGGTGAGCGGCTCAGCATCTCATCTTTACTGCTCGAGCAGCAGGTCATTACGTGCGGGCGGTAGCTCGCATTTTGCTCGGTCCACTTGGAAAGATCCGTTATCGGCACTATGGCACCGATAGCCTTGAAATACTCCGGGCAGTATCCCGCCATAAGCATAGCCATATGGCCACCCCCGCTAAGCCCGATGAGAAATACGTTCTCGCGGTCTACGTCATAATGCGATATGACCTCGTCGATCGCATCCTTTATATCCTGCTTGGCGAGAATAGAACCGCACGCCTCGGTGCAGTGTGTGTTCTTCGGCAGGTTTGCACCGCGAAAATCCGGGCAAAGTAAACTAAAGTTATGATTTTCAGCGTATGGAAGCATAAGTGAAACGGGATTGTGCCTGTCATAGCTCCAGGTGTGAAGCCCAACGAGCAGCGGTCTTCCTTCGCCCTTGGCAGGGAAGAATAGGGAGGGCTGTGCCGTTCCATCTAGCGTTGATTTTATTAGTAGCTCCATGGTTTCCTCCGGGTGTGGGTTTTATCGATAGCAATTATAGCATAATTGCATACCGTTTTCAAGTGACGAAAAAATGCAGATTTTTCCATAGAAAGTTGCATTTTTTGCCTATTCGTGCTATAATACGAGTACAAGATTATTAAAGTTGTGCTTTAATTCTATTTGGAGGTTAATATGAAAAGGTTATTCGCTGCTTTATTGATGCTTATAATACTTGTGTCGGCGGTTACCTCTTGCTCCGTGCTTGACGGAGTAAAGGACAGTATCGATTCGATCCTCAACCCCGATGAAACCACTCACGAGCATACCTATGCCGATGGTTGGACGAAGAACGACGATACCCACTGGCACGCCGCTACCTGTGAGCATGCAGGCGATAAGAAGGACCAGGCGGCACACGTATACACGGACGGTGTCTGCATATGCGGTCAGGCAGAGCCTAAGACCCCTGCCGGGCCGGACACTCCTGCCGAGCCGGACACTCCTGCCGAGCCGGACACTCCTGCCGAGCCTGAAATACATACAGTCACGGTAAAAAAGACTGCGATCGAGCTTGTTACAATTATAGATGCCACCGAATATGGCTGCGTAGTGAGCGGAGAAGCTATTTCCCTTGATAAGAACGTCAGCGTAGAGTTCTTCAGGGGAGGTGCTAACACCGAGCCTGCTTTTTATGGCAACAATAACGATGCCGATGCAATACGTATATATCAAAACGGTGGCTACATGACCATCACCGCGACGAGCGGCTCTCTCATTGAGACTGTTAAGATTACCACCGCGGCATCCTATGACGGCGGTACGAAGCTGACGGTTGACGGCGGCGTAGCATCGCTTAGCGGTAACGTTATTACTATAATCGCTACCTCGGGTGCTACTTCCATTAGCGTAACCGCCGCAGGCAGCAATAAGAATCAGCGTCTTTACGTTGCCGCCATTGAGGTAACCTATACCACCTCGGGCGCAACATCAGGCGACGATACTCCCTCGGGCGGTGATACCCCCACGGATCCCGTAACGCCTCCCTCGGGCGACACCGATTCCGATTACACCTACACCGACTTTACCGCGAGCGAGAAGGCGCAGTATAACAGCTACTTCGGCTTTGTTATTCCGTTCCTGCCTAACGACGATTACTTTGTCGAAGCATACGAGGAGGAGGGGTACGAGGGCATATATTATTCGGCTCTCTGTACCTCGGAGGCGGAATTTGATGCCTACCTTGCGCTCTTCGACTCGCGCTATGATTATGACGGAATTTATGACGACGGCGAGGGTAACGACCTGTACGGATATTCAAACGGTGAGGTCTACATCGACGTTTGCAGATACGAGTATGAGGGCAGCTACTACGTTGACGTAGACGTATATTACGAAATCGGCAATTCCGGTGGATCGGGAAGCACTCCCTCAGATCCCGTAACACCCCCTGCCGGCGGAAGCTCTTATCCCTCGGATGTAAACGTAATTCCAAACGACGATGCAGGATTGCCCGAGGACGACGGCGATGGAGTTGTTGATCTTGACTTTACTACCGCGACTAACGTCAAGGACGTAACCGACCAGGGGTATTATCTCGATGGCTGCCCCACCACGGGTAAGCCCGGCGTGCTTGTTATTCCCGTCGAGTTCAGCGACGTTACTGCAAGCAGCAAGGGATATAGCATAGATAAGATCAAGCAGGCATTCCTTAAGGGAGGCACAACCGATTATTACTCGGTTTACGATTACTTCTACCAGTCGAGCTACGGAAAGCTCGAGCTTGATATCACCGTCCTTGACAGCTGGTTCAAGCCGCAATATGCAAGCACCTACTATAAGTCGCAGACAATGACCTACTATGAGGAAGAGACGGAGATCGGAGATCAGCTTATTATCGACGAGGCTCTTGCCTATCTTGAGGGAATTATGGATCTCTCAAAGTTTGATTCCGACGGCAACGGCACGATAGATTCTATAGTTCTTATCACCACCCTTGATATCGACTCCGAAGTTACCTTCTATTGGGCGTACAGGTATTGGAATATTTATACCGATGATGACGGCTATTACTACGAGTACGACGGCGTCAGCGCGAACGATTACCTCTGGGCTCCCTATCAGTTCTTACAGGAGGACGAGAGCGGCTACGGCAATACGAGCGGTATGAACACCTACACCTTCATTCACGAGTTCGGACACGTGCTTGGTGCGGACGATTACTACGATACCTCCTATTCGGGTGAGGAGGGACCGCTTGGCGGATATGACGTTATGGACTCTATGGCAGGAGATCATAACGCGTATTCCAAGTTCAATTACGGCTGGATTACCGACTCGCGCCTCGTCGTTACCGAGGATACCGTAACGCTCACGCTCCTCGACTTCTCGGAACACGGAGATACCATAATTCTCGCTAATGACTGGGACGATGCGCTGGGTGCATACCAGGAGTATTACGTAATAGTTTATTACACGGGCAGCGGTCTCAACGCCGATGGCTACGGCTACTTTGACGGCACGGGAATTCTCGTTTATCACGTTAACGCAACCCTCTACAGCGAGGATTACGATGGCGAGACCTATTACGACGTCTACAACAATAACACCGACTCCTCGGACGATTACGGCACGGTGTATAATCTCATCGAGTACGTTACCGATGATGACGGTGACTATCTGTATGCGGTTGGCGACAGCCTTGACAGCATCTACGACGATGCAGGCGAAGCACTCGGCTACGTCTTCACCGTAGACAGCCTCGGCACCGATGCCGCTACCATAACCTTTACCAAAACGGCATAAATAAAAATCACGCATAAAAATAGCGGTTGCACCATCGGTGCAACCGCTATCTTTTACAGTTTATCAATCCGAGAGGGAAGTGACGCGTGCCTATTGATAAGAAGCGCTTGCAAGCAGTATAACGATGTGATATAATGACGGTGTAATGAGCGAAAGCGAAAACGCTAACCCGAGAGGAGTCTATAAATGCTTAAATTTATCTGCTACCCCAAATGCGCAACCTGCCAAAGGGCGAAAAGGTGGCTCGATGACAATAATATCGAGTATGAGTTCCGAGATATCAAGCTGGAGAACCCCACGCTCGGTGAGCTGACCACGTGGTACAAAAAGAGCGGACTACCCCCAAGAAAGCTCTTTAATACCAGCGGCATATTATATAAATCCCTCGACCTTAAAAACAAGCTCCCCACAATGACCGAGGACGAGATGCTGCAGCTTCTTGCAAGTGACGGCATGCTTGTAAAGCGCCCCCTGCTAATAGCAGATGAGTTTATCCTCGTCGGCTTTAAGGAAACCGAGTGGAGAGAAGCGATCGGTTGATAGGTTGATTGATCCCCACGCTGAATGTCAGCCAAGCTTTGACTGCCTAAGTGTTTCACAATTATTTAGAATGCGTGTTGGATAGAAAAATAATATCAACATGACGGAATAGACCACTGTAATGAATTTTTGATTTGAAGGAGATACGAAAATGACTGAACTTGAAAAAATTGCATATGCCAAATCTTTTATAGATAAATTGGCAAACGGAGTTAATCCTATTGATGATAGCACGATTCCGGACGGTGACGTAGTTAACAACGTGCGTTTGTCGAGATGTTTCTTTTATGTTTCTGATATTCTTCGTCAGGTTATTGATAATGGTGGTATAACACCTGCGCCTATCGTGAAAGAAAAGAAGCCTAAAAAACAGCCATATTTCCTTTCGCCGGAGCAAGCACAGCAGTTTGAGTACTCTTACACTCCTATTACAGCTACAGAAATTTTCAACCGAATAATTGCCGTAGGCCCGCAGGAGGGAGTTAAAAAGTTTCCAAAGAGAAATTTGACCAAATGGCTTCTTTGCCTAGATCTTATAGAGGAAGTCGAGATTAACAATACCAGAATAAAGCGCCCGACCGAGAGCGGAAAAGAGATCGGTATTTTATTGGAAGAGCGCCGCGGGCAGTACGGTAGTTATTATGTTGTTCTATATAATCGTGATGCTCAGCAATTTATTATTGATAATATCGAAGCTGTACTTGCCCTCGACAATGGAACGTATAGGGAAAAAATGCATCTTGATAATCATGGCAAATCATGGGATAATGAGCAGGATGAAAAGCTCGTTGATTTATTCAAAAATGGGGTCTCGGTAAGAGAAATAGCTCAAACGTTAAAGCGCGGTGAAAAAGCAATAAGAATTAGACTCCGAAACAAGGGCATAGATCCTGATAGCATAATCGAAGTTAAATCGTTTGGCACCAGTGATGAAATGCCGGTGCGTCATGTAAATGAAGGGCAAAATGAGGCTGCGAAAGCCGAGATTACATGCCAAAGCTGCAGATTTGCCAGAAGCGGTGATTGTTTCCCGCAGAAAGAAATATGTGCCGATTACGAAAGAGCGTATGATGTGCCCAAAGACGAAAGAGCGGCATGGCCTGAAATGGGAGATGCATCATATTTAAGGCGAAACGGCAGACATAGATAAATAATACGGGTGTTAAAATGGGATTTTTGACCCGAGGCGAGAAGAAACTTTTCAAAAGGAAGGGACTTTTCTCAATATGCGGCGTAGTGTCGCCTTGAAAATAGGAGTATGTAATGGACTTACAAAAGCATTATGGCAAGGATGGCGTGTGCGGCGATATAAATTTTCAGCATTTGTTTAATGCGGATATATCGCTCCAAACAGCGCATATAAACATCTTAAAGAAAAGAGGACAGAGAACGTAAAGCCTGCCCGTCTTAACGGAGAAATAACCAAAACCGAATAGGACGAGGAAAATCCAACACGGAAAATAATTCTGTGTTGGATTTTTCTTTATGCCATCGCTCATCAATATTTGCATCGCAGTAATCAAAGAGTACGGTCGTGAAAAAAGTTGGATTTATTTTTGAAAAAGTGCTGGACTTCCGCAATCTTCTGTGGTATGTTGTTGTGCTAACAGGAGGTGCAACCTATGAAAAGTATGAT
>CAYZZJ010000046.1:0-12974 GCA_964482885.1 uncultured Ruminococcus sp. | reverse complement strand
AGGCACAATGTATGCCCTACCCTTATTTCTTTTCCATTTTCGGTTACGCCCAAAATCCCCGCCCTTAGTCGACTATTATGGTACTCATATCCTTAGGCTTGATTCTCTTCTCAAGATATCTCTTCAGCCCATGAGGATTGCTGATACCAAACGTCTGCTTTGCATCCCAATCACCGGGGCTGTCGACGATAACGTCGCCGTAGTTGAATATTCTGCCCGCAAGGCTCTGCCTGACGGTTACGGTGTAAACGCCGAGAAAGACCTTCTGCTTCTCCTGAATAGAGAAGACGCCGCGCTTCTCAACAACTCTGTTCTCATAGAACTCACAAACGTGAACGCTTGCATCCTCGATAAGATACACCTGTGCAACGAGAGTACCAAGAGCAACGAGTCCGCCGAGTGCCGTCATAATGATGGCAACAAGCCGCGCGGTTTCGTCAGCAGCACCGCCCGTAAGCATAACAATGCCGACAACAAGAAACGCAACAGCAATTATAAAAGGTAAAATAAGACCTATTTTAAGTGCAAGGAATCTGCTCTTTCTGACTCTGTACTGCGGCCTGTCTTTTATCTGGCTCATATAATCCTCCTACCATACGGCAACTTGGTTAAATATCCTATACATAGGTATTATACCAAAATCTTTTAGGCAGTGTCAATAGTTTTTGGAATATACCTCCAATTTTTAGGCTTATTTTGTTGGGACTCCGAGCATAGCGGTGGCGTTACTGTTGTTAATCACCGCCGAGCGTGCCCAGCGCACAAAGTATTCCTCGTACGTATCGTATTTACCGAGGTCGCACATAAAGCAGACGTTGTACATCGCGCTGTCGGTCTTATAAACCACGTCCATATACTTAAAGCTGAACAGGAATTTTACGTCGTAGGTGAAGTATGCAAGCTCTCCCTCGGTCACAATATCGCTGTATCCCGAGGCAACGCCGTCCTCGCCGCCGTTTTCTTCGATTATGCTTTCCCGAAGCTGCTCGGCGTACTCGGTAACGCTGTGTCCCGCCTCATAGTCCGATGCTCCGAACAGATGCTTCTCTATACACACGCTCGTTCCGCTTGTCGAATCGTACCAGGCGTAGCCCTCATACTCATCGGTAGCATAAAATGCATCTGTCAGAGTTATCGAAAGCTCATCGAGGAAGAATGTCGCGTCCTCAGCCTCATAATCCGGGTTTGTCGCAGAGTAAACGCCGTTGAATATCGCGACGAGCGGTGCAAGCGGCGAGCAGCCCACAAGAGAAATAAGACACACGAGTAACATAATCGCAGCTAATACACGTTTCATAAAACTGTCCTCCTTACACGTTTCGGCTCTTCCGAAATATATCGCTCTCCACCGCGTGGAGAATATCGCGTCGGCGTAGCCGACATCTACATTATACCACGCCCCCGCTCAATTTGCAACAGGGCGCGACATTCTCTCGGCCATATATTCTCCCGGAGTGCAGCCGAACTCGTCGCGGAATGCGCGGTAAAACGAGCGCATAGAGCCAAAACCGCTATCAAGCGCGCAGTACGTTATACCGTGACGGCCGCCGTCCATCAGCATAAGCGCATTTTTTAACCTGAGTATCGTGAGATATTTCTTCAGCCCTATGCCGAAGCTCTCCTTGAAAAATCTCGAAACGTAGCTCTGATTATATCCGAAGTGCAGCGAGATAGACGCGGGCGTTATATCCTCCTTGTAGTGCGCATTGATGTACGACAGCATGCGCGAGGCTACGCCGCTCTCCATCAGTGGCTCCTTAGGCGTTAGCTCCAGGGCGCTCATGACCGTACCTAAAATGAGGTATATATATCCGCGGCGCTCAATATCATTCAGCTCGGGCGAGCGCAGCGCCGCAAATGCATCGCGTATGCGATCAACCCTCTCCTTATCACGAATAAAGGGGTCTGACGCGTACTTGTTCTCCGTGGCGCGCAAAAACTCGGGACACATATCGGTTGGGATTATAAGCGTCGAGGAGCGCGAATGCTCGGGCGTGGCATATCCGTGGGGAGCATAGCTCAGAGCGACGCTCATCTCTCCCGCAGTCAGCCTCGTGTGCCTGTCGTTTACGAACACGTCCATCTCGCCCTCGTCGACAAAATACAGCTCAATCTGCGAATGAAAATGGAAAACGCCCTTATCGTTCTCCCACTCGCCGATAAAAAGATTCTTATTCGATTCTCTCTTTATACCGAATTCAGCGTGCATACCCTCTCCTGAATGTCAAAAACCGCCATAAATTGCTGCATATATGGCAAAAATACACCAATTATAGTGCTATAATTGTAGCATGCCACCACAGCGCTGTCAACACCTTCGGCGGATTAAATTCGACGGCATATTCCGAGCGTTAAGGATTTGGGGAGATTTTATGAATTTCGCGGCTTATTTATGTGCAATACTCAAAAGCATAATATTCGGCTCGACCTTCTTCTTCACGGGTAAGCTGACCGAGAGTGCAGACGTCCTCGACGTTCTTGCGCTTCGCTTCCTTTTAAGCTTCACGGTGCTTTGGCTACTCAAGGTCACGAGGATAATAAAGGTAGATATCGGTATCAAAACCTTTATTAAAAAGAACGAGCGCACCCCATTCCTGAAGACTCTGCTCCTCGCCGCCCTCTTCGAGCCGGTTTTGTATATGTTCTTTGAGACCATGGGCGTCGCACAAACGACGGGTGTAACGGCGGCAGTCATCGTATCGCTCGGCCCTATCGCCACGGTCATCGTCGAATCGCTCGTCCTTAAAGAAAGGTGCCCTACCATAATAAAGATATTCCTTGCGTGCGGTATTGTCGGCGCGATCTGGATCGCGATAGGCGACGGCTCTACCGGCGGCACGGACACAGTCATAGGTATTATATTCCTCGTCCTATCAGTGCTTGTCGGCGCGCTCTTCACCTCCTTTTCACGTAAAAGCTCCTTTCACTTCAAGCCAATGGAGGTGACCTACGTTGCCTGCGGCGTCGGCACCCTGGTATTCAACGCCGTGAACGTGGTGCGTCACCTGGCAGCAGGCACTATTCTCCACTACTTCGATCCGTACCTCAGCCTTGATAATATGGTAGGCTTTCTTTTCCTCGGCGTGGCATCAACGATAATAGCAGGCTCGATGACCAACTACGCCCTCTCGAAGCTCCACGTCTCGGTGGTTGCCGCCTTTGGCGGAATGTCCACCTTCATAACGGTTATTATTGGCGTCCTTTTGGGCGGCGAGACACTGTACTACTATCACTACATCGGATTTGCCTTCATACTTGTACGTATGATCGGTGTCAGCGCGGTCTCCATACTTGACGAGCGCAAGCTACATACAGCGCTCCGGGATACAAACGCGCCGCCAAAAAGCACCTCAGAAGATAAAATTGTCATTGAAGATGCAGAAAACGAGCCCTGTTCGACACAGCGCTTTTAGCCTAAATAACACAATAATGCGAATTGATATTTACAAAACCAAAAGCAGACACACGGGCTTTGTTTCGTGTGTCTGCTTTTGGTTTTGTCGATATATTCACTTTTGTTAAATATGTTCACGAAGTGCATTTCGATCGCCGGGGGCGAATATCGACGCGCGTGCTACGCCACGCGCCCAACGCTCGCATCAAAGAAGTCGGCAATCTCCGAGAACAGCTCTGCGTCAAGCTCACCGTCCTTATCTACGAGAAGGTCGTGCGTCCTGTCGTCGTATTTTTTGAAGACGAAGCGCTCGTCCTCGCCGTACTCCTCGTAATACATATCGTAGCCGTAGTATATCGGTATGGTATCGTCACACTCACCGTGTACTATCATAATGCGCGCATCGGTATTTGCAAAGCCGGACAGAGCCGTGCTTGAGGAATACTCACCGTATTTAACCCACTCGTATAGCGATGCAAAGGGTAAAAGCAGCTTTGCCACGCCGCCGACCATCTGACAGCCTCTGTAATCTATAAGGTTCATCGACTCATTCCAGCCCGCAAGAGATACAACGGCGCGTGCCTCGGGATGGTAGTTCAGCACGTTTCCGACGGAAAGACCGCCCCAGCTGTAGCCCATAAGAAGGAGCGGAAGCTCCGCAAGCCCGTCAAGCCCCATAGCGTAATCTATCGCGTAATCGAGGTCAATAAAGCCCTGGGGCAGACCGCCCATTACGTCGCCCTCGCTCTCATCGTTCGCGGTGGCATCGTAGGCGAATACGTAATATCCGCGCCTCACCATAATATCAAAGATATCCATATATCCCGTCTGACCGCCGCCGCCCATTCCGTGGGCAAACACGATAACGCCCTTCACCTCTGTCCACTCATCCGAGCTTTCGTAAAGGTAGCCGACCAGCGTCTGCCCCTGATTAGACTTAAAGGTGTGTCTTTTGCGCACCATACCCGGGAATTCGGATATATCAAACGCATCCTCCTCCGAGGTCGTGCATCTGTAATTAAAGCTTCCGTCGTATATCGAAACCGCAACGAAATAAAGCACCACCGAGCATACTATTATGAGAGCAAGCACACCGGCAGTAACACCTATAGCTATTTTCTTTCCTCTTGTCATCTTTTTTCCTTTCCGCAGAGCAATACTCTCCGCTACCCGATATTTATATCATATTTTCCTGAACGGAAAATAAAGTCGGTGAAAAAGAGTGCTGTCAATTGGCAGCACCCTTTAATAATTTACTTACCCTCTGCTATAAGCTTATTCAGCCTCTCAAGGCAGGAGTCGAGGAATTTACCCCATATCTCGCCGTCGATGAACTCGTTTTCACCGCCCGCAAGCAGCTTCGCGCCCTTTACGTGGGTATTATTGTTCCAGGTGTGGTTGCCGATAAAGACGTCAACCCTCTCGCCGCGAAGGCGCTCAATCGAAGCCGCGTACGCCTCGCGCGCACCCTCAAAGTCGAACTTGCCCGTATGGAGCGTATTCACACCCGCACCGCCGAACATACCGACGCGGTAGGTTACCCCATTGTCGACAACGTCGAAGAAGGGGGATACAGTACCCTTGGTGTGACCGGGAGTATGTAAGAAGGTAATAGTAGTGTTGCCGAGTGTGAGAGTGTCACCGTCGTCTATAAGTATATCGGTAGTACAGTACTTTGCCGCTTTTTCCGCATCGTCGCGGCCGATAAGCACCTTAGCGCCCGACGCATTTCTGAAGGCATCGCTCGCCTCCACGTGATCCCAGTGCCAATGGGTCAGCACTATGTACCTTATGTCCTCGATTTTAAGACCGACCTCTCTTATCGATTCCTTTATCATCTCGGTCGTATTTCCGTACCCGGGGTCAATCATAATAAGGCCGTCACCCGTATCGATAATATGGCAGGAGCCTTGATACGTGCCCACAAAATACAGCCCTTCGAGTATCTTAAAGGGAGCGAGTCTGCCAAGCTCGGGGTTTTCCTTCATCTGCGGGTGCAGCTTATGTATTTCGTCCGATCTGAACATAATATATCCTCTTTTTCTAAGTTTTATTTACGTTTCCGAGCGTATTACGCAACCTCCGCCTCGGGTGCCTCCGCATTTTTCGTGGCGGAAAGCTTCGCCCTCAGCGCCTTCACCGTTGGGAAGAAGATTTTTTCAAACTACATAGCAACCTCGCTTGTATCGCACCGTTAAAAGTCGCTTCCCATATGCTATAATAGCATAGCGCGCGTGCAAAGTCAACCTTCCCCACCGTTTTTTAATAAAGCTTTTCAAAAAAGCACGCACCGATAACAAAGCAAAAGCGAGGACCGCACAGCCTCTGCGGTCCCCACCTCACTATTCATCGGCACCCTTGCCGCGATTATTGTAAAGCCTGAGATAAAGATATGCAATACCGTAAATCAGCGCCAGCAAAAGCAGCACCCAATACACCGTGCCCATCTCGGGTCTGTCGGTAAAGCGGAAGCCGAAAAGACCGACGGGAGAATTAAGATCCATAAAGAAATAAGGATAGGTCTCTCCCCTGCCGAAGTCCACTCCGCACAAATTAAGTATGCTTGCAAATACGAAGTATGCCGCGGGCGGTATAAGCGCCGAGAAGCTGTGCCTAAAGGACAGCTTATATTCTCTTCTCGATATAAAGAGGTCGGCCACCGAAAGGACGGGAACGACGACGTGGGTTAAAATTGAGGAAAAGCTCCACACGTTATAATCGGCAAACGGAGCGAGTAGCCCGCAATAAATAATACCCGTGACCGTTATCGAAACGGTGAATACGTACTTCAAGGCGAAGAACCACCCGGGTATTCTCTCCTCCCCGCGGTGCCCCTCGCGGAAAAGATACACCGCGTGAAGGAGCGATACCGCACCGATCCAGATGTTTGACATCTGAGTGAAATATAACATTCTGCGCGCCCAGTGAGAGTATCCGTCAATCCCCGCGCGGAAGCAGGCAATTATAATTCCCACCGTCGCAAATACAAATATCAAGGCGTTAAGCGCGAAGGATACACACTCCCTCATCTCGCTTTTCCTGCCGATTTTGAAAATCTTTGTTGTCATTTTGCCATTTACCCCCATATTACACCCGTGTTATATCAATCCTAGACACACGGCGCGCATTATCCAACGGTTATTTTCACGTCGCCCGTCGTTGTGGTTATCTCGCATCTACCACCGGTGATAGTGTCGGGCACTCTTACGCTGCCCGTGGTCGTTTTGACGATGAACACCTTGTCGGAAAGCAGGCTTCCCTCGACGTCGCCGGTTTCGGTGTCAACGTATATTTCGGCAGCATCGCACCTCGCAAACTCAACGTCGCCGGTTTCACTCTTTATATCGAATTTACCCGAAGCAAGGACGTCCTCGAGTGACAAATCACCCGTGTCGGCGCGAGTGACAAGGTCGGCACAGCGCACGCCCGACAGCTCAATATCTCCCGTCGTCGCGGTGATACTAAGCTCGCCGCCAACATTCATGCCATCAAGCTCTGTCTCGCCCGTTGTTCTCTTGATTTTAACACCCTCGTTGGCAGCCACGTCCTTAGCAATAAAATCTCCCGTGTCTCCCTCGGTAGTAAGGCTCTTCGCACCGAGCTTATATATATAGGTGTCACCCGTGCTGACCTTTATGTAGGTATCGCCAGCTGCGGACAGCTCGTTTATATAGACGTTTCCCGTGGATCTTTCGAGCCTTACAGCGCCCATTGAGCTGACCTTGTCAATATGCACGTCACCCGTAGAGCTGACAACGTCAAGCGAGCCGAGAGTGAGCGCCGACAGATACACGTCACCTGTCGAGGTCTTGATCTTAGCGTCACCCGCGACGGATGCCAACGTCCTTACGTCACCCGTATCAAGAGATATATCCATAGCACCGAAAGCGAAGTCCGCGGGTATATTTACGTCACCAGTATGCCCCTTAATGCTCAGCCCCGCATACTCGCTCTCGGGAAGATAAACGGTTACCGTATCCTTTCCGAAATCGAATATACGGTCATACCACCTGCGTCCGTCCTCGCACTTTATGGTGAGCGTACCGCCGGAAATGCTCACGCTGTGCTGCACGCGCTCCTTCTCGAAGCACACCACCCTGCACGCACCGTCCGTCGATAGCGCAAAGCTTACGTCCGCGGTCTCGGTATCTATCGAAATGCTGCTAAAATCTCCAACCGGCTCATACGAATGCTCAACGTAGCCCGACGTCGCGAGCTTACCGAAATCCCAGCCGTAAATACTCATCGTCACTACAAAGAATAACAGTCCAACTATTATCAACAGCGACGCAATTATCATCAATACTCTTCCCATTGTTTTCTCCTATCAGACTCCGAATTACAGGCCGCGCTCGCGCCGACCGAGCTTAAGAAACAACCCCTTGATCCCGAGCGTTATTCTTTTAGTCATAACGACGGTCAATCGCGTAGCCTCCTTACAGCCGAAGAAGGCGAAGATTGCAAGTCCCGCGCTGACAAGCCCCGCGCACATCAAGACAACCCCGGGCACGCCGTTTACAAAGGTCATAATCAGTCCCGACACGATAGCGGCGGGCGCCGCCACAACCAGAGCCGCGAAGGTTACCCACAGCGCAATCATCGCCGACCACAGCGCCGCGTAGAGCGATACAGCCACCGATGCAGCCGCAACAGCCAACGAGAATATTATAGGAGAAAGCAGCACGGTAAGTGCTACCTGCCACGCGGCGAGCGCACTCTTCGGCATTATCCTCTCCTTAACCACCGAAAGGAGGGGTATCTCGGCTATTATCTGAGATACGATGTCCTCTATAGGACCAATCGCAGCAACGGCGTCCTCCTCGGACAGCCCCTCCTCGATTCGGTCGTCTATCATCTCTGAATAGAACTCAACGTGTCCCCGCACGTCCTCCTCGGGAAGCCCGTACAGCTCGCCTTTAAGAAGCTCTAAAAATTCCGATTTAAGCATCAGCTCTCCTCCCCCTTTACTACAAATCTGTACATAGACATGACCTCGCGCCACTCGTCCTTGAAATCCTCAATACGGCCAAGCCCCGCCTTGGTAATGTGATAGTATTTGCGAAGCCTGCCCCCATGCTCGGAGCTGTATACAGTCAGCATGCCCGATAGCTCAAGGCGCTTCAGAATGGTATAAAGAGTTGACTCGGTCATCTCCATATACGGCTTCATATCCTTTATTATCTTATATCCGTAGGAATCCTCGTCCTTTATCGCGGCAAGCACGCACACGTCGAGAATACCCCTTTTCAGCTGAGCATCCATGCGCTACTCCTTCCTTTGGCAGAGCGCGGCACAAAGCCGCCGCGCAATACCTCTCCTTACATAATACATCATATCACGAAGTATTGCCATTGTCAATACCCCACCGCATTTTTTCACCGAGCAAATAAAGATCCCACCGTAGCTGTGGGTATTTCATTTTCGGGCATAGCCCTAACTGCTACCGGCGACGCATAAATGCGTCTTTTATTGGCATGTCAGCCATGCATTTGTTACGGAAACCCGCTCAAGCGGGAGTAAAACAAAATCATTCTACGCTGAATTTTTATTTGATTTCCGCTCATTGGCAAAGCCTTCATAGAGCCACGTCACTATGACGGGGTTTTCGATATGCCAGAAAGCGCGCCGCCCCGAAGGGCGGCGCGTCAAAGCACATTTTTATATCTAAGCTACCTTAATCGAAGAACACGGGCGCGCCGCTCTCAATGCTCTCGTATACCGCGAGCATCGCACGGATAGTGTTCTTGTGCCAGTCGAGGTTGATCTTAGGCGTGCGCTTCTTCTCAATGTTCTCAACGAACTCGTCGATAAGTCCTATCCACTCGTCAAAGTAGGTGTACTGAACGGTGTAGGCGTTCGTGGGAGCGCCGTTGTGATAGGTGTTGGGACCAAAGCAATCTATGAGCATAGAGCCGTCGCTGCCGTGAATAGCGAGGTTAACCTCCATACGCTTCGGGAATCTCTCCCAGCCGGGTGCAGGCACCTTAAGAGGGTACTCAAGCCTCGACCAGCTCGGATCGAGCGAGAAGATAACGCCGTTCTTCATCTTACCGACAACGGCAAGCATATCCTCAACCTCAATGCCCTTTCTCATATTGGGAGCAACGCGCGCGAAGATCATCTCAAATTCCGAGCCTGTCATCTCACGGATAAGGTCGAAGATATGAGGGTGGTCGCAGAGCGCACCGCCGCGGAACTTCTCGCTGCCGCCGCCTATCGGCACTCTCTTACCGAAGCTAAGCTCGGGAACTCCCTGCCAGGGGAATGCAAATACGGGGCTGAGGGTGATATTGGTTGCCGAGAAGGAATCGGTCTTGCCGACAGCGCCGTTTTTCATCAGCTCCTTCGCGCGGATAACAACGGGGTTGTAGTGCAGCTCAAGCTCGATCTGATAGGTGATTCCGCTCTCGCGTACAAGCCTTTGCATCTCCGCATATTCTTCCATATCGAAGGTGGGTATCTTCATCGAGAGAACGTTGATGCCCCTCTCACAGCAGAGCTTTACCTGTCTCAGATGCTCGCTGTTCTCGCTCGCGATAACGACCGCCTCGATCTCGGGGTGTGCATCGAGCATAGCCTCGTCGCTGTCGTAGTAAGGAATGCCCTCAACGGAGTTTAAGAATATCTCCTTAACCTCCTCGTTAGCAGGAGAAACAGCCACCCACTCGAGCTTGGGGTTGTTCTTAAGAACGTCGTAATACTTTCTCGTATGACCGTGGGTCATACCCATCATAGCAATCTTTAATCTCTTCATTTTAGCAACCTACCTTTACATTTTGTAGGGTTTCGAGGGATTTACGAGCCGCAGCAACAACGGCATCGATATGCTTGGACTTAGCCGCGCACGCCTCCCTGTATTCCTCGGATTTCGCAAGCGCGAACGCCGCGCGGATCTTATTTACCTCGCACTCGCTGTAGCCGTAAAGCTCGGCATCGGTGTCGCGGTACTTAGCTCCGTCCTTTGACAAAAGATATATAGAGTGCTGAGGTATCTGCGTATCGACTACTCTGTCGCACGCAACGCCTATCTCGCATATCATCTCATGCTTGTCGACGTCCTCCTCGCCCGAGGGCAAAGTTGAGGCAAGCTCAATCGTTGCGATACAGCCGCTCTCGCTCTCAACGATACAGTTCATACAGCTCTCGCTCCTGACAGCGAAGATAGACTTAACGCCCGAATCAAGCGTGAAGCACATGATGCCCACCTCGCGGTAAAGCATGTCAAAGAGATCTGCACCGCGCTCGGTCGTGTGCGCAATTCTGTAGGTGCATACCTCGCCTATTCTGCCGCTCTTATAGATGTTACGCAGCTCGATTATTCTTCTCTCGCACTCCCAGGGGAGTATAGGATAGCTGCCGTCAGCAATAACGGCGCATCTGCCGTCCTCGCTTATAACAGCGTCATCTGAGAGCGAATATTTTTGAATTAACATATCTAAGCCCTTTTGCATAGCTACCTCCGTTAAATGTATTTACAATTTTATTATATCACCCTATAGCGGCGGTGCATAACCCATAAAACGGGCAAAAAGGTTGAATTTTCGCAACCAAAATCCCCAAATCACAGTATTTAGCGCGCGAAAGGTTGACAAAACGAGCCACAGGTAGTAGAATGAAGAAAAAGGGGGTGACGGTATGCTCACCGATAAAAAGCTTTCATTTAATATTATATCCGTCCTGCACCTGCACTGGGAGAGTGGGAGCGCGTACGCCAAGGGGCGCCCGTATCACGCCCTCTCGATAAGGCTCGACGGCGAGGCGGAGTTCACCCACGGTGACACCTCGCTTACGGTAAAGCGCGGCGAGCTTATCTACGTCCCGAAGGACTGCGACTACCGTATCACCTCGCACCGCCCCGAGAACGTCATAGCCGTACACTTCGATATAATCGGTGACGAGGGCGGCGAGCTTGAGGTAATAAAGCCGAGCAGCCCCGAGATAATCGGCGAATTATTTATGAAGATGCACACCGCCTGGAGCGAGAAGCGCATAGGCTACGAATACCGCGCCGAATCACTCTTCGCGAGGGTTATGGAAGGACTGATGACCGAGGCATTCGGCAGAAAGCACGGCATAAAGCCCGACCTCTCCACCCTCCTCGGCTTCATTCATGCGAACTTCCAGGACTCCTCACTAACCGTCGCATCCTTAGCGAAGCGCATAAGCGTCAGCCCGACCTACCTGCGCCGCTCCTTCTCCGAGAAGCTCGGCACAAGCCCTATAAAATACCTGACGCACCTGCGCCTCTCGCACGCAAAGCAGCTGCTCGAATCCGGCTACTACACCGTCGAGGAGGTCGCCCGCCTCTCGGGCTACAGCGACCCCAAGTACTTCTCCACCCTCTACCGCCGCACCTACGGTATCCCGCCGGGAAAGGCGCGGAAATAAGAACATATTACGGAAACCCGCTCAAGCGGGAGTAAAACAAAGCCTCCCTTGTGTAAAGGGAGCCTTTGACACAAAATCATTCTACGCTGAATTTTTATTTGATTTCCGCTCATTGGCAAAGCCCTCATAGAACCACGTACCTATGACGGGGTTTTCGATATACCGATAAAAGGACCTGCCGCAAATGCGGCAGGTCCAAGCTTTTTATTAAATTCCAAGCAGCTCTCGAGGCGACACCCCGAGTATCTCACACAGGGCAACAAGCTCATAATCCGCAACAAAGCGCGTGCCGATCTCAATGCGCGATACGCTGTCGCGCTCGATATTCACGCCCGAAACCTGCAGCCTCGCCGCAAGCTCCTGCTGCGATAGCCCGAGCCTTTTCCTCGCCTCGCGCACTCTCGCACCGCATATATTCTTCTTTCCGTTAAAGTCGTAAATCTTCATACCTTCTCCACTTTTTGTGTTAATGTTAAGAATTTACTTGACTTTAACATATTTTTAGAATATAATTGTGTTAAAGATAAGAATTATATATTTATATCTATTTTGTGATGGCGGTAAATATGAAACAGCTTGGAATAATCAAATCATTTGACAAATTGGGGCGTATCGTCATACCCAAAGAACTGCGCGAAAGGTATATGCTACAAACAGACGTAGAAGTCGTTGCTACCAAGCACGGAGTTCTTATCAGAAATCCGGAATACGAGCTGGTAAAGAAAGAGAATAATCCTATCGACAAAATAAAATAGAAAAGGAAGGCAACTGATTGCCTTCCTTTTACTTTTACATATCCGCCCTGACGCACAAATTTTGGATGATAGTCGCCGCTACGCCGCCGCCCGCTGTAGATGACTACTGCAAGGCGGTGGAGCGACGGCTTGCGCCGAAATTTGAAAGTCAGAAATTAAATGTTGTAGAACTCGACTAACTTCTTAAGTCTCTCGTACTTAGCCTTTGCAGTTGCCTCAGCCTTAGCGAAGAGCTCCTGCGCGCGCTCGGGGAACTGCTGTGCAAGTCTGGTATATCTAGCCTCACCGGTGATGAAGTCCTGATAAGAAGCGGTGGGCTCCTTAGAGTCGAGGGTGAAGGGATTCTTGCCCTCTGCCTTAGCAGCAGGGTTGAATCTGAACATATGCCAGTAGCCTGCCTCAACAGCCTTCTTCATCTCTGCCTGGCAGTTAGCCAT
>CAYZZJ010000045.1:0-13195 GCA_964482885.1 uncultured Ruminococcus sp. | reverse complement strand
GGGGTGCAAATTTGTACATTTTCTTAATTTACTCTATTTCGCTTGATTTTTTTCCACCCTTATTGTATAATAAGTTAGAATTAATTTTTGAAAGGATTATGATAATGAATTTCGCATTTTTGCTTGAATCGACTGACGCCTGGTCGAGCCTTGTTTCCATAGGCGGTATCGTTCTTCTTATCGTTTTCTTCTACTTCTTCATGATTCGTCCTCAGAAGAAGAAGGAGAAGGAGGATCAGGAGATGCGTGATGCTCTTTGTGTCGGTGACGAGGTTACCACCATTGGCGGCATCATCGGTAAGGTAATTTCGATAAAGGAAGAGACCTTCGTTCTCGAGACCACCAAGGCTAAGACCCGTATCAGATTCCTTAAGGGCGCTATCAGATCGGTTGACGTCAGAATCACCGACACCTTAGCTCCTAAGGCTGAGGAGCCTGTGGCAGAGGCTGCACCCACTGAGGCAGAGGCCACCGAGGAGAACAAGTAATTTTTCCCTCTCCGTCATATAAAAAGCGACCGTCGAATAGACTTTAACACAGTCTTGACGGTCCTTTTTTTATTTTAATATTACCAGGAGGCTCTATGAAAAGAAAACCGAAGCTGAAAGAAATGAGCGCACCCATAAGAATAGCGCTCGGAGTTCTTATTATGGCACTCACGATGCTTATATTATCCTTTATTGGTGCCCTGATAGTTAACTCCACAGACAATCCCTTAGGATACGTTAGCGTGGGAGCACTTGCAGCCCTGCTCGTAAGCGGCGTGATATCCGCGTTCATCGTATCACGGCTGCTCTCGGGTGACAATTCGCTTATTACTCTGCTCTGCTCGCTGGTATTTTCTCTCATTCTCATTGCGATAGCGCTTATCTTGTCTGGTGGCGGCGCTACCCTGCGCGCTATTTTAAGCTCGGCGTGCTACGTGGCAATATCGCTCCTCACCTCGCGCCTTGCTAAGAAAAAAGGCGGTCGAAGCCGTAGATAAAAAGAGTGAGGCGGTTGCCTCACTCATCGTATTTTTATATTCAGTCCTCGAGAAGCTCTATATAATAAGGAAGTGCCTCCTCGAAGTTTACGCCGTAGAAGCGTGCGTCCTTATCCTCCATAGTTTTCTCCATACAACGGAGCGTGAAGTCAACCGCTATAGAGAGCGATTGCGAGGTCGAGAAGCCGCGCATAAGCGCACCGACAACCGCAGACGCATACACGTCACCCGTTCCGTGATAGGAAAGCGGCAGCTTGGTGTTCGCATAATAGGAGTAGCTGTCGGTCTCGGAGTTGTAGGAATAAACGCCTATCTTATCTTCCTCAAAGCTGATACCCGTGAGGGCAACCTCCTTCGCGCCGAGTGCCGCAAGCTTCTTAAGCAGCTCCTTGATGTAGCTCTCGTCGTAATCGGGGTTATAAGGAATATCAAGCATAAAGGACGCCTCGGTAAGGTTGGGTATAATAAGATCCGCCTTGGAGCACAGCCCTGCCATGGCGCGCGCAAACTCGGGGGTAAAGCCTTTGTAGAGAACGCCGTTATCTGCCATTACAGGGTCTATAACCACCTTTGCACCCTTGCCGAAGCGGTCGATAAAGTCTGAAACAAGACCGAGCTGCTCGAAGGAGCCAAGGTATCCCGTATATATTGCGCCAAAATCTATCCCGAGCTCATAGAGCGTATCCGAGATAGGCTGTATTTCATCTGTAAGATCGCGGAAGGTGAATTTATCAAACTGAGTGTGAGTAGACAAAACCGCGGTGGGAAGTATAGATGCCTCAACGCCTGCCGCAGATATAATGGGCAGAGCAACGGTGAGCGAGCATTTGCCCACGCAGGAGACGTCCTGTATCGTCATAATTCTTTTCATTTTCTTACCTCCTTTGGCGTATACATATATTTTACACGATTTTCCGCGCTTGTCAATAGAAAATTAGTCCTTATAATCAATTTCCGCGCCCAAAAGGCATAGCTTATCTACAAGACGCTCGTATCCGCGCAGAACAAGCTCACCGTTACGTATGACGCTGACACCCTCGGCGGCAAGTGCCGCAATAATGAGTGCCATACCACCGCGAAGGTCAGCAGCCTCCGCCTCGGCAGCCACCAGCTCCGAGGGAAATATCTCCGCGACACCGTCGACCGCGCGCGAACGCACGCCGAAACGAGATAAGCCCTCAAGGTATCCGAGCCTGTCGCGCCAGACGGTGTCGGATATCCAGCCGCCCCTATGCGAAAGAAGTGGTGATATTATGGGTTGAAGGTCCGTGGGAAAGCCGGGATAAGGCAGAGTTACGACTCTGATTTTCGCCTCGGGCATACCCGTAAGCATAATCCCTTCACCACCCTGCCTGATTACCCCTGATGCGGTGAGGAGCTGAGTAAAGGAAAGAAGCTCGGTATCCGATACGCCTACGACGCGCACGGCGCCTCCCGTCAGAAGCGATGCCGTTAGCATTGTGCCAGCCTCTATCATATCGCCTCCAACGCTGACGCTGCCGCCGCGGAGATTTGTGCCTCGTACTGTGGCGGTATCGCCAGAGAGAGCTATATCCGCACCGCAGGAACGAAGATACTCTATGAGATTAAGTATATGCGGCTCGGTTGCACAGCCGCGGATAACGCTCTCGCCGGGTATGCCCGAGGCTAAGATAAGCGCGTTAACGGTGGCGCCGACAGAGCGCTTTGCAAAGGTTATCTCAGAGGGGTACAGGCGCTCTGAGCTTATCTCTCCGCTACCCCCTATCGAGGCGCCGTGAGAACGGATAGCATCAAGGTGCATATCAATCGGGCGCGGTGCGAAATTACACCCGCCGAAGCAGCCTATCTCAGCTCTGCCAAAGCGGACAAGCATTGCGCCGAGAAGGTAGGTCGAGGCGCGAAGGCGAGATAGGAGAGTATCGGGAATTTTGGTATATGTAAGGCTTTCGGTATTCACTCGGGTGAGCGTGCCCTCGCGCACAACCGTAGCACCAAGTCGCTCGATAATATCTATTGCCACCCTCACGTCGCCTATATCGGGTAGGTCTTCTATAACCGACACGCCACGCGTAATAATCGACGCAAAGAGTATCGGGAGTGCTGCGTTTTTCGAGCCGCTGACCCTGACCCTGCCGAAAAGCGGCGCACCGCCGTTAACGATAAATCTACCCATACCGTCCTCCGAAAACAAAAGTACAGTACATATTATTCCGGAGGGCAAAACCGGGTTACATAAAAAGAGCAAGCACTCATCTTGTGCTCGCTCTTTTATTTATAAGTTATTTAAGGATATATCCGACGGCAAGGCGTACGACGTAGCCGTAGCTGACAACACCCTCGGTGCCGTTGGATTTAAGGTATGCATCGTTAACGTCGTTCATCAGCTTGTATAACGGACTGTCACGATGCTCTCGAGTTACCCTGCTCGCCTCCTTAATATCGGCGACAGCACGGGCATCCAGCCCCTGCATGATCTCATAGTAGCCCTCGGGGTCGGTAGGATAAAGCGCGTAGGCGAGGTACTCGTACATATTGAGATATGCGCTGTATCTGAGAAAAGCGTCATCGGACTTTGAGAGGACGAAAAACGCCATGAAGTTAGCCTCATTCTCACGGTTTATACCACGCTGATGCGCCATTTCGTGCGCAGAGGTATAGGCAAAGGTATAATCGGGATAGCAGGTATTGACGTTTGCCTCTCCCGTAAAGTAGGTGTATATTCCCGTAATTCCCATATCGCTCATAACAGTGCTGAAATACACGGGCTTAACGCGCGAATCGAAGCTGTAAAAGAAGGGATATTGCTTTCTCACCTCACCGTACTCGCGAGAGATAATTCTGCTCATCTCGTCGACGGTGTAAGGCATTTTCGTCGGCGAGGTGGCGTCAAGCTCCTCTGCAAGCGCGTTCACCTCATCTCGGACGATAAGAAGCGCGGAGTAAAGCTCGTCGCGGGTTATATCCTTATCCTCCTCTATATCAAGGCGCTCGGCGAGCGGCGTGGTATTATAGGGTATACTCATCACCGTCACGTATCCGCAGTAAAGAATAGCCACAACACCGACGGCGGAGAATATTCGCCTCAGCTTATGCTCTATGCCGCCGCGCTCACGTACAAGCGCCGCTGTCAATATGACGAGCGAGGGGAGAAGCAGAAGTAATATAAGCTCAAAGAGCGAAAAAGGAATAAGATAGGTAAGCGCCGCCATAAACGCTCTTATCGGGGTAGCGAGATACGCGTTGACAAAATCCGCGAGCGCGTGCGAGGAGCGGGCAACGAGCAATAAAACGGTTAGCACAAGTGCCG
This sequence comes from uncultured Ruminococcus sp., assembly GCA_964482885.1. Lineage (GTDB taxonomy): Bacteria > Bacillota > Clostridia > Oscillospirales > CAG-272 > UBA1740. Next base: position 8,921 of record CAYZZJ010000045.1, on the reverse strand, counting down.
CAACAAGGGATATAAGAACCCATTGGGGCAGAATTTTTTTAATATGCTTCAAGGCTATACCACCTAAGATAGTCTCTCGAGTCTTCTTTTAGACGGGCCGAAGAGAATGAGATAAAGACCGAGGAATAAAAGCACAAGAGCCGCGGAGAGTATCAGTGCGGTGATGACCGAGCCAAGCGCGAGAGTGGATATAAATGCAAGCACGGCAAAAAGGAAGGCTATAACCATTCCTCCGAGAGTGAGAATAAATACGGGCATCGACTGCTTTACGACCTGAGCCGCGTTCTCGAAGTTAAACTTAGGCATAGCTATATTGAGTATAAGTCCGAGCATAGCAAATATTATGGATGCGGCGATAGGTGCGAGTATGATAAAGAACCACCAAAGCACAGACGCCTTAAGAGCTATTGCAACCGCTACCGAGGAAATAAGACTGACAGGCAGCGAGACCGCAAGATGAGGAACAAGCTTTGCGCATATCAGCTCGCCCGTACGAATAGGCGAGGTTTTGAGTATCCAGAAGCACTTGCCCTCAAGAGAAAGCGCAGATGCCGATACCGAGTTTGTAGAGGAAATACCGATAAGAAGCGCAGTAATTATAACTATCAGGGCGCCCTCGTCGGATACGACGCCCATCATAGCTCCAAGCTCCCCAAGTGTGTCGCCCGAGAACAGAATAGCAAAGGATATAATAAGCTGGAATATAGCGCCCATGGTTCCGTTAAGGATATACGCCGCATTCGAGAAGAAATATGCCAGCTCCTTTTTCGAGAGAGCCGCAAATGCTGAGCTGCGCGTGAGTGCGCGCTTGACGTACTTCTTAGTTTTGATACGGGCTGAGGCGCTTACAAGCTTAACGTAGTTTTTAGATATTATATACCAAGCAAGAAGGGTTATTCCCGAGGAAATGACAATAAATATTGGCAAATACAGGGGGTCGAGCATGGATATTTTGCCGAACGGAAACATTGGTGCCATATAAGACTCTATAACGTCCGGCGAAACGACAGCATCGCTCTCAAGCGACGTCAGTCCGTCCATAAGGGCGCTGTAGCCTACAAAGTATAGGGCGAAAAAGCCGAGAGAAAACGCGACCGTGACAAAGGAATTATTCTTAAAGCGCGCCGCAAGGAGAGCTACGGCGTAGCCGACCGCCGATGAGAGCGCCGTCGCAAGAAGCGTCAGAAAGAGCGAAGAAATAATCGCCGTGGGGATATGCATAGCACTGCCGCCCGCAATTCCGTACATAACAACCGCAGGAACGGTGACGATCATAGCCTCCACCACGTTCATTATTATTATCGCAAGAGAACGGGAGAGAATTACGTCGCGCGGGCGTATAGGCATAGAGAGCAGCAGCTCGTTGTCCTTACACTCGAACAGCTCGCTCTTGGTTTCAAATATCGAGAGAATAAATACAAGCCCGAAGGTAAGCAGATTGAATATCGAAAAATATGCCGCATCAAGCCCGAGCGGCACAAGGATAAATGCAAGCGACGCAGATATCATGAGGAAATAGAAGGCGAACAGGGCTACGAGGAATACCGCGAGTCCTATAGACGCCGCAACGCCGGCGCGCTTGCGCTTCCCCTTTCCGCCAAACGTGCCCGTAAAGAGCGCGAGCAGGCGTATACCGATAAGATTCTTAATCATCTTCCTTCTCCTCTAAGTCAAGGAATACGCTCTCGAGCGACGTATCCCCGCGAACCTCGTCCATTGAGCCGGTTATAATCAGCTTACCGCGCTGAATTATAGCCACCTTATCGCAAAGCTTCTCCGCTACGTCAAGCACGTGAGTCGAGAAGAAGATAGAGCCGCCTGCCTCGCAATGCTCGCGCATCATCTCCTTCAAGGTATGTGCCGCAACGGGGTCAAGACCTACGAACGGCTCATCCATCATAATGAGCTTTGGCGAATGAAGGAAGGCGGATATTACGGCAAGCTTCTGCTTCATTCCGTGGGAGTACGCGGAAATGGGATTGCCGAGGGCGTCAATTATGCCAAGGCGCTCCGCCATGGAGTTTATCCGCTCGGTACGAGCGTCTGAGGGAACGCCGAAAACGTCGGCTATGAAATTAAGATACTTTATTCCTGTGAGGAACTCGTAAAGATCGGGGTTGTCGGGAATATACGCACCGCGGCTTTTAGCCTCGAGCGGATCGTCCTTTATGGAAATTCCGTCTATATAAACCTCTCCCTCGTCGGGTGCAAGTATGCCTATCGCAGCCTTGAGCGTGGTTGTTTTGCCCGCTCCGTTATGGCCGATAAAGGCACATATCTCACCCGGAAGTATCTCGAGCGAGAGGTTATCTACGGCTACGAAATCACCGTACCTTTTGGTTAATCCTTCGATCTTCAAAATCGGAGTACTCATAGCTTTATCTCCTTGACAACTAATGATTTTAATGTTATAATATACGGACTCGAAACACCTATTTCCAAGCCCGGAGGACACAACATGGGATTCTTTAACCTATTCCGTCACATAGCACTCGTCATACGCCATAAGCACAGCGTTCTTATACACTGCGCAAAGTGCGGTCTTTTGTGGCGCGGGCTTGTGCATGATTTGTCTAAGTTCTCGCCGACGGAGCTGTTCGAGAGTGCAAAATACTACACGGGCTACCGCTCTCCTATCGGAGTATGTCGAGAGCATACGGGAGTGAGCCACGCCTGGCTCCACCACAAGGGCAGAAACAAGCACCATATCGAGTATTGGCTCGACGGTGACTGCGAGGTAACGCCCCTTATGCCCTATAAGTATGCGGTTGAGTGCGTTTGCGACAAGCTTGCCGCTACAAAGACCTACGCGGGAAAGAATTATAGTAAGGACCTCGCGCTTAAGCATTGGCACAAGCATGGCAACAAGGTTGACGGCAACCCGAAGACAATGCTGTTTATAGAAACTGTTTTCCGCGATCTTGCCGAGCATGATGAAAAATACATACTCAACAAAAAGTATATGCGCGAAACCTACGACAGAATATGTCTTGGGAAGGAATTATCGGACACCGCCGACAGCTGATATAAATTTGGGAGAGGCTATACGCTTCTCCCTTTCTTTATTTAATCAAAAAGGTGCGGAAGCTCGCTCTCATAGAAGGCGAGCAGAAGCTCAGCCATACCGATAATATCGCCGACAGCCGCGCACTCGCACGCCGAATGCATCGCGAGCTGAGGTACGCCGATATCAACTGTAGGCACAGGAAGGCGCGTAGAGGAAATAGAGCCGAGGGTAGAGCCGCCGAGAAGGTCGGGGCGGTTGGAATAGCTCTGCAGGGGAATTCCGCGCGTTGACGCTATCAGGCGAAGCGCGCCGTCGGAAACGGCATCGGTGGCATATCTGCGGTTAGCATTGTACTTCACCGCTACGCCGCAGCCCATGACCGGGTGGCAGGACTGGTCCGACAGCTCGGGGTGGTTGGGGTGAATGGCGTGTGCGCCGTCCGCTGACACAACGAGTGAGGAATTAAGCGCCGCACGGAAGGTGTCATTATCAGCAAACAATCTCTTTACCGTATCGGCGAGAAAATCAGATGCGGCACCCTCGGCGGTTGAGGAGCCTACCTCCTCATTATCAAACACCGCAAGAAGGGGCATGGACGCCGTATCGCCGGCATCTATGAAGGCACGTAGCGCGGTATAAACCGAAGCGAGATTGTCGATACGGGGAGCGAGTATAAACTCACCCTTCTCACCGAAGAGCCTGCCTCTATCTCTGTTATAAAGGTATAGATCGTGAGAAAGTATATCGGTAACGGACACACCGAGCGCCAATGCAACCTTATCAAGCACCGAGCCTGCATCTGCCGCGGCATAAAGGGGCTGCAGATCTATCGCGGCGTTAGGTGCAAAGGAGGTGTTTACCTGACGGTTAAGGTGCGGCGCCACGCTGGGAATTACGGCAATATCCTCACCAAGATCGACAAGCATAAGCTTTATACCGCCGTCGATCCTGACAGCCACTCTGCCAGCGAGCGAGAGAGGACGGTCAAACCAGGTATAGTGTATCGCGCCCCCATATGTCTCTACGTTGAGCTTGGTATATTTACCGTGAGTATCGGGCACAGCCTTGAGCTTGAACGCAGGGAAATCCGAATGCGCGGATACTATATTCATAGACATGGCAGCCGCCTTATATCTGAAGGCGATAATCGAGCCGCCGCGAACTGTATAGTATTTACCGCCCGGGACAAGCTCCCAGCTATCGCGCTCAAAAAGGCGCTCATAGCCTGCGGCAGCAAGCTCGGTTTCCATTGAGGAAACCGTATGGTACGAGGTGGTCGCACCGTTTATAAATTCGATAAAGCCGTCTATATTGATCATGACAATCTCCGTAAATTTCTTCTTTGCGGCAAGGGGTATAACGCCGTCTTTATATATATTTTACAAACGCGCGCAAAAAAAGTCAAGTTAATGCTTGAAAAAAACGCCCTCGGTGTGATAAAATAATAGAGTAAAATGAAAATAACGTTCAAGGAGTTGAATAATGCAGAAAACAAGACTCAGAAAATACGCTGCCCTCATTGCCAAGGTGGGCGTAAACGTAAAGCGCGGTCAGGAGGTAATCATCTACGCGGAGCTTGATCAGCCCGAGTTCGTAAAGATGGTTATGGACGAGTGCTATAAGCTCGGCGCAAGAAAGGTTTCGGTTGAATGGAGCTACCAGCCCCTCACCCGCTCGCACGTACGCTATTGTAAGGAGTCGGTTCTCGGTGAGATGGAGGACTGGCAGCTTGCTAAATGGGAAAGGCAGGTCGAGGTTATTCCCTGCAAGATCTACCTTATGTCCGAGGATCCCGACGGGCTTGACGGAATCAATCAGAAGAAGTATGCTTCGGCTATGGCAAAGAGAGCTAAGCTCATAAAGCCTATACGCCAGAGGATGGAGAACAAGTACCAGTGGTGCATCGCGGCTGTTCCCGGTGCGGCATGGGCTAAAAAGGTCTTCCCCGGTCTGCGCGCAGGCGCGGCTATCGAGAAGCTGTGGGAGGCTATACTCGACACCTCGAGAGTTAACGACGATCCCGTAGGAGCGTGGGACGAGCATAACAAGGAGCTTGCGGCAAGATGCGACTACCTCAACTCTCTCGGTCTTACAAAGCTTATCTATAAGGCCTCCAACGGCACGGATCTCACAGTAGGTCTCTCGCCCGAGGTTATATTCGCGGGCGGTGGCGAGAACGCACTCGGCTCGGGCATATACTTCAATCCCAACATTCCCTCAGAGGAGATATTCACCTCTCCTATGAAGGGTGAGGCAGAGGGTATCGTTTATTCCTCGAAGCCCCTTGCATACAACGGTGCGCTCATTGAGAACTTCTCGATGCGCTTTGAGGGCGGTCGGGTAGTCGAGGTTAAGGCGGAAAAGAACGAGGACGCGCTCCGCGAGCTTATCGGTATGGACGAGGGAGCAGCATATCTCGGCGAGTGCGCGTTTGTTCCCTACACCTCCCCGATACGCGAGTCCGAAATACTCTTCTACAACACTCTCTTTGATGAGAACGCAGCGTGCCATCTTGCTATCGGCCGCGGCTTCACCAATCTCTATCGCGGATACGAAAATATGACCGAGGAGGAGATTCACGCAAAGGGTATCAACGACTCTATCGTACACGAGGACTTCATGATAGGCACGAAGGATATGTGCATCACCGGCGTAACCAAGGACGGTAAGGAAGTCAAGATATTTGACAACGGCGAGTGGGCATTTTAATCTATTTTGACTATATTTATTTACAAAAAGCACAGCTTGAGCGATCAAGCTGTGCTTTTTGTTATTCGCGCGAGAATGTCATGATTAACTTTTCCGCTTGAACAATACCGTCTCTTGCGGAGGATACGATACCTCCGGCATACCCTGCGCCCTCTCCGCTGGGATATACACCTGCGATGCCTACCGCGGTGCCGTCCGCCTCTCTATTCATTCTGACGGGCGAGGTAGTGCGCGTTTCGGGACCTGTAAAGACAGCATCACCAAAGGCATATCCCGGCATCCATGCATCAAAATCGACTATTCCGCCGCGAACAGAATCCGTGACGTACTCGGGAAGATATTTCTCCGGTGATTCCGTGAAGGTGCCAACGGGGTAAGCAGGCTCTACAGCGCCAAGCGAGAGTGGCTTATTGCCTTCCATAAAATCACGCAGAGTTGACACGGGGGCGCGGTAGCTATCCGAAAGCGAGTATGCTGCGCGCTCGATTCTTTCTTGAAGGGCTATGCCACCCAGCGGATGCTCGGTGCCAAAGTCCTCGGGTGTCACGCTGACGAGAATGGCGGCATTTGAATTCTCACCCATTCTTGCATGCTCACTCATGCCGTTAGTTACTATGCCTCCCGCGGAGCTTGTTGCGGCAACAACCGTTCCGCCCGGACACATACAGAAGCTGTAAACGCTCCTTCCCGAGGAAAGGTGTGTTACAAGATGATACGATGCGGTTTCGGGAACTATACCGTATGCATCGCGATATACTATGCGATTAATATAATCTCTCTTATGCTCAAGGCGCATACCTATACCGAACGGGCGCGCTTCCATACGCATGCCAATACCGTATAACATTCTTATGCTGTCACGGGCGCTGTGGCCTATTGCGATAATGGCGGCTGAGGTAGCTATCCGCTCTTCCCTGCCGTCCTTAACGTAGGAAATCTCACCAAGCCTGCCGTCCTTTACGTCTATTGAGGTCATACGCGCGCCGAAAATGAACTCTCCCCCGAGGGCTTCGATTTTCTCCCTCAGGCGCGTTATTATACCCGGCAGCTTATCCGTGCCAAGATGTGCCGACGTAGAGAATGCTATTTCCTCGTCTGCGCCTGCACAGATGAACTCATATAAAATTCTGAGCTTATATTTATCGGGAGAGCCAACCTTGAGCTTTCCGTCGGAGAAGGTACCTGCGCCGCCCTCGCCGAACTGAACGTTACATTCGGTATCAAGGATGCCGAAGGCTGTGAAAAGATCTATTTTTTTCTTTCTCTCGCCGGCGGTAAGACCGCGTTCGAGAACTATGGGCTTAGCCCCCGACTCCGCGAGTGCAAGTGCTGCAAAGAGTCCTGCCGGTCCCGCACCAACAACAACCGGGCGGAAGTCCCACTTGCGCTCCTCACGGGAATAGACCTCTTCGTTATACGCCGATACCTTGTTTCTGATTTTGAGAAGACCCGCCTCGCGCTCGGCAGATGCCGAAAAGGCTACAGTGCATTTGTAATACGGAGCTGAAGTATCCGAGAGATTGAGAGTGCGGCGTAAAAGACGAGGCTCTCTTATCTCATCGTGCCTTATTGGAATGCGCGCGGCTATTGCCTCTTTAAGGTCGGAGAACGAATAGCCTATCGGCAAATTTATATCTATTTTAATCATTACGTTCTCCCTTCCCTAGCAAAAAAGAGAGGGCAAGCCTCTCTTTTTCGCCTGAAATTTTCTATCGAAAAATAGTACTTTTCAAAGAAAATGTATAGATTTTGTCTGAATATCCGCTTATCCTACGATACCGGAGCGCTCAATACCCTCAACCAGATATCTCTGGCAGAACAGGTACATAATAATGAGGGGAGCTATGATAAGCATACCCGCGGTATTCTGTACGATGTTTCTGTAAAGAGTGGTAGCGCCGTATCCTGCACCGGGAACGAGCGAGGGAGGCATAGTCTTATACATATCGGGCATAAGAGTAACCTTCAGGCTTTCTCTCTCGGTGAGGAAGAATATTCCGTAGTAGAACTCATCGGTCCACTGCCAAGAGAAGGCGAAGAGGAATATTGTAATCATCATAGGAACCGCAAGGGGTATGATGATCTGCACGAAGGTGCGGAATACACCCGAGCCGTCAACGTACGCGGACTCCTCAAGCTCATCGGGAATGCCCTTGAAGAACTGACGCATCAGGTATATGTAAAGTCCGTTCTTAAAGGCGAGTCCGCCAATAGAAAGGATAAACATAGGCCAGAATGAATACATCAGGTTAGCAGGCTCACCCGTGATAAGCTCGATAGGACCGGCATATCCCCAGGAAATGACCGTAGCAATATCGAAGGTCTCGAAGTGCTTAAGAAGCGAGGTCTGCAGCGCTGTATGAGGAATAACCATCGTTATGATAACTGCGACCATAACAACCGTATTGCCCTTGAACTTGAACTTTGCAAGTCCGTATCCGATAAGGCAGGCAACCATCGTCTGTATGACAGCGCACATCAGGGAGAGAAGGAGCGTATTAATAAAGCCCTCTAAATAGTTATTCTCAACAATTATTGCCTGATATATCTCAAGCGTAGGATTCTTAGGAACAAGAGATACCGTAGCATCGAGTACGTCCGACTTGCTCATAAAGGAGTTTGCAATTCTTGCAATGAAGGGATAAAGGATTACGAAGGATACACCGAGCATAAGTATGAATCTTACGACGTTTACGCCCGCGGTGATCCAGGTGTTCGAGGCCTTGAGCTTCTGCACAAGCCTCTCCTTGATGGTAAGCTTACCTTCATAGTCTACCGAGATGCGATTCTTGGTTTCTTTTCTGACTACGGGAGTCGATTCATTATTCATCGAAGCCATATCTGCACCTCCTTAATCCTTTCTCTGGTAGAATACCATCGTGGATGCAATTGCGGCAACTACACCGATAATCAAAAGCACCACTATGAAGTATATCCAATACATTGCCGTAGCCTGGTACGGACCCTCAGCACCCTTTGAGATAGTAGACTGAATGAACGACATCATCGGGTTACTGCTCCTCGTGAAGGAGTCGATAACCGTATACACTGCATTAACCAGGATCATAGGAGAGATCATCGGGAAGGTAACCTTCCAGAAGGTCTCCCAGCCCGTAGCACCGTCTATACGGCACGCCTCGTAGATCGAGGGAGAGATAGACTGAAGACCTGCAAGGAAGATAAGCATCTGTACGCCCGAGTAGTT
>CAYZZJ010000044.1:0-13253 GCA_964482885.1 uncultured Ruminococcus sp. | reverse complement strand
AGAAGCTCACGCTTATCACTCCGGTTCAGCTCTCTCTTGAGGAGGCTATTGAGTTCATAACCGACGAGGAGCTTATCGAGGTTACGCCTAAGTCTATAAGACTTCGTAAGGCAATTCTCGACACTCCCACGAGAAAGAGAATGCAGGCTCAGAGAAGAGCTGCTCTCAAGGAACAGCAGAAATAATAATATCGCCTTGTGCGCGTATCGTATGCTCGCACAAGGCGTTTTTTATTCTCTTGCTATTTTTAACACCCTTGAGCCTACGCTAAGCAACATCGGAATAAGTGGTATTGTCAGTAATACCCTTGATATGAAAACGTCGCGCATGATGAATAGCAAAAGTCCGTATATTGCGGTAAATGCAAATAATAATATACATTTTCGCGGTATGACCAGGTGTTCTCCGGAAATCTTCTTGAACGTAGCTACCGAAAGTGCTGCTAAAATCAGATATGCGCCAAGGGTGAATATCGCGGATAGACGGTAATCTGCCCAAGGCAAAATCAATATAGCACATATGGCGGAGATGCCCGCTGTGGCTACGGTAGGTAAAGAGGATTTTACACCTCGCTCATAGTAGGATTCCGCGCTTTTCTCAAGCCCGGATATCAGCATTGCGGGCACGGATAGTGCAAGAGGATATACCGTAGGCAGAGCGTCCTTGTATTCGCTTGTGGTTATTATTGAGAGTATCTCGGGAGCCAGCGCCATAACGAAAAGCGAGGCGAGTAAAATGATTTTTAAGGCAGGGGTGACAACCCCCTCGATTTTATCACCGCAGCGCGATGCGAGCTTGCGTATTATCCAGGGTGAGATAACCTGCGTCAGAGCGTTTGTCAGAAAGGTCAGCGCAAGACCTACGGAAATTCCTACCGAATACTTTGCAAGCGCGGCTTGACCGTGTACGCGCCCCACAACGATTTCCGATACTCTGAGGATAAGCGCTGATGAAAGGTAATGAGGCAGAAGCGGTAGAGTGCCGCGCGAGAGATATCTCCACGCCTCTTTATTATATAGCCTTCCGCCCGAGCGGAGCGACCTTGTCAGCATCGGTAGGGCTATGATGAGTGCCGCCACAAGAGAGCCGAGTATACGCGCGCTCTCGCGATAGGGCGTGAGATAAACGAATAAGACCGAGAGTGCGGGTGTAGCCATTGCCGAAAAAATGTTGATAAACGCCAGGGGCTTGTACTTATATCGGTACCTAAGCTCGGCAGATTTTACAGCTATCACCGTGCTAAGCGCGCACTCGGACACCAGTGCTATAAGCACCGAGACATCAAGTCCGCTCAGCGCGCTAAGCCACCCACCGAGCAGCAAAACGGCAAGCAGTGCAAGCCCCGAGCCTGCAAGACCGAAGCCGATGGCCGCTGAAATGAAGCGCTCCGTACCATCGCGGTATTTTTGCAGTCCGCGGTATATCACAGCACCCGAAAGTCCTGTGGTTACCAGAGCCGTCAATAGCGATAGCCAGGTTGAATAAAGAGGATACAGACCGTATTCCTCAGGTGTTAAAAGACGTGTGAATATAGGCGTGCCGACAACTCCCGCGCTCCTTGCCACAAGCCCTGAAATTATATTCCATATACCTGCCCTTGCAGGTAGCTTGACCTTCGGATTTCTTTTTACGTTTTCCAAAGCATTTTCCTGTTTTTTTCGTTATTATTCCACACATCGTGAATAATAACCGCGATTGCTCAAAAAAGCATCACCGCTATTGTTTTTCTCGCATAGGCGTGCTATAATGATTATAATCATGTTAAAAACAACGCTGGGAGCATGGAATGTTTAAGTTTGAAAATGAGATAGAAAAAATAATAAAGAATGCCGGCATTGTCGGCTGCTCGGTCGCGCTCACCGACAGGGACGGTCCGGTGTTCGCGCGCGGCTACGGATCGCTCAGCCTTGATAATCCCGGCCGAGCTGCCGACGAGTATTCTATCTACCGAGTGGCCTCTATCACGAAGGTTGTTACCGGCGTGCTTACTATGCGGTTTGTCGAGGATGGGCTTTTGTCGCTTGATGCGCCCGTGTGCAGCTATCTGCCCTGGCTTACCTTAAAGGATATGGACGCCTGCCGCCGCATAACGCTAAGGCAGCTCCTCTCTCACACCGCAGGGCTACCTGCCGAGTACACGCCCATAGGGCCTAAGGACGAGCGCCTGCTTGCGGATAGTCTTAAAAAAGGATTGCCCGAGTTGGAGATCGTAGGTCAGCCGGGCGAAGGTAAGTACTTATACTCCAACTGGGGTATACGCATAGTATCTGCCGCGATAGAGGCTGTAACGGGCAGGCTTTATTCTGAGCTTGCGAGGGAGTACGTGCTTTTGCCGCTTGGAATGAGTTATTCCACTTATGATCTTAACGTAGCGGCAACATATCCTCTTTCCTTGCCGCATCCGATCGGCGAGGACGGAAAGCCGTTCACCGATCATTACATAAAGGAGAACGCCTGCAGATTAGCTACCGGCGGACTTTACTCAAATGCCTATGATCTATGTAAGCTCGCGCGAATGCTGATGCGCGGCGGAGTGGCAGACGACGGCACCCGTGTCATTTCCGAGGCATCTGTTGCCGAGATGTGCAAGCGCCATGCAGAGCTTAAGAGCGGCGACGGCTACGGACTGGTTATACAGCTGCATAATATCACACCCGAGCGCGAGACCTTCGGTCATTACGGCAACGCCGACCCTTACACCTCGGCTATGTACGTTGACCCCGTGGGCGGCTATGCCGCGGTCGTGCTTATCAACACAAGGTGCGATGGGCAAAGGCGCGATATATGCGATGCCATGCTCAGAGGCATGATGTAAAAAACAAACAAAAAAAGCTCTCCGAATTTCGGAGAGCTTTTTTGACGCAAAATGCGCCAATGTGTAATTAAAGGTTTACAAGAACACCCTCGTCTGCAGACTTGTGAATGGACTGCATGATCTCGGTGAGGTGTCTTGCGTAGTCGAGAGATACGACGTAGGGCTTGCCACCGAGGGTCTCTGCGATCATGGAGTAGATCTCATAGTGGTTGCCGAAAATCTTGCCCTCGAGGGTGATGTGCGTCTTCTCGGTGTGAGTAACGCTTCTATAGCAGTTGGGATCGTTTGACTCGGGGTAAGAAATCTCGTGAATCTCCATTTCGTTGCCCTTGACGTAGATAGTACCCTTATCACCCTGTACAACCCAGTTGGGGAGGTAGTCGGAGATAATGTTATGGTCTACCTGAACGATGATACCGCTCTCGGTGGTGAGGGTGGAGCAGAACATATCGTCTGCATCACCGGGGTTGATGATCTGGCGCTTGTGAGCGTATACGGTCTTGATCTTCTCGCCAACAAGGCACATAGCCTGCTCGACGATGTGAGGACCCCAGTTGTTAAGGTATCCGCCCGCATAAGCCTTGAGGGTTTGCCAGTCGCTGCGCTTACCGAAGGTCATCTGCGCTCTGTATACTCTGAATACCTTACCGATCTTGCCGTCGGCGATGATCTCCTTGAGCTTAACGACGTCAGCACCGTCGTGGCAGGGGACGAAGGGCATAACGGTAACGTTATTCTCCTTTGCAGCCTTGATTATGGAATCAGCCTCGTCGGTGGTGATTGCCCAGGGCTTGGTGATAAGAACGTTCTTACCTGCGCGAAGGAAATCAAGCGCGATTGCGGTGTGGGTGAAGCTGTAGGTGAGAATGATTGCAAAATCAAACTCATCAGAATTAAGCATAGTGTGATAGTCGGTGTACTTCTTCGCCGCAGGGAAGCGGGTGGAGTACTTGTCGAGAGCCTCCTGGTTGATATCGCAGATAGCGGTAACCTCAAACTCGGGATGCTTCTCAAGAACAGGGCCGTGAAGCTCGTTTGCGGTTCTTCCACAGCCTATTACAGCGGTTTTGATAGACATAATAAATCCTCCGTATATTAATAATTTAATTAAAATTGCTTCTTTAAGAGTGCGAGAGCCTTCTTCATGCTAGAGAGACCGTAACCGTTCTTCGACTCGAAGGAAACGGTGCCCTCGTAGCCGATAGCCTTAAGGTTTTTAAGCACGCCTGCTACGTAGTCGCTGTATCCGTCCTCGGGCATAATTCTCTGCAGCTCTGCGATATGTATGTGCTTAAGGATATCCTTGTACTTGACGATATCGTCGATGTTATCGCAGTTGGTATTCATGTGAATAGTGTCTGCGAGAAGCTGAATGTAGGTCGAGTTAACGGTATTAACTACACGCGCACCGTCAGCAAGAGTGTTGATGAAGTTACAGGCATCGGCTCTGAGCGGCTCCATAACGACAACAATACCGTACTTTTCGCAGGCGGGAACGATGATTTTCTCGATAACCTCGCATATCTGCTTGTATCCGGTGTCCTCGTCGGTATTCTCGTCAAGCGCACGCGCGGGAGCGCTGCCGAAGACGATTTTCTTAGCACCGAGTCTCTTACATCTTGTGAAGGTCTTTTCGATATATTCGCCTATTCTGTCATAGTCTATTTCGGCACCCGTAACCCTGATAGTCCTCGGGAAGAGTGCGCAGCAGCAGTCGCAGTCGAGCTTAAGCTCCTCGAGAGTAGAGACGAGCTTCTCGAATTCCTCGTCCGAGAGTGACTCCACGAGCATAGCGCGCATCTCAACGTAGTCGAAGCCCGCGTCCTTTATCATCTTGATAAGCTCGTAATCCACCTCGGTCTTGAGAGGTGTGGAAAATTCCTTGCAAAATCCGTATCTCATATTTATCTCCGTCTTTTATTTATTTGGTCCAAAGTACTGAATAAGCCTCAGCTTGCCTTCTATATTGAAGCCGCGGCAGTCCGCTGGGATAAAGAACTGGTCTCCTTTTGCAACCGCCTTGCCCGCGAGCTTACCCTCGCCCTCCAGGATATATATTCCCGAGAAAACGCTACCCGTGGGTATGTATTCCTCGCCGTCTATATCCTTCATACGAAGCCCGAACATCTCGGTTGAGCCTTCGTCTATTATAACGTCGCCGCGCCTTTTTATGTTCCAGCGAGCCTCTACCGCCTCGGCAGAGTAGCCCTCATACTCGAAGCAGTCGAACATACGCTCAAAGCCCAAGCCCTGGTGACACATAAAGTCCGCAACAGCCAAGCCCTTCGGCGTTGTACGCTCGGTGCGTACCGTATAATCGGTAGGCTCCTGTATCTCAACGAGGAAGCAGCCCGCGCCTATCGCGTGCGGTATACCGCCCTCGATAAGGAATGTATCTCCCGGCTTTACGGCAAATTTATGCAGGCAGTCCAGCATAGCGGGGATATCCTGCCTGTCAAAGCAGTCCTTCCACCTCTCGCGTGTTATACCCTCCTTGAAGCCGAAGTATATCGAGGGTGGCTCGCCGTCTATCTCCCTGCCGCCGAGGATATGCCAGCACTCGGTCTTGCCGAACTCGGAGTTGAACAGCTCCTTCGCCTTTTTTCTTGTGGGGTGAACCTGCACCGTCAGCCTCTCGGCGGAGTCTATTATCTTTACAAGAACACCGAGATTGGTTCCGTATCTTTGGTAATGCTCCTTGCCGAGCGCGCGCTCGGGGTCGGATTCTATAAGCTCGAGCAGAGATATGTTCTCGCCCTCGATCATGCTGATGCCCTCGACGATATCCTCGCGTCCGCTATTTCTCGCTCTGACGGTGGACATTATCCACTCCTCGGGGAAGTTGTTGTCGGGAGTACCGGCTTCACCGTGAAGCTCGCGTATTCTGCTGCCGCCGGTATAGGTTCTCCAGGCGGTAGCCATACCGAGCTTTATCGGCTCGGAGAGAGAAATACTCATCTCGTCTTATCCTCGTTTGCAAAGTCGCGCACGGTGCCTGTGGGTCTGTGGCTGAAGTTAAGTCGCTTAAGACCTGCCTCCTTGTCGGGCATGAAGTCAACCCACATATAGTGCATGTGTCTTGCACCCGTTACCTCAACACCGTGATTAGAGCCGAGGGGAATATGCACGATAGCATCGCCCTTCATATTATACTTCTCGTCGTCGATAATTACCTCCATATCGTTCTCGGGGAAGCTGTAGAAGAACTGGTCGAGCATCGGGTGCGCGTGGGGTCTTACAAGGTCGTAGCCGTAGGACTCAACCGATCCGATGGTGAATCTCGGAATTATCTGGTGAGGGATCATCATTCGGCTGATGGTCTTCTCGCTCTTGTTGGGGTCTATGTACTGAATGGACTCCTGATAGGGAACGATGACGGGGAATACGGTCTTGTATTCCTTGAGGTCCTCGGCGTCGCCCTCCTCCTCATCCCACTGGATCTCGAGGATTCTTGTGGTGGCGGTAGCCTTTACGGTAAGGTCCTTATCGGGTGCGGATACGAAGGTGGTTCTGCCGGTGAAGACGTAATCCTTGCCATCGGTGGTGTATACCGCCTCGCCGTCGATGAGAATGAGAATGTGATAGTATCCTACGCCCGCAGGGAAGCATACGCTATCTCCCGCCTCGATCTTATGGTGTACGGGTCTTGCGCCGTTGATCTCACCCTTGCAAAGCTCAACGCTTGCCGTGCCGCTCTTAGCGGTATCTACGTATTCAAACTTAACCTCTGACATAAAATTATAACTCCTTGTTTACATTTTATTGGTTGGTGCTGATTTTATTTCCGTTTACCGACGTTACTCTGTCTACCACAAGCTGTCTGAACTCGGGGGAGAGCATAGCGAAGAACGCCGTGAAGCCGGTTACTCTTACTACGAGATCAGGGTACTTGAAGGGGTCCCTGTGCGCCTCAAGTATCTTGTTCGCGTCGATAATGTTGATGTTCAGAAGGGTGTTGCCCGTTTCCATAATAGTCTTTATCATCGCCGCCATTTTGTCGATGCCCTCCTCGTCGTTCACGATTCCGGGGTCAAACTCGAGCTGTACCGGCGCACAGTTTCCGTACGCGGGCTGTATCATACCTATCGAGTTGCACATAGAGGATACGGCGCCGTCGCGTCTGAAGCCACCGTTGGGGTTCGCGCCGTGGTTGATAGGATCTCCGTGTCTTCTGCCGTTGGGCGTCGCGCCTACGGTTTTGCCGAGTCCTATCGTGTTGGACCAGGAGAAGAAGCCGGGGATAAAGTTTATACCGGGGTGCTGCTCGTTAAGGTCGCGAACAAGCGCGGTGTAAAGCTCGCTTACACGCTTAGCCCATGCGTCACCGAGCGAATTGCCTCCACAGTATCTGTCGCTGTGCTGAAGCAGCTGCCTTATATACTCGCCGTCCTTGCCGTCGAAGTTCTCGCGCATATGCTCGGTAAGAGCAGAATAGCTGAGCTTGCCCTCCCTGTCGATGCGCTGCTCGCAGGCCGCAAAGCTGTCGGCAACGACCGCAATACCGCTTCCGTCAACGCACATGTTGTAGTAATTTGCACCGCCGTCGGTTATATTTACGCCCTTTTCGATAAGGCCGTGCTGGAAGAGGTTGAGTATAAGCTCGGGCTGCGACTTCGACTGATACTTAAGGTGGTGCATAATGCCGTTACCGGTCGCATCTACCGCAATCTTGAGGTGCTTTTTGTATCTTTCAAACAGCTCCTCTGCAGATGGCTCGCAGCTCTCGTCCTCGACCATCTCGTAATAAGCAACCTCGAATACCTTTGCGAGGTTTATCTTTACGGTATCGTTCATGGTGTATTCCATACCGGGTATGCACATCCAATGGCAGCCCGCGGCAACCCTGCGCCTTGCAAGCTCGAGCGAGTATCCGCACTTCATAAAGCCCTCGGCAAGCGCGGAATCCGAGGAATATCTCGGCCAGCCCTGCTTGTTCTTAAAGAGGTAGGCAACAGACTTCTTGAAGAAGTCCTGATCGAGATTGTCATGCACTCTTATAGTAAGGTTGCAGGCTATGTTTATCTTATCGGCAGCATCGAGGCAGAGATAAGAAATTTTAGAGGTCATATCCTTGCCGTTTATATCGGGTCCGGCAAGCTGGAAGTATCGGCTGTCCTGAAGGAAGAGGCAGGCAAGGTAGAACACCGCCTCGTCATCTGTCAGAATTCCGTTTGCAATATCGCGCTCGTAGTAGGGGCGCAGCATCTCGTCGAGCTGACCTCCCGCGCTACCGCGGTTGTAGGTGCGTGAGAGCATGCTGAACCAGCACATCCACTGAATAGCCTCGCGTAGGGTCTCGGGCTTGCCGTCGGCAACCTTCATATTGACTCGCGCCATCTCGCGAAGGTTCTCTTTAAGCGTGAGGTTGCACTCAAGCTCCGAAAGCTCGTAAAGCTCTGCGGACATTCTCTTAAGGAAGGCTATGATTGCCTCAACTACGGCTATCTCACTGTCGTAAAACTCGTAATGCTCCTCGCTGTGAAGCGCTCTTTGCTCCTTCAGCTTTTTGAGTATACCGCCCCAGCCGAGGTCAAAGCCGATCTCTAGGTCGGGTGTAAAGTGGTGGCAGTTGTCAATTCCCGAGATTACGTTATACTTATCAAACAGCTTCTGTAATTCGTCGAAGGGATATGCGGGGTTCCACTTTTTAGTAACGGGTCTGAGCCTTTCGAGGAATAAAAATCCCTTGCCGACAAAGGCGTCGAGAGGATCACAGTAAAGGGGGTGATCCCTCAGGATAGCACAGTAGTTTTCCGTCCACGCCTTATATCCGTAGATAGAGCCGCTTTCATGGTTGGGCTTTAAGGTGTAGTGGAATTCGTCCTGCACGATAAGACCGTAATCGTCCTCGTTGGCGCCGCCGAGCCTTGCCTTTTCCTCGGTCTGCTCAACCTTTCTTCTTCTGAGAAGGGCTATGCGCTCGTCGTAGGTAAAGGTCTTGTCGGCATCAAATTTATTTATAAATTTAATTTCGCTCATGGGTAGCTCCTCCTTACACGATTTTTACTCTGACGCCACAGCTCTCGGCTGCCGTCTTCAGCTCCTCGAGTCTGTCCTCGCCGAGCGGACGCGCGTCCTCGTGTGCGTTGTTCTTGTCAAGCCCCTTGTATTTACCCTCGCCGAGAGGATTGAAGTTCAGAAGCTCGTAGCGAACGAGGTTTTTGAGTCCACAGATAAGCTTAGCTACGGCACTTACGTTCTCCACAGTGTCTGTAACCCCGGGAATAAGCGGAGTTCTGACGGTAAGAGGAATGCCGAGCTTGTCGAGCTTATATGCGTTCTCGATAACCGTTTTATTTGTTATGCCCGTATGCTTTTTATGCTCGCCGTCGTCGGCAAGCTTGATATCGAACATGATAGCATCGAGCGAAAGCAAGAGAGGCTCGATTGCTTCATAGGGGAAGGAAAGGTTGGTTTCTATCGCTACGTTTATTCCCTCGGCTCTGCAGGCTTTTGCAAGCTCTATTGCAAACTCAAGGTTACATAAAACCTCGCCGCCCGAGATAGTAACGCCGCCGTTTGAGTTGTCGTAATACGCCTTGTCCTGAACAAGCTCACGCATGACCTCCTCGACGGTCATCTCCTTGCCGCACATAGAGAGTGCCTCGGCGTAGCACGCCTCGGCACATCTACCGCACGCGGTACAAAGCGCTCTGTCTATAATATGCTCGCCGTCAACGACCTTGTGCGCTCCTGTGGAGCAGACCTCGTAGCACTTGCCGCAGCCGATGCATCTCGTTCTGTAAAACATAAGCTCGGGGTGGCGCGATATGGTCTCGGGGTTGTGGCACCAGTCGCATCTCATATTGCAGCCCTTGAGGAATACCGTTGTGCGTATTCCGTCTCCGTCGCTCAGCGAAAATCTTTGAATATCGGTAACCAAAGCCTTCATTGCTTATCTCCTGGTAGTTATCCTCGCGCGCGTAAATTGAATGACCAACACTCAGCCGCAGTACGGCATCATTGGTCAGCGCACGGTATTGTTGGGGCAGGGTACTCCCGCCTCCTTGTATATAGCGAACGCCGCCCTCATGGTTTCTTCGGCGTCGCTTACCGTCGTGTATTTCGTATCCTCACCAAGGAGCGAGCGGTAGAAGTCGCCGATGAGCGACAGGTGACCGCAGCCCCAATAGGATTTTCCGATTTTTACGCGGCTGTCCTCGGCTATTACCGAAGCACCGCTCTCGTCTATTTTATAGAGCCTTCCGTCGGCGTATCTGAACCTGCCGCGCTCGTACTGAAGCTCCAGCATATACGGCTCGTCGAGAACGTAGCAGTTAGTAGCGTTGAACACACCCTTCGCGCCGCACTCAAAGTCGATGAGCGCGTGAGCGTTGTCCTCAACCTCAATGCCCTCAACCTGCCAATGGTTTATGGCGGATTTCATCTTTTTTATAGGACCGGCAAAGTGTATCATCATATCAAGCATATGTATCGACTGATTTATGATAGCTCCGCCGCCCTCGGTCTCCCACCTTCCGCGCCATTTGTCCTGCGCGTAGTATGCCTCGTCGCGCTTCCAGTATACTCCGCCGATAAGACCGAGCAGCTGCCCGAGGTCCTCATCGGCTTCGATGCGCCTCATAGCCTCAATACACGCGTTTCTGCGGTTCTGCAGTATGATGCAGAGCTTGTTTTCTCTGCCCTCGGACAGTTCCTTAAGCTCTTCCAGCTCGCGCTCGGTAAGCACCACGGGCTTTTCAAGCACCACGTGCTTTCCCGCCTCGATGGCCTTTCTTGCCATATCAGCGTGCAGATAGTGGGGAGTGCATATATGTACGACGTCAATATTGCCGTCTGTAAGCATCTCGTCAAAATCAGAGTATTCGATGCAACCGTATGTTTCGCGGCAGAGCCTGCCGTGCGCGGCATTTACGTCGCACACGGCATATACCTCTGCACCGTCAATAGTATTTACAGCATCGGCGTGAACGGGACCAACCGCTCCGTAGCCTACGATACAAGCCTTTAAGCTCATGCCTTTCGCCTCTTCAGTCTTAATTAAACACCCTCGGGAAGTCCGAAATCGGGAACGGGAAGCACCTTGCCGCCCTGCTTGCAGGACTCGATTGCCACAAGACCGGGAACGGTGAAGCGCGCCGCGCGCCAAGCGTTGATTATGGGCTGCTTGCCCGTGCATATAGCTCTCATAAAGTCATCGACAAGAATCTTGTGGCTGAACATATGACCGCTTACCAGATTGTCAAGCTCCTTCGGAACTCTGGCGACGTCTGCAGCCTGAATTGCTGCGGGGCTCGACCACTGCCACTCGCCGTTTGCAACGCGCTCCTTGAAGTCGGGCACGTCCTTGTTAGCCACCATATCGGCGGGGTTAACGTAGTCGGATACGTCACGTACGGTAACATGCTCCTTCGTGGTTGTGAAGTCCTTCTCAATTATAAGATGCTGTGCGTTGCTGAACTCGTAGCCCGCCTTAGTTCCGTAGAAGCCGGAGATGTAGGAGGAGGGCTTGTTCCAGCCGAAGGAGCGAGCCTCGGTAACTCTTGCAACGCCGCCGTTGGCAAGACGCATCATAACGTACTGGCTGACGTACTCGTTGCCCCATGCGTTTCCGTCCTTCTTGAATGCGGGGTCACCCTTCTGGTCTGCGTAGCCGAAGCAGGAAACCTCGGTAACGTAGGTGTCCATAGCCGACAGCACCATTGCCGTCGAATGAGTGGGGTAGAGAAGGGGAGGCATACCGCGCTCGGGGGTCTTTCCGTAGCCTATATTATCTATGTTGTGGTAGTACTGCGATGCAGCATAGCAGAAGTCACCGAACGTGCCCTTCTTGTATTCCTCACGGCATAGCATAGCGCAGGGGTAGTAGTAGCAGGTCTCAGCCATAAAGTATATAAGACCCGTCTGTTCTACGAGCTTTACTATCTCGCCGCACTCCTCAACCTTAGAAGCCATGGGAACGGCGGAATATACGTGCTTGCCTGCCTTGAGCGCACGGATAACGATGTCACCGTGTATATGTCTTTCGGTAAAGTTAAGAACTCCGTCGATCTCGGGAGAGGCAAGAATTTCCTCATAGGTGTCTATAATTTCCGCACCAAACTCATCTTTGAATTTCTCAGCCTTTTCGCGGATAAGGTCGCAAACGTAGAGCTTTTCTACTCCGGGGTGAGCCATAAAGAGCTTAACGAAATGATGCGCAAATTTTCCGCAGCCGACGAGGGCGAGTGTCTTTTTAGAATTCATCGTGTTTCCTCCAAAAGCTTATTGCATTTTCATTGTATCATTGACCGCGTGGTGTGACAATGTATAAAAGAAGCCATAAATTGTGTTTTTTGTACTTTTGAGATTGATTTTTTACGCTCGACGTGGTATAATTCCAAATGACGGAGCAGTATAAATTATTCTGCGCGCGGAGGTGCAAATATGAAGATAATCGAGATTTCACCCTTTGTAAGGCAGGCGATAGTGTCGAAAATGTCACTCGGTTTGTATACGTCTTACAAATTACGCACGCGTGACCACCGACTTTTTTACGTCCTCGGCGGCTCGGGCAGTATAGTTATAGAAGGCGTGTCATATGCGATACGCCCGGGCATGCTTGTGCTTTTTCGCTCGGGCACGGAATATATATGGCAGGTTAGCGATATGCGCTATATAGGCATAAATTTCGATTACACGAGGGCGCACGCGCATCTCGTGCGCTCCTTCCACGTTGACAGAAGCGAGGAGGTCGGGGAGCTTGTTGAGCCGGGGATAAGCTTTACGGATGCCGAGCTATTGAATTCTCCTATTGTTATATATGAAGCGGCATCGTTTGAGTCCGTCCTCATGAGCATAGTAACCGAATTTGCCGTTAAGGGGGAGCTGTACGACGAATATGTTTCCGCACTTCTCAAGGGGGTTATAATCTCGATTGTGCGCGGCGCGGAAACGGAGGTCGGCGGCACGCGCGCCGGCGGTGTAAGGGAAATAATAGCCTATATTCAGGCTAACTACAACAAGCCTATCAGAAACACCGATATAGCCGACGCCCTGCACTTCAATCCCTCCTATATGAACAGACTCTTCAAATCGCGCACAGGCATAACCCTGAGAGCCTTTCTCATAGACTACCGTATCAATGCGGCAATAGATATTATTATGTCGACCGACAGCTCGGTCTCGGAGGTGGCGCTGGCGGTTGGGTTCTCCGACGTTCCGCACTTTATCAAGACCTTCAAGGCACACACGGGCAAAACTCCCACCGAATACAGGAAGGGATAATATGTCGTCTAAACCTGCTGTTATGTAAATATGAATTGTCAAACAAAGCCATAATAACAAAAAACGCACCCCGCAGCTGCGGGGTGCATATCATTTATTCGGTTGTGTAATTATCGAAGTAGCCCTGGATAAATACGATGGGCGTACCCTTGTCGCCGGAGCCGGAGGTCAGGTCGCAGAGCGAGCCGATAAGGTCGGTCAGCTGTCTTGG
>CAYZZJ010000043.1:0-13264 GCA_964482885.1 uncultured Ruminococcus sp. | reverse complement strand
GAGTCGGGCATCCACCGCCTTGTCCGTGTTTCACCCTTCGATTCCTCGGGAAGAAGACACACCTCCTTTGCATCGGTCGAGGTCATGCCCGAGTTTGACGACGATGACACTATCGTGCTGCGCGACGAGGATCTCGAGATCACGGCGCACCGCTCGAGCGGTGCGGGCGGTCAGCACATCAACAAGACCGACTCTGCTATAAGAATCGTGCATAAGCCCACGGGTATCGTAGTTGGCTGTCAAACCGAGCGTAGCCAGCTGCAAAATAAGGAGACTGCACTCAAGATGCTCCGCGCAAAGCTCATGGAGATAAAGATCCGCGAGAAGCTCGACAGGATCGAGGATATCCAGGGCAACAAGGCGAACATCGAGTGGGGCAGCCAGATACGCAGCTACGTATTCATGCCTTATACCCTTGCCAAGGACACGAGAACCGGCTACGAGGACGGCAACATCGACGCCGTTATGGACGGCAAAATAGACGGCTTCATAAACGCTTATCTCAAACAACTCTCTGCTGAGGAGAAGGGCGGAAATTAATCAGCGCACAACTCATTTATATAAACTATTTCATCTAGCTTTGGAGGACAGTATGGACTATTACTACAAAACAGTATCAGTGCCGATAGTATTCCTAGACGGATGGCTCGTTAACCTTGAGAGAGCCTGCTTCGGCTGGAAGAAATCCGGACAGCACGACGAGTCGTACGAGTACGACGATCATTCCACGCGCAACTATACCGAATATCACGACGGTGTTGAGTGGGACGTCACCGAGAAAATCACCGAGCGCAAGACCGGCTGGAGAAGCTATCAGGACTTCTACCGCATCAGCCCCTTCACCTTTAACCCGATATTCGCTGTATTCGAGTTCCTCAGCGGTATACTCTCATTTGTAAGAAGAGTTGTTATGTCGCTCGCGAAGTACCTTATCGGCTTTATAGTTATACTTGGAGTTCTGGGAATGCTCCTTGAGCCCGAGCTAACCACAGGTGCGCTTCAGTTGGCGGGCGGAATAGCACTTATCTACCTGCTTGCCATAGTTCTTCCCTCTGTGCTTGTAGCCCTCACGGCACTCGCGATGAGAAAGCTGTTTGGAATAGACAAGCACCTGCGCGAGAATATGGAGCGCAACGGATACGACCCCGAGTGGTAAAGGCTGTTCTTAATAAACAAAACATAATACAAAACGAGGTCTTACTCAGCTCTCTCGGGCGGTAAGACCTCTTTTATATTACAGCTTAAGAAGAATACCCCTGAGCGCGCCGGTATCTATTCGCGAGCGCTTTCCCTTGACGGTAAGGGTGAGATTATCCGGGGTGAATATGCAGCCCGCAAGCTCTCTGAGGCGCTCGGGAGTGACAGCCTTGTACGCACTTCTGCGCATCTCTATACTCTCATATCCCGAGTCCATGATATGATTATCATAGGAAAATGTAAAGTTAAGTTCGCGATAATCATCATAAAGCATCATCGCATTGTCAATATATCCGGCGGTGATGAAATCCTTTTCTGCGACTGCGCTGCTCTTAAACCTTCTTAAAATGTCCACTGTTATACCGACAGCCTCGGCAAGCTTAGCCTCCTTTAGCTCATAGCTGAAGGAGAAGACACCGATGTTCTTGTATCTTTCCGTAGTGCCCGACAGATCGTAAAAGATACCGCGGCGCTCGGACATCTCAAGGAAGAACTCGGAATTGTATCCGCCGAGGAGCTGATCGTAAAGGAGATCAAGCTCGGGCAGGTTGCATTTTGTCATATCGACGTCGAAATTAAACCTCACCTTGGTGAAGTCAGCCCCCTTCAGATACACCGCGGCAGAGCGCGAACCGAAGCTATGGGGAACGGGAGCGATATTGGCGTTGTATACGCCGGAGGGAACGTCATATTTATCCACCTCGCGTCCGAGATATTCAATATCGTCATCACGGACGTTTCCGGTAACGTACAGAAATACGTTCTCGCGAACGAGGCTTTGTCGGCGGAAATTTTCGAGGGCGCGCACGCCGATTTTGGCAACCGAGCCGAGCGTGCCGGTTATGCTGCGCGCAAGCTTCGTACCCTCAAAAACGCGCGAGGCAGTAAAGCCCGCAAGCGTAGACGCCTCGTCAACCTCTCTTATCTCTGCGCGTATTCTGTCGCGCTCACGGTCTATCTCCGAGGACGGAAGCGCAATTCCCGAAAGCACGCGTGTGATAATTTCCGCGCCGAGGCGGAAATTAGCATCAGCACCTGTGATGTAAAACTGTACCATCTCGTTCGAGGTGGAGGCGTTAAACTCAAGGCCGTATCTGTCAAGCACCGCATACAGCTCACCCGACATCATATAATTAACGTTTCGGATAGCGACGTGCTCAAAGAAATGCGTGATACCGCTCTGCTCCTCGAACATACTGCCGGCGCGAACAAACAGGGATATAAAGAACGAATTCTGCGCGGGATTTGTATAGCTGTAAATCGGCACGCCCGATGCCGTCGTTATTTTCTTCTCCATTCTGCGCCTCCTCTCATGCGAATACTTACGTATATTTTATCATATTAAGACCGAATTAGCAATAGGCGGCGATATTTTATTGACTTTGGCGGTAAGTTCAAGTATAATGATTAATGTATGATAGCTGATCGGGAGGGGGTGCTTTTATGCTGAGCGAGAGCTTCAAGTCGCGCATGGCGGATTTGCTTGGCGCGGAATATGACGCCTTTATATCGGCGCTTGAGGGCGGCGAGGCTGTCAGAGGCGCAAGAGTAAACCTCATAAAGCGAAAGGGCGGAGGCATACCCGAAATAGAGGGCTATACCGCTCGCTCCATACCCTACGTTAAGAACGGATATATTCTGGAGGGCGATGGGCAGATAGGGCGCTCCGCCGCGCATCACGCGGGTCTTATCTATATGCAGGACCCAGGGGCTATGGCAGCCATGGCAGCACTCGAGGTTGAAGCCGACTGGTGGGTCGCGGACCTTTGCGCCGCCCCCGGTGGAAAATCCTCTCAGATAGCGGAAAGGCTCGGCGAGGACGGATTCTTGCTTTCCAATGAGTACGTGCCGAAGCGCGCTAAGACGATAGTAAGCAATTTCGAGAGGCTCGGAATACGCCGCGCCATGATAACCTCTATGGATACCTCGGCACTCGGTGAGCTGTTCTCGGAGGCTTTCGACCTCGTTGTAGTCGATGCCCCCTGCTCGGGCGAGGGAATGTTCCGCAAGAGCGAGGAGGCGAGAGAGGAATGGACGCCGGACATGCCCCTCTCCTGTGCCGAAAGGCAGCGCTATATTCTTAAGAACGCGTACGGGCTTCTGAAGCCCGGAGGCAAGCTGCTTTATTCTACCTGCACCTGGTCGACAGAGGAGAACGAAGGGATTGCGCTATGGCTCAGAGACAGCTACCCCGACCTTAGAATAATACCCGTAAAAGAGGAACTGAGAGCCGCCACCGCGGACGGAATAGTGATAGACGGGTACGAGGAATTAAAGCACGCGCGCAGGTGCTATCCACACACAACCGAGGGCGAGGGGCAGTTCGTCGTTCTCTTTGAGAAAGAAAACAAACCGGCTGATAAGCCAACTATACTTTACAAATCTGCGGAAAAACCGATAAGTAAGGACGAAAAACAGGTGATAGACCGTTTCTTCGCCGATACACTTATTAAAGCACCTGAGGCAAGATGCGTGCGCGTCGGAGATAACGTTGTGCTGCTAGAGCATGACTGTCCTATACCGGGTCATTCGGTATTTATGGCGGGCGTTCTTCTTGGTGAGATCAAGCACGGTGCAGTCTATCCATCGCATCAATTCTTCTCGGCATACGGTCACCTTTTCAAGAATAAAGAGGTGCTTTTGCCCGGGGATAGCAGGATAGAAAAATACCTTAGCGGCGAGGAAATAGATGCAAGGAGCGTGAAGGGCGGCTGGTGCGCCGTAATGCTCGGTGATGCTCCCTTGGGCGGCGGAAAGGCATCGGGTGGCAGAATTAAAAACCGCTATCCAAAGGGCTTGAGAAATCGCTGAGCACGCCCGTCGCATACCGCGTCGTACTGTAAAAGTGGCGGTACAGCAAGGGAATCTACTTCAGCAAAGCCCCAAAAATCAAGACAAAAAAATAATAATTATATAAATGAAAGAGGAAAAAACAATGGAAAAAATACTTGCAAGAGTAGGTACACTTACCGTCAGCGAGGCAGAGGTTGAGGAATTTCTCGCAGGCCTCGGTCAGCGCGGAGCAGCCTACAACAATCCCGAGGGAAGACGCATCATTCTCGAGCAGCTTATCGGCAACAAGCTTCTTCTGCTTGATGCACGCAGAAATCTCTACGAGGGTGAGGCTGAGTTCAGAGCCGAGCTTGCAAAGCTAAAGGACAATCTGCTTATCAGCTATGCCGGCAACAAGGTGTTCGCAGGCATAACCGTAAGCGACAAGGACGTTGAGAAGTACTACGAGGCAAACAAGGAAAAGTTCATGGGTGAGGCTACCGTTAACGCGAGCCACATTCTCGTAGACAGCCGCGAGACCGCTCTTCTGCTTATCGAAAAAATCAAGGCGGGCGAGATAAGCTTCGAGGACGCAGCGCGCGAGTATTCGAGCTGCCCCTCTAAGGAAAACGGCGGCAGCCTCGGCGACTTCTCTCAGGGTCAGATGGTACCCGAGTTTGATAAGGCGGTATTCGAGATGGAGGTTGACACCATCACCGAGGAGCCTGTAGAAACTCAGTTTGGCTTCCACATTATCAAGCTCAACTCCAAGGCAGAGGCAGCGATCGCTCCTTTTGCAGAGATCAAGCCACAGCTCACCGAGATGCTCCTCGGCGAGAAAAGACGTGCGGCGTACGAATCCAAGATCAATCAGCTTAAGATCATGTACCCCGTTGATATGATGTAATTCATATATAAGCGGTACCATAATAGTAAAAATTCTTTATTTTGTTATATTTTAAGGGGCTGTTTTGCTAGAAAACAGCCCCTTTTGTTATATTATTTGCTTTTTTCGCTGTAAGGAACGATTTTTACGCCCTCCGCGTAAGATAAGACCTCTCCTATAAGCTCATCATACGCCACGGCGGGAAAAATATAGGTGATCGCGATATACGCATACGGCGTGAAGTAAAAGGTTGCAACGTACTTGTACTTCATGCCGCCGCCCTCTATCTCGTACGTATAGTACGGCACGTCACCGTGATTAAGCATCTCGGAGGTCTCAATGCCCGTAAGCGCCTTCTTGCGGTAATATTCACCGAAGCGCGACGGAGACATCGCAGTAGATATTCCCTCGGCAACGCATGCCGAATAAGACAAGCGCAGAAGCCCCACTATCATTCGCCCGTCGGAGTACGAAACGTCATACACACCACCGCTGTCATGCTCCTCAAAGCTTTTCGGGAGCGGCAGCTCTATCTCACAGTGACCGTACTTAACCTCCTCGGCGCACGCCGCAAGCGAAATCACAACGGCAAGAAGCAGAAGAAGCGATATTATTTTTTTCATTCTACTCACCGACAATAGCGCGGTACAATTCCTCGCAGTCCGCCGCCACGGCGCTCGCGCCCGCCGACTCTAACTCATCGCGCTTTCTGAAGCCCCAAAGCACGCCTATCACCTTACCCGAGCCGAGATTCCTTCCCGTCTCCATATCGACGTAGGTGTCGCCGACAAAGACCGAATCAGCGGCAGATATACCGAGTAAATCAAGAACGCGCACAGCGAGTGTGGGATCGGGCTTAACGGGAATGCCGTCGATAGCACCGGTTACAACGTCGAGGGCATTTCCAAAGAAATGCTCAACCACAGGGCGCGATGCCGTATCCGGCTTATTCGACACGACAGCCAGCTTGTACCCCGCATTACGCAGGCGGGAAAGCAGCTCCTTTATCCCGGGGAAAGGCTTGGTAAGATATAGCGGCTCGGCATCGTAATTTTTCTTATATATACCGAGTATGCGGGAAATCTCACCCTCGTCGGTTATACCGCGATATTTAAGAGCGCGCTCGATAAGCGCCCTCGCGCCGTTGCCCGCGAAATATTTGCACTGCTCCTCTTCGACAGGCTCTATACCCTCGCCTATGAGCGTCTTATTAACGTAGTACGTAATCGTGCTGATAGTATCAAGTATAGTTCCGTCAAGGTCGAATATAACACACTTCGCCATTCTTTAATCTCCGTTTTTTGTGAAAAGCCCGAAAATAACGCACGTTTTGTCAACAATCATTGTCAAAAGCGGCATATATCAAAGCCGTTAAATAATCAATACTAAAAATATCAAATCTAAATCTTGCGCAGCTTAGCGTAGGTTGCCATAAGCTTCTTTTCTACTCCGTCATCAAATCTGACCTCGTAGAGTATATCTCCGCCTATATCCTTAACGCCCTTTATAGTACCCTCGCCAAACACAGCGTGCGCCACTCTCGTGCCTACGGCAAGACGCTCTACGCCAAAGGATTCGGCAGTCCTCCTGCCACCGGTGCGCGCTCCGACCTGCGGCGTTGTTCTTACAGAATGTCGCATCTCGCTGCTTTGAGATACCGTCTCGCGCGCGTAGCTTCTTGTACCCGACTGTCCGTAGCCGTAGCCCGTCTGTCTCGGCGGCTCGCGGCGGGGTATGTCACGCACCAGATACTGCGGGGGGACCTCCTCACGAATGAAAGAGGACAGCATGCCGTATACCGTACGGCCGTACATCATTCTCGATTTCGCATAGGTTATATAAAGCTTATCCTTAGCACGGGTTATGGCTACGTAAGCAAGCCTGCGCTCCTCGTTCATCTCGGACTTATCATTCCTGTCCGACTCGGATGGGAAAATTCCGTCCTCCATACCGGCAAGGAACACAACCGGGAACTCAAGTCCCTTCGCGGCATGCACCGTCATAAGAACGACGGCATCGGCGTTCTCGTCGTATTTGTCGACAGAGGTAATCAGCGCGACCTCCTCAAGGAAGCCTAGAAGCGTCGGCTCGCCCTCCGCCTCAGTCATTTTTCTCTCGTACTCGACCGCAGCGGATATAAGCTCTCCGATATTCTCTATCTTTCCCTCTCCCTCGAAGCCCTCAGCCTCGAGCATCTCGCGGTATCCCGAGCGGTCGTAAATAGCCTCGAGCATTGACGACGGCGTCGAGAATTCCTCTCTCACACCGTTTATAAGCCTTACGAATTCCTTAAGCTTTTCAGCGCTTTTAGACAACACGGGGTACTCGTCTACCCGCTCCATGAGGGCGAACATCGACAGCCCGTTCATGGACGCAAGCTCCTCAACAGCCTCGACCGTAGCCGAGCCTATTTTACGCTTCGGCTCATTGATTATGCGCTTAAGCCTGAGGTTATCACCCGTGAAGGACAAGACGGAGAGATATGCTATCATATCCTTGATCTCCTTGCGCTCATAGAAGCCGAGATCTCCGACAACCCTGAAGGGTATTCCACTCTTTGCAAACGCCGTCTGAAGCGTTCTGCCGAGCGCGTTAAGCCTATAGAGAACGGCAAAGTCAGAGTAGGAGCGCTTCTCTTTGTAGACCGCGCCGATAATCTCCTCTACTATATACTTGCCCTCTGCGTTCTGATCGTACGCCTCCTTGACCGTAACCTTCTCGCCCTCGCCCCTCTCGCACCAGAGCGACTTCTCGTGTCGCTCGTCATTGTTCTTGATTATCGCATTCGCAGCGCCGAGAATGTTCGCGGTAGAGCGGTAGTTCTGCTCAAGCTTCACCACCGTGGCATCGGGATAGGTCTTATCAAAGTCAAGAATATTTTCAATAGTAGCACCGCGGAAGCGGTAAATGCTCTGGTCATCGTCACCGACAACCATAATGTTTCTGTATCCGCCGGAGAGCAGAGTCGTAAGCACGAACTGCGCGTGGTTGGTATCCTGATACTCGTCGACGAGAACGTACTTAAACTTGCGCTGATAATACTCTCTTATATCCTCGTTTTCGTCGAGCAGGCGCACCGTGTAGAGAATAATATCGTCGAAATCGACGGCATTATACTCAAGCATTTTCTTCTTATATAATTTGTATATCACGCGCACGTCGCGAGAACGCGGATCGTTCGTCACCTCATACTCATCAGGCTCCACGAGCTGATCCTTTGCGCGGCTGATAAGCGAGGCAACCGCCTTCGGTGCAAGGCGTTTCTCGTCAATCTCCAGCTCCTTCATGCACTGGGATATCATACGCTTCGAGTCATCGGCATCGTAGACCGAAAAGCCCTCGCGAAGCCCGACTCTGTCGGCATACCTTCTGAGTATGCGTAAGCAGATAGAGTGGAAGGTTCCCGCCCAGATAGAGTTTGCAAGCTCCCTGTCGCCAAAGCGCGCAAGCAATCTGTCCTTTATCTCTCCCGCAGCCTTGTTGGTGAAGGTGAAGGCGAGAATAGACCACGGCGGCGTCGGCTCGTGTATAAACTGAGGAAGTATGCTCTCAATGTCCTCCGCCGAGAGCGACTCGGCATATCTGAGCGCCTCCACAGTATCGGCATCAACACCGTCGGGTATAACGTCGGTTGCGTACGCATCGCCGTACTTTATAAGATATACTATTCTGTTTACGAGAACGGTAGTCTTACCGCTGCCCGCACCCGCAAGCACAAGAAGCGGCCCCTTCGTGGTGAATACCGCTCGCCTTTGCTCGGGGTTCAAGGTCTCCCCATAGACCTTATCAAAGAGTCTTCTTTTTACAGCTAAAAACTCTTTTCCTACGTCTTTATGCATCATTTAATATTATCCTCTATGCTCGACTTACGAGCGTTCGTAAAAATTACACTTGCTTTTTCTTTGATATGCCCAAAAAACGAGAAAATTACTTTAACGAAATCCCCCGGTATTTGGGGCAAAATATGCCTTTTTTCCGTTTTGCAGGGAACGTACCGGGACAAGCTTTTTGAGTTTTCCACATTTTAGAATGTTGAAAATGTTGAAAACTTCGCGTCGAAAAAGGACGGATTTTCAAGGGATTTGTCGCAGGTGACATGAATCCCGACAGGTTTTCAACATTTTGCGGTCGGTTAAGGCATCGAAATCAACATTTTGAAGAAAATTACACTTTTCCGTTATTTATGCATTTCGCCTTGTTTTTACCCATTTTTACCTTTTTGTGACAAAACTTAAATCTGCCCTCGTTTTTCTCTTTGCGAGAGGTAGTACTAATTGCGAAGCCGCCGCCTTGTCAATTGACACATATTATAATGATTATCGGAAGTCGAAATAGTGCTATCTCGCACTATTTCGAGCCAAATCTTTGATTTGGCAACAAATTTTCTGATGGGGCTTCGCCATGCGAAAATAAAATCCCGGGAGAAAATTTGCCGATATTCATTGAAATGATATAGAACACGATTCATTTTGACAAAACGAATCGTGGGTGAGTCGACTCTATCGACTCACAGAAACGCTTTTTTTGCGTTTCTACATTCTATAGTAATTATAGAAATTGTGTTCACTTTTTAGCGCTTTCGCCGATTATTTGCGCCTTTTGCCCTTCGCCGAGCCGTCGCGCTTCCCCTTGCTCCCTTGCGCTGCGCCGCTCTTCTCGGACATTCTCGCTGCCTCGCGGCGTATAGCCACAGCCTCGTCACCGAAAATGCGCTCGAGCTTTGATTTCTTCGGCGCTCTCTTATCTATTACGGGCTGGTAGAAATGCTCGGGCTTTTGCGCCTCGCGCCTTTTCGAGGGCTTAGCACCGCGCGAGGCGTGTGCGCCCTGCTTTGACCGTCCTGCATTCTTCCTCGGAATATATGCCGCACTGCTGCCGCGCGCAGGTCTGACAAGGCAGCCGGGCGCTGTGCCGATGAGGTCCTCTCTGCCCGCGATAGTCAGCGCCTCTCTTACAAGATTTGCGTTCTCGGGGCGCGAGAACTGTAGCAGCGCACGCTGCAGCTGCTTCTCACGATAATCGGTGGCAACGTATACGTTCTTTCCGGTCATAGGATTTATGCCGGTATAATACATAACGGTAGATATAGTTCCGGGCGTCGGGTAGAAATCCTGCACCTGCTCGGGGGAATAGCCCCATTCCTTAAGCCACAGCGCCATATTAACGGCATCGTTCATGGTCGTACCCGGGTGACTCGACATAAGGTAGGGGACGAGATACTGCTCGAGATTTGCCTCGCGGCTGATCTCGAAGAAGCGCTTTTTGAAGCGCTCGAACACCTCAATCGGCGGCTTGCCCATAGCCATAAGAGCGCCGAGCGAGCAATGCTCGGGGGCTACCTTCAGCTGACCCGACACGTGGTGAGTAACCAGCTGACGGAAGAAGCTCTCGTCCTCATCGAGAATGAGATAGTCAAACCTTATACCCGAGCGCACGAATACCTTTTTAATGCGCGGTATCTTCTCAATCTCGCGCAGCATATGCGCATACTCGCTGTGATCTACGCGCAAATTCTTACACGGGGTGGGGGCAAGGCACTTCTTAGAGGGGCAGACTCCGCACTTTTTCTGCTCCTCGCAGGAGGGATAGCGGAAGTTCGCGGTAGGTCCGCCGACGTCGTTTATGTAGCCCTTGAAGTCGGGCATAGCGGCAATCTTCTGTGCCTCGGCAATAACGCTCTCCTCGCTGCGCGAGCGCACCTCGCGTCCCTGATGGAATGCCAGAGCGCAGAAGTTGCAAGCGCCAAAGCAGCCGCGGTTGTGCGTTATCGAGAACTTAACCTCGGTGATAGCGGGTACTCCGCCAAGCTCCTCGTAATCCGGGTGATAGTCACGCGCGAAGGAGAGCGCGTAGACGCGATCAAGCTCCTCACGCTCAAGCGGCGGCATAGGGGGATTCTCAACCAGCATCTTGTCGCCGTAATATTCTATTATAGCTCGACCGTGAACCGAATCGGTATTTTTATACTGAATGGCGAACGCCTTGGCATAGGCGCGCTTATCCTCCTTGAGAGTGTCAAAGTCACCGACCTCGATAGAATCATAGTGAACCGCGTCGCCGCGCTTACCGAGCCATACGGTGCCCTTGACGTCACGTATCTTTTTGATCGGCACTCCGCGCGACAGAAGCTCCGCCACGCGAAGGAGAGTGTTTTCGCCCATACCGTACGACAAAAGATCGGCACGCGAGTCCACAAGGATACTGCGGCGCACCCTGTCGTCCCAGTAATCGTAGTGCGCAAATCTGCGCAGCGACGCCTCAAGACCGCCTATGACGATAGGCACGTCACCGTACGCCTCGCGTATTCTGTTGCAGTATACTATGACAGCGCGATCGGG
Organism: uncultured Ruminococcus sp.; assembly: GCA_964482885.1. GTDB lineage: Bacteria > Bacillota > Clostridia > Oscillospirales > CAG-272 > UBA1740. The sequence continues at coordinate 2,071 of CAYZZJ010000043.1, read as the reverse complement.
GCGCGCACCCATTTTACCGCCGGGGGAATAATAGTCGTAGGTGCGGCGTTTTTTTGACACGGTATAGTGCGCTACCATAGAATCTATGTTACCCGAGGTGACGAGGAAGCCGAGCCTCGGCCTGCCGAAGCGCTTGAAATCCTCGGCGCTCTTATAATCGGGCTGAGAGAGGATAGCTACGCGATAGCCCGCAGCCTCAAGCACTCTTGATATTATGGCAACGCCAAAGGACGGGTGATCAACGTAAGCATCACCCGTCACGTATACGAAGTCAACGTCCGACCACCCGCGCTCTCTGACGTCAGCGGCAGAGACCGGTAGAAAATCAAGCCTGTCCTTACTCGTCATACAAGATCAAAGGAATCGAGCAGAACCTCGCGCTGCTCACCGTCGGACATATTTCTGAGCTGAGCGCTGCCCGCATCTACCTCGGAATCTCCGATAATCAGCGCATACTCAGCACCGATCTTATTGGCATACTTCATCTGCGCCTTAAGACTTCTGCCAACGATATCGCACTCAACGTAGCGACCCGCGCGGCGAAGTCTCTCGGATATCTCGAGCGCCTTAACGGTAGCTCTCTCGCCGAGCGCGGCTATATAAAGCACGGGGTGTGCGGGCGCAATATCCGCAACTCCAAGCTCCTTCATAGCAAGAATAAGTCTTGTAATACCCATGCCGAAGCCGATGCCCGAGAGCTTAGGTCCGCCGAGCGACTCGACAAGACCGTCGTACCTTCCGCCGCCGCAGACGGTGGACTGCGCGCCGATGCCCTCTGCTATAAACTCAAATACAACGCCGGTATAATAGTCAAGACCGCGAACGATAGAGGGATCTACCACGTACTCGATGCCCATAGAACCGAGCGCGCTCTTTAACATATTGAATTTACTCTCACAGCTCTCGCAAAGGTGGTCCACGGTCTTAGGTGCGCCGAGCGCTATCTCGTGGCAATCGGGATTTTTACAGTCGAGAAGGCGAAGCGGATTTTTGCCCAGTCTATCCTTACAGGTGTCGCAAAGACAACCTTTCTTTGCATCAAAGTGCTTAACGAGCGCCTCACGATAGGTTGGGCGGCACTCCTTGCAGCCGATAGAGTTGATATGCAGCTTCACGTTCGTGAGCTTGAGCCTGCGAAGCACCGATGCCGCAAGCGCAATTACGGTAGCGTCCGATGCAGGGCTGTCGGAGCCGAAGGTCTCGGTACCGAACTGGAAGAACTCACGGCTTCTGCCCGCCTGCGGCTTCTCATGACGGAAGCAGGAGATTATGTAGTAATACTTAAGGGGCATAGGATCGGAGCATTTGCCGTTCTCAATGATAGCACGCGCAACCGATGCGGTGCCCTCGGGGCGCAGAGATATAGATCTGTTCTCGTCACGGTCGGCAAAGGTGTACATCTCCTTCTGAACAACGTCGGTGGTATCGCCGACGCCGCGAACGAACAGCTCGGTGTTCTCAAAGGTAGGAGTGCGTATCTCGCCGTAGCCGTACTTCTCCGCCTCCTCGCGCATTATCCCCTCAATGTAGCGGAACAGGGGTGTTTCGCCGGGGAGTATATCCATTGTGCCCTTAATTCTCTGTATCATTTTCCTTCTCCTTATGTGCTTCGGTCAATATAGCCGATAATCTTTCCTCGTCTCCGATGTAATATAGCATACCGATCAGCGCCTCAAAGCCCGTTGCCGCGCGATAGTCCGCAGGGGAGGCGTGCTTTGGTCTGTTGAGATGCCCCGAATTTGCCGCGCGCCTCGCGACGTCGCGCTCGTCATCGGATAGCATACTCTCTATTTTCCTGTACATTGCAGCCTGCGCCTCAGCGGTAACGTAGCCGAGGGCGGCGCGATTAAGATCGCTCGATTTTGACATACCGCGCCTGACGAGCATATCCCTGACGTAAAGGGCGTGCCTCGCGTCACCGAGGTATGCAAGCGCCATTACCGAGGGCAAGCTCGCCCCCGTTATTTTTTCGTGCATTTTAATCTCCGTTCCGTCGCCTGTGGCGACCGCACAAATAGTTAATTAATTTTCGGTATCGCTATGCGACGATTTGGGATAGGGACCCAAATCG
>CAYZZJ010000042.1:0-13797 GCA_964482885.1 uncultured Ruminococcus sp. | reverse complement strand
ACATTTTGCACGTTATCGCGTGCTATATAGTGATTTTTCCGTTTTCTATATCGTGGATAATTTGTGCTATCGCGTGCTGCTCGTTGCTGACGGTGACGAGGTCTGCAGCCGCTTTTGCCGCGGGGCTTGCGTTGGCAACGGCTATGCCGAGCTTTGCTGCTCTTAACATTCCTACGTCGTTGTCATAGTCGCCGACGGCTATGGTTTTACCCCGGCTTATGCCGAGATGCTCGGAAAGCTTTATTATAGAGTTGCCCTTGTTTATACCCTTGGGCTGTATCTGTAATAGTGTTTCCTCGGAGCGGATAACGTCGTAGAGCGGGAAGAGTGGGTGCCCCTTTAGAGTTCTTGTTACTTCCTCTATTACCTCCTCGCTGTCGATGCCGAGAATTATCTGCGCGACGGGCGTGGGTATATCGCGGTAGGCACATTCTATTTTCGGTAGGCCTGTTATCCTGCGGAAAGCCCTTGTCACGCGGTTGTCGGTGGTGCAGTATAACTTATCAAGACAGCATGGGTGGATGCCGACGTCCGGGAACTCTTTCTCGATTACGTCTACAATTTCGGTTATCTCGTCGGTAAGCGTGCATGACCACACGTACTCCCCGCGCTCGCCGTCGTAAAGCCCTCCGCCGTTAATACACCCGAAGGGGGCGTTCGGCCCGACAGCCTCATATGCCGAGGTGGCGTAGCATGGCATTCTACCCGTGACGAAGGTGAAGTAGCCGCCCTCGCGCATAAAATATTCACTTGCTGCCTTGTTTTCCTCGGAGATGGTTTTATCATCTCTGAAAAGCGTGCCGTCAAGGTCGGTGCAAATTAAAATTCCCGAGAATTTTCCCACTGAAGTCACCTCTCATTCCTTGTTTAGTATATCAATCATTTTTGCCTGTGTCAAGGCGGAATATTCTTTCTTTGCTTTTTTAGCGCTGCAGATTCAAATCCTAGGCTGTCAACTCCAAAGGAAAGAAAAACAGCACCCGACGATGGGTGCTGTTTTTCTTTGGAGGTGACGGCCGGATTTGAACCGGCGGATAACGGTGTTGCAGACCGGGGCCTTACCACTTGGCTACGTCACCAGACGCTTGATTGCTATAACATTATATCAAAGCTTTTGCGGTTTGTCAAGAGATTATCAAAACCTTTTGAAAAAACCTTAAATCTTCCTACGTCATTATATTCGGTACGGGCGAAAATGATATTCGCCCGTGCCTCTTTCTTATACTCGCTTTATATTGTCGCGGGGTGTACCACAAAGGTCATCTGCTCCTCGAAGGGAAGCTCGATATCGAGCCTCTTTTTAAGCCTGATATCGCACGACGATGCGCCTATAAGTATCTCGAACGCGCCGTTCTCAACGTACCAGCGATGCAGCGAGGTGTTGTAGTATGCGAAGGAGCGGCTGCGCGTCTTATATTAGCTTTGCTTTATGACAGGCTCACGTTCTCGGACGCGAGGGAGCGCGGTGAGGTGTCACTCGTCAGAAATATACTTACCTATATACAGCTGCATTATCGTGAGGACGTAACGAGATATACTATATCGAGGGCGCTTGGCTATATCCCCGAGCATATATCGCGCGTGTTCAATAAATACGTAAAAAGCGGGCTTAACAGATATATAAACGCCCTCAGGATATCATACATAAATGAGAGGCTCGCGCATGGTGATGCACAATCTCTGCGCTCACTTATATATGAGGCTGGCTTCAACTCCGAGCAGACATATTACAGGAGCAAGGCTCTTCGAGGATAATGAAATAAATGACTTAACAAATCCGAAATAAATCCTTAACATCGGTATGCTATAATACTTGTCAGTCCGTGCTTGCGGTAGAAAAAATGAAAGGACGTTTTAATTATGACAAAGCTCACCTTTAAGGGCCTGCTATCTCATATGCGCTCGAAGCTTTCCGATCGCGCATTTGTTGTGATATCGGCGTTTTATCTGGCATTTTGCTTGTTTTCCAGCGTTTGGTGGACAGTTAATTTCAAGGCCAGCTATCTCGCTATGTCGGTGCTGTTTATACTTTTCGTGCCTGCCGTGCCTATCGCGGAGTATCTTATAGGTATGCGGTGCGGTGCTGCATTTGTTACCCTTGTGTACGTTATCGCGGGCGGCAGCATTCTCGGCTCGCCCTTCGCCTTTTACTCGATTTTTCCGCACTTTGACACCCTGCTTCACGGGCTGTCGGGGGTTCTTTTCGCGGCGCTTGGCTTTGCACTTGCGGAGCGCTTCTTCGGCAGGGCCGAGGGGGCGAGGAAATTTGCGGGAGCCGTTGTCTTCGCGCTCTGCTTCAGCCTCGGTATAGCCGTGGTGTGGGAGATACACGAATATATGTGCACCATAGTTCTCGGCATGGAAACTATGGACGATACCCTGATAGACGGCTTCAAGTCCTTCGTGCTTGGCGGCGGCCGCCCCAATCCCGTAATTCTTGACGGCATATATGAAACCGTAATTTATTACGGCGAGGGTGAGAGCTACGTCATTGAGGGCGGTTACCTCGATATCGGCATTATTGATACCGTTATGGATATGATAATCTGCACGATTGGCGCTGTGGCGTTTGCCGTTGTTGCCGTAATCAGCCATAATAAGCTACCTGTAATAAATAAGTCGCTTATACCCGAGGCGGTGTGTGCCGTGTCTGATAGGGAGTGCGGTGAGGCTTGCGATAGTGAAGTCCGTGACGAGGCACGGGTGCCTTAACAAAACAAAAACAAAACATTTTTATATCCTGAACATATCCTAAAAAATCCTTTAACATTCGAATTATATAATGTAAGTGTAATCAGCCGAGAGGCAAAAAGAAAACTATTATATAAGGAGATATGGTATGTTTGAGTTTTTCAAAAAGGCATTTGCCGATATGAGAAGAAGCGCTAAGGAGCAGCACGAGGTAGACAAGGCTAATTTTGAGGCGGCTCGTGCAGAGTCGAGAGCAACCTGGGAGGAGGCAAAGATGTCACCCGCTGAAAGACAGGTAAAGATGCAGTGCGAGCGCGAGGCAGAGATCGCCGCAGCGAAGGAGAGAACCGCCGCTGCCGAGGTAAGAATAGCTGCTGCCAGAGGCAAAAATAATTAACAGAACGAAAAAATACACCGCAAATGCAAAGCTTTGCTCGCATTTGCGGTGTTTTTGTTATATTGGTGAAGTTTTATGCGCAAGCTGTAAGCAGCTTTTTTGCAAAAGTGAAGTTGCGTTATGCACAGTGAAGTTCGTGCTCTGCACGAGTGAAGTCAGCGCGTTATCCTTAACGGAGAACACGTTTTATCAGCCGTGGAATGCTTTACCCTTTATATCGTGCGCCCGATCGCAGAAGGAGGTGAGCAGAGAGCCGAGCCTTGCCGTGCCCTCTATGATAACGGCGGAGGTTTTGTCGCCCTCCTTGAATATTATATATATGCGCTTATCGGAGGTGGGGGATTCGGAGTAGTCGTATATACGCGCTGCTGATGCGAGCTGACTTTGCGATTCGTAGTAGCCGATGTCGAGCGCCTCCTTGACGTGTATCTCTAGCCTCGGCATCTTGTGTCTGCCGTCCTTGTTTACCTTGATTTTGCCTATTCTGAGCATACCGCCGCCGAAGTCCCAATAGCAGTCGAACTTAACAAGTCGCCAGGTGCAAAGCACGAGTATGTAGAGGATAAGCGGACCTATTGCAAAGAGATAGGGAATGACCGACATACAAAAAATAAAAAATCCGAGTGTGAAAAGTGCGTAGGCTACTATCATAAGCGTGCGCTTTGTCCTTACCTTGCCCTCGTTCTTTTGCTCATAGGAATATTCCGTAGAGTTGATGCTGTCGAATTCTGCCATTTTTCCTCCCGATAAGATGATTTCGTTACAGGAAATATAGTACCATAGATTTTACAAATAGTCAATGAAAATATGGAGGGTGCGACCCTGCGGTGGGATTTTATGTAAAAAATCAACCTACGGTTGAGAAATTTCAGGAAATTTTCGAAAACCCCTTTATTATGTGCGCGCTTTGTTGTATAATGGTGTATAGCATAGAAGCGCTGTATATGAGGCGTGTCAAGAGCTTCGCCTAAGCTTATATGGCTACGTATATAGGGCAGAAGGAGACTTTATGGAATTCCGCACCGACAAAATTAAGGAATTAAGGCAGGCGAAGGGGATATCCCAGCGCGAGCTTGGCGAGATGCTCGGGGTTTCTGACCGCGCGGTGTCAAAATGGGAGAAGGGAATTACCCGTCCTACCGCGGAAAATATGATAAGGCTGGCGGTGATATTCGGTATACCGTTCGAGTATTTTCTCGGCGCGGAGCAGCCCTCGGAGCCTGAGCGCGTAAGACCCTTGGGCATGGAGTCGATAACCGAGCTTTACAAGATAGGCAGAGGACCGTCAAGCTCCCACACTATAGGGCCTGAGAGAGCCTGCATCGCATTTCGCGAGCGCAATCCCGATGCAGATGCCTACGAGGTTACGCTCTACGGCTCGCTCGCAAAAACGGGTAAGGGTCACGGCACCGACGTGGTTATAGAAAAGACGCTTGCACCCACCAAGTGCAGCGTTATATTCAACATGACGGCAACCGCACTTCCTCACCCGAATACCATGGACCTTGTCGCATACCGTGAGGGCGTTGTGATAGACCGCGCGAGGGTGCAGAGCGTCGGCGGCGGAAGTATAGTTTTTGACAGCAGCGAGGTCGTGCCGCCTGCGAGGGTTTACGAGCTTGACAGCTTTTCGGAGATTGCCGAGCATTGCCGTACTCGACGTATGCGTATATACGAATGGGCTGAGAGCATTGAGGGAGAGGGCTTCCGTGACTATATGCGCGGCATCTGGGAGGCGATGAAGGCGTCTATCAGGAGTGGGCTTGACGATGAGGGAATACTCCCGGGCGGCCTCGGTGTTCATAAGAAGGCGCGCGCTCTTTATAACAGCCAGCACATAGACGAGTCTGCGGAAACGAGAGAGAACCGAGTTGTCTGCTCATACGCATTCGCGGTAAGCGAGCAGAATGCCTCGGGAGAGAGAATTGTAACCGCGCCCACCTGCGGAGCCTCGGGTGTTCTGCCTGCGGTGCTTTACTATCAGCAGGAGAAGCACAGGCTTAGTGACGAGCGGATAATTGACGCACTCATAACCGCCGGAGTTATAGGAAATATAATAAAAACGAATGCATCTATATCGGGTGCCGAATGCGGCTGTCAGGCTGAGATAGGCTCGGCGTGTGCTATGGCATCTGCGGCGCTTGCAGAGCTGTTCGGGCTGAATATAGACAAGATAGAATATGCTGCGGAGATAGCGATAGAGCATCACCTCGGTCTTACCTGCGACCCGATATGCGGCCTTGTGCAGATACCCTGCATCGAGCGTAATGCGGTTGCCGCTATGCGTGCCATAAACGCGGTGAATCTCGCGAGCTTCCTTTGGGATACGAGGAAGATCTCGTTCGATCACGTTGTCGAAACTATGAGGCAGACGGGACGCGATTTGCACTCCTCTTATAAGGAGACGTCTGAGGCAGGACTTGCAAAAATTGAATTATAATCAGGGAGAGAAAAAATGATAGTGACTAACGATATAAAGTACATTGGCGTAAACGACAGGGAGATCGACCTTTTTGAGGGTCAGTATCACGTGCCGAACGGTATGGCGTACAACTCCTACGTTATTGTTGATGAGAAAATAGCTGTTTTTGATACGGTTGATGCGCGCTTTGGCGATGCGTGGCTCGACAATCTTTCGGGCGTGCTTGGCGAGAGGGTGCCCGATTATCTGATAGTTCAGCATATGGAGCCGGATCACTCGGCTAATATTATGCGCTTCGTAGAGGAGTACCCCGAGGCTAAAATAGTGGCGTCGCAAAAGGCGTTCGTCATGATGCGAGGCTTCTTCGGCTCTGATTTTGGGGACAGGCAGATTGTCGTAGGAGAGGGAAGTAAGCTCTCGCTCGGCAAGCACGAGCTTACCTTCGTGACCGCTCCAATGGTGCATTGGCCCGAGGTTATCGTGACCTATGATGCTTACGATAAGGTGCTGTTCTCGGCTGACGGCTTTGGTAAGTTCGGCGCTACCGACGCGGACGAGCCTTGGGCAGATGAGGCGCGCAGATACTATATCGGCATCGTCGGAAAATACGGTGCGCAGGTGCAGTCGCTACTCAAAAAGGCGGCGGGGCTTGATATCGAGATTATATGCCCCTTGCACGGACCCGTGTTAAAGGAAAACCTCGGATATTACATTGATCTTTACGATAAGTGGTCGAGCTATACCGCAGAGACGGAGGGCGTGGCTATTGCCTACGCATCTATCTACGGCAACACGAGGGCTGCCGCGCTTCTGCTCAAAAAGGAGCTTGAGGCTCGCGGTGTTACGGTCGAAGCCTTTGACCTTGCCAGATGCGATATGGCTGAGGCTACTGCCGCGGCGTTCAGATATACGAAGCTTGCTTTGGCATCGGTGACCTACAATGCCGAGGTCTTCCCGTTTATGCGTGAGTATCTTGCTCACCTTACCGAGCGCGGATACCGCTCGCGCAAGGTTGCGCTGATTGAAAACGGCAGCTGGGCGCCTATGGCGGCGAAGGTAATGCGCGCGGCACTCGAGGGTCAGAAGGATATATCCTTTGCCGAGAGGTCGGTTAAGGTAACCTCGGCGCTGAACGATCAGGCTAGTGCAGATATAGCGGCACTTGCCGATGAGCTTGCGGAAATTTAAGCTCGGGAAAAGCTCTTTTGGAGATTAATATGAAACGCGTGGATTCAAGACTCAACGTAGAAAAGGTAATAGTAAAGGACGATCTGACCTTCAGAAGCGCGCTTGACGAGCCGTTCTCGGTACACGGTGTATTCTATGAGGGGGTCTCTTCCGCAGAATGCCCGAGGACGTGGCAAGGTCTGTGAGCGACAAGGTATATACGCTTCACACAAATACCTCGGGCGGCAGAGTTCGCTTTAAGACGGATAGCGACGTCGTGGCAATATCGGTGAAATATGACAGCTGCTACAGAACCTCGCACTTCACGCTTTTAGGCTCGGTCGGACTTGACCTCTACGTGCGCGAGGAGGGGGAGGATAAGGAGCGCTTTTACGCCGCCTTCATGCCTCCTTACGATATGGTGGACAGCTATGAGTCAAGATTTAATATTGAGGGTGGGCGCAAAATGCGCGAGATCACCATAAATATGCCGCTATACAGCGACGTTGCAGAGCTACGGGTCGGAGTTCTCACAGATGCTTCGCTTTTGCCTGCGGATCCCTATCCCCGTGACGAGTTAATCGTATATTACGGCAACTCGATAACGCAGGGAGCGTGCGCTTCACGCCCCGGAAATGCTTTCGCAGCTCAGGCATCGAGAGCGTTCGGCTGCGACTTTATAAATCTCGGATTTTCGGGATCGGGAAAAGCCGAAGACGAGATGGCAGAGTATATATCGGGGCTTGATATGCAAATATTTATTTACGATTATGACCATAATGCGCCCTCTCCTGAGTATCTTAAGGCAACTCATGAGAAAATGTTTAAGCGCATCAGGCGCTCTCACCCCGATATTCCCATCATTATGCTGACGAGAACCTCCATGGATAGCATGGCTGCAAAGCGAGAGGAGCGCAAGGCTATAATCAAGGCAACCTACGATAATGCGGTTGCCGCAGGCGATAAGAACGTCTACTTTATCGACGGCTCGCATATCTACGACGGAGTTGAGGATATTGCTACGCTCGAGAGATGCCACCCGAACGACCTTGGACAAACCTACATAGCCTTTGCTATCGAGAAGGTGCTTGGGGAGATATTGGCTTAGCGTGCCCTACGTGAATCTCTAAAGCTCGACTATGCCACCTTCAAGACAGAGACGGCGGCAGCAAGCCACCGCCCTACAAATACATGCCACAGCCGGTGAACCCAAAGTGTGGGCAAGCGTAAAAAATGACAGAGGATTTTCACACCCTCTGCCATTTTTTTACTTTGTTCGATTACTTAGATTGCGGTAATGCTTAATCTTTGCTTTTCAAATCAATTCAGGAAAGCAAATCAAGTAATAATCGCACTCGTCGCAACAACATTCAAACCCTTGCTCTCCGTTGCCAAGACAGACGGCAGGCTCTCCCGGCGTAAGCTCGACACCTGTAATGTCAATTATCTTTTTTCGAGTGGTCTTCATATATACCCCTTTCAGCATGGCACGTAAAAAGGTGCGCAACCGAAGTCACGCACCGAAAAACGCCAACTCCAATTGTCGCCAAACAAAACCAACTACACGGATAAACACCAAATGCAAGTCAGCGGAGCAAGCGCTTTTGCCTGTTTTAATCTGACTTGCAAAAATGGAAAAGGGTATAGAACACCCTAAAAAATAGGGCGTTTATCCTAGTGAGTTATTCGGCTTTGTTTGGCATATTTATTATACCACGCTTCCGATAATTTGTAAATACCTTTGACAAAACAAATAAAACTGCCTTCTGCTACAAAAAAACAAAGCACTCACCGAAGTGAGTGGTGTCGCGGTATTACGTCAGAAAATGCGCTTTATTGCGCATTATCTGCGCTAAATCGCGAGGCGATTTAGGCGGCGAAATCTCTTTGTTGAGCTTTCGCCTATGGGCTAAGCGCCGCTTCTTGCGGCGCAGTCCCGCTCCCGTCCAATAAAAAAACTCACCACGAAGGGAACCTGCGATAGAGCAGGTTCCCTTCAAACTTTGTTGATTGGTTTGGATGCGAGGATGAATTGTAGTAAAATCAAAATCTAATTTTGGAGGATACTACAATGAAAAAGAACTTTGGAAACATTTATGAAAATCTCGGTGGAACTTACCGCGAGGAAAACGGACACCTCATTCCCGATATTGCACTTCCCGAACAGACCGACTATCAGATTGGCAAGTATGGACGGATGCACCTTGATTACATCAAGAGCCACCGGCGCGGAAGATACACCACGCTTTTAACCGAGAACAAATTGAATGCTCAGTTGCACGATATTGACCTTGAAGCAAACAAAATGCTTGAAACCATTATCCTTCGCCTCGCTGCCGAGAGAGGTATTGACGAGGATTTGAAAGCTCGTGATATGCTCCGTTGGGTTGCCGAGATGAACAACGTCAAAGCAAGCGCGGAAGAAATCGTCTTGCGGGAGGTGGTTTTGATATGAAACCGATCCCCAACTCTGTATGGCTCAATCTCGGTCAGCGAATAGCAGACCTTCGGCGTTCAAAAGGTATTAGCCAACTGTGCTTGGCAGAAATGGCGGACATATCAAAGGAACATTTGAGCAATCTTGAACGCGGAAATAAATTTCCAAGCGCAAAGACGCTCGCTCAAATAGCAAGTGCTTTGGATGTATCGTTGGACACATTGATTGGTGTGGATAATAACCAATCCCACATTGAGATTGATGCACAGCTTCAATCCCTGCTGAGTACCTATTCCATAGCCGAAAAAGATGCGCTTCTTGCGATATTCCGCGATATAGAACGCTTCTCTGCAATAGTCAAGGCAAAATAATTCAATAATTGTAATCCGTAGGTTGTTTCGATGACCTACGGATTCTTTTCATATTGGCAGATATTTGATACAATAATAGCAACCATAAATATATTCATCTGTTCGTGATAAAATAATTAGGTAGAAGGAGGATGATAGAATATGAGAAAAATAACAACAGAAATAATAAAATCATTCAATGACTATCTAATTAACGAGGAAAAGGCGGCGGCAACCGTCAACAAGTATCTTCACGATGTGGGTGAATTTCAAATATGGCTTGGCGAGCAGGAATTATGCAAAGCAGATGTTCTTGCCTATAAATCATATCTTTGCGAGCGTTATGCCCCTGCGAGTGTGAACGCCGCGCTCTCATCACTTAATTGCTTTTTCAATTTTATGGAGTGGTACGATTTGAGAGTTAAGAACCTTAAGATCCAAAAGCAGATTTTTGCTTCAACGGATAAGGAATTGACCAAAGCCGAGTATGATCGTCTATTACAAGCGGCGAAACAGAAGAAAAATGAGCGGTTATATCTCTTGATGCAGACGATATGCTCCACGGGTATCCGTGTGTCCGAGGTGCGCTACGTTACTGTCGAAGCAGTATCGCGCGGTATTGCTGAAATCAACTGCAAGGGTAAGCGCAGACAAGTTTTCTTGCCGAAGAAGCTTTGTCATATCTTGAAGCAGTATATCAAAGAGCAAAAAATAAAAAGCGGCGCCGTGTTCGTGACGAAGAACGGCAATCCGCTTGATAGATCGAATATTTGGAGTGATATGAAAAAACTATGTAAGGCGGCGAACGTGTCGGAGAAGAAGGTATTTCCCCACAACCTCCGTCATCTTTTCGCACGCACTTATTACAGTTTGCAAAAAGATATTGTGCGTTTGGCTGATATTCTCGGACACAGCAGCGTGAACACAACAAGAATTTACACGATGGAAACAGGCGAGATACACCGCAGACAGATACAGAAATTAGGGCTTTTGCGGTGTTAAAACGGGCAAAAAGGAAATCTACCACATAATTCTCGTTATGTGGTAGATAAAAATTATACATAAGTAATTATATCACTTTTTAAGGCATTTGTCAATCCAAAAAGCTGATAATATGACGATTTTAGATAAAAATTTACAAAAATAAGCATAGAAAGCAGACCAATGAAGATTTCGACTTTTTCATTGGTCTTGTTGAGCGCAGTACGATTGTATTGCGCTTTTATATTTTGTGTGCTATATTACCACATAACGAGAATTATGTGGTAACGGACTTTCGGGAGGGTGACCGATATGACAATATATAAAATATTGGATACAGAAATAAAGGTATCAACGGGCATAGAGAATGCTTATTTTATAAAAAAAGTTTTTCTTCCTTACATTCAACAATCTAAAGACTTGTTTAGAAATTGGTATTCGTCCCAGTATAGCTGTGATCGAGTTTGGGAAAATCTTGATGCAATTATGCACAAATTAACAGATTTAGTTACACCCAAAGCTCTTGAAATATTGCAGGCTAATGGTATTTATACCATAGATTACGATTTGCTTAGCGAGTTGTTTTTTAATAATTGCTTTGACACACTTGAAGACAATGCGCACGAAATGATGCATAAAGTAATTGAAATAGATGGTCACAAAGAAGATATGGCAGATTATAGAAGAGCGCGCAAAGCCGGTCGTGGCAGAGTTGTGGGAGGCGGCTTTGGGTTTTCTGGTGCGGTCAAAGGTATGGCTACCGCAGGAGCTATGAATGCGGCAAGTGGACTTGCACATTCTGCTGCCAATATGGTTGGCAATATAGGTAGTAGCATAGCGGCATCTGCCAACAAAAGTCAATTATATTCATCATACAAAGATAGATTAACCGAAGATGCGGGTGATTTTGTATGGGATGTAATGAAAGAAATGCGTGCCATACTGAAAAAAGAAAAAAATATGAGCTTTGAATTTCAATCATCTGAAAGCAGAGAAAAAGGTAATGCCATATTTAACAACTTTGCAAGTGGCAATATTCCCGAAGCTCGTGAACGTGAAATGCTTGCGGAAGCATTAAAGTTAAACTATTATAACAACGAGATATACGAAACAATATGGATCTATTTCGGTGATAAAACTGGCGATCTTGTCCAGATGGCTTCGTACTTTGATATTCCCCTCGAAAAATACATCTCAAAATTTGTAGAAAATTACGGCACAAAGATGTGTGAAGAACATTGTCCGAATTTTATTCATTCTAAAAATCGTATAAATGCGTCGGTTACATATGAAGCAGATATTAAAAAAACCATATCAAAGATTGAAGCATTTTGCAAAGACCACGATGTTGCTCCGTCGAAGTGCTCTACGATTAAAACGCTAAACGATTATCTTGAGATTGCAGATAAAATAAAGAGAACTGTCGAAGGTGTTCTGTACGATACTGAGTCAGAAGCAAATGAAATCAAGCACGATATTGAAGTTTTTAACGATATATTAGACAACAAAAACATTTTTGACAATGATGCTTTTGAAGCGGTTTCGTGTGGAGCTTATTCATCACAAAAATTCAAGAATGAATTAAATACAAGATTCAAATGTGAACTTGTGCTTAGAAATCCGCCGGATATATTGGAATCCTTATATGCCCTCACAGTAAAAGGAAACGCCAACGAAAAGACAAAATCCATATTTGGCATTCTCGGTAAATGTGGAAACCTTGAAGAAACTAAAGTCGTTTTCGAGCAAATCTGTTTAATGCAACCACAAGAAACAGCATTAGCGATCATTGATAGATCTGTTGGACTATTCAGCAATAAGGGAAAAGGAAAATCGGGAGTTTTATTCACCAATCTGAATTTGAGAATCTTTTCAAAGCAGTTACTCTCTGAGGAAAACGAAACTTTTGCTCTAACGGAGATTAAAGATATAACAGCGTTGGGAGGCAATGATTATTTATTAACCACTACCTCTGGAGGCAGTTATAAATTTGAAATCCATATAGGTGAAATGACCATAGAAGAACAAAATTTCTTGGCAGAGTTAATTTACAGATCCTCTCAACTAATAAAACATATTTACATCGATCAACGTATTCAACTTGGTAAAATATTAAGTCCCGAAGGCGTTAAATGTATATGCGGGAAATATGTTCTGAAATCTGAAAAGATATGTTCTAATTGTCATCGCTTTGTTGATGCAAATGGTAATTTTACCGATTCAAGCATTTGCCCAGAGTGCGGAGGCTATGTCAAAGTTAATTCTCGGTTCTGTAGCAAGTGCGGACATCAACTAATAGAAGTTGATAATACTGTTTCAGAAGAAACAACGGAGGAGGATGTGCCCTCAGAGAATATATCCACCGAGCATATTGTTAATAATGAACCAACGACTATCATAATTTGTGCTTCTTGCGGAAAAGAAAATAATGGCACAAAGAAGTTCTGTAAATATTGCGGAAACAAATTGGAAATAGCTGATTCTCCAACAACAAGCAACTCAGCAGAAGCTATAATATGTCCGAATTGCGGAAATAGTATAAAGCCCGGCAAATCTTTTTGCGGTAAATGCGGAAATAAAATATAATTCATACATAGAAAGGATTTCATTATGAGTAAAAAGTGTATCAATTGCGGAGCGGAATTAGACGATGATCAATTGTTTTGTGATGATTGTGGCACAAAACAAATCATTGAGCCTCAACCGAAAACAAAGAAGAAAGCAACAGCTCAATCTCAAAAAGTAACTGTAACCGAAGCGGATAAGCAAGCTATTATTCAAGCTGAAGCAGATGCTAAGGTCAGATTGGAAGCAGAAAAAGCGGAGAAAGCAAGAAAACAAGAAGAACGCAAGAACAATCCCAAACATCTTGCCATTACTTCTTTGATATTAGGAATAGTATCATATCTTTCTATTTTAGGAATTGTTGTTCCGATTGCGACCTCGATTTTAGGTATTGTTTTTGGATTTAAGGGATTAAAATCAGAAAAGAAAAAAACTGCTATCGCAGGTATCATCGTCAATATCAGCTTTATCGTATTTTTTATTGCAATACTGATATTTGCGTAAATATTTAACACAAGCCACGGACATTGTTGCTCCGTGGCATTGTTTTTCAGCTCTGCAAATTGGCTGGTCG
The DNA here is from genome assembly GCA_964482885.1 of uncultured Ruminococcus sp. Classification (GTDB taxonomy): domain Bacteria; phylum Bacillota; class Clostridia; order Oscillospirales; family CAG-272; genus UBA1740. The sequence continues at coordinate 213 of CAYZZJ010000042.1, read as the reverse complement.
CATTTTAGACTTGACAAATTTCCGTTTTGATGCTATACTAAAACCTCTAAGATGTAAGTTGGTCAGACTACTCCATTATGAGTATAGCCTGTTTGGCTTAATCTTATACAAACAAAATACGATTATAAGTGCCGCGGGCAGTTGAGTAAGTCCCGTCATTCTATACGCTTAGCACGAGCGTCACGAGGTCTTTAGACTCGTACTTTTTCTACA